>DAIDUQ010000031.1:0-35106 GCA_027456605.1 Steroidobacteraceae bacterium | reverse complement strand
CTGGTGACCTTGATCCCCCAGCCCTCGGTGTTTTCGTCGAGGATGCGCTGGATGTCGGCGTTCATCTTGTCGCGCTGCGCGAGCAGTTCGTCCATCTCATGCTGGCCGAGCACCGAGCGCAGCGTGGTTTGCGCCACCTGGCTGGTGGCGTCCCAGGCGTTGGCGACCTGGATGATGGCCTTGGCCGGATCGACGATGCGGAAGTAGACCACGGCGTTCACCTTCACCGATACGTTGTCGCGGGTGATGACGTCCTGCTTTGGGATGTTGAGCACGATGACCCGCAGGTCCACCTTGGTCATGCGCTGGATCACGGGCCACAGAATGATCAGACCCGGCCCGCGCACGCCCGTGAAGCGGCCGAGCGTGAACATGACCGCCCGCTCATATTCGTTCAGGACTCGGACGGAGCTGATCACGAGCAGCGCGATCAGCACGACGACGACGATCATGAAGATTGGCATGGGACTCTCCCGGCAATGCCGCGCTTTAGAGCGGCTCGACCCACAACTGTAGACCCTCGACTTTCACGATGCGTGCGCGCTGGCCGCGCAGCAGGGACGAGGCAGCGACGGCGTTCCAAAGTTCTCCGCCGTAGCGGACCCGGCCCCGGGCGCCGCCGCTGATGTCTTCCTCCGCCTCCACCGTGCCGCCGATCATGGCCTGGACGCCGATCGCCGACGGCCGGCGCAGGGCGCGCGTGCCAAGATACACGATGCCGAGGACGATCAGTCCCCCGACGGTTGCGATCGCGCCGATCAAGGCGCGGCTGATGGACATACCCGGTACCCCCGCGTCGAACAGGATCAGTGAGCCGACGACGAACCCGATGAGGCCGCCCAGCCCGAGCGAACCGTAGGTCGGAAAGAAAAACTCCCCGGCCATCATCGCGGAGCCGACCGCGATCAGCGCCAGTCCCGCGAAATCCGTCGGCAGCAGCTGAAAGGCGAACAGCGCCACCAGCAGCGAAATCACGCCGACGACCCCCGGCAGCACGCCGCCGGGGTGGAAGCCCTCGAAGATCAACCCCCAGATGCCGATCAGCAGCAGTCCGTAGGCGATCATCGGATTGGTGATGACCGCGAGCACACGCGTCCGCCATCCCGGCCGAAGCCATGCCACGGTCACGCCCGTGGTGTCGAGCGTTTCGGGATGTCCACGCACGATCACCCTGCGGCCGTTCAACTGCGAGAGCAGGCTCGGCAAATCGGGGGCGATCAGGTTGACGACGTGCGCGCGCAGCGCATCCTCGTCCGGGAGGCTCGCCGCGCCCCGCACCGCCTGTTCGGCCCACTGGACGTTGCGGCCACGCAGCTCGGCCAGCGCTCGGATGTAGGCCACCGAGTCGTTGAGAATCTTGCGCTGCTCGGCGCTCATCGGCGGCCCGCTCGCGCGGCCCTTGCCCGTCGGCGGGGCCGGCGTCGAGCCGCCCAGGCTCACCGGCGTGGCCGCCCCGAGATTCGTGGCCGGGGCCATGGCCGCGATGTGACAGGCATACAGAATGTATGTTCCGGCGCTCGCGGCGCGCGCCCCCGACGGGGCGACGTAGCCCACCACGGGCATGGGCGAGGCGAGGATGGCCTTGACGATCTCGCGCATGGACGTCTCGAGCCCCCCGGGAGTGTCGATCTCCAGAATGACGAAGGGGCTCCCTCGCCGGGCCGCCGTGCGCAGGCCGCGGACGACATATCGCGCGCTCGCCGGTCCGATGGCCCCGCTCAGATCCAGTCCGATCGCCGTGCGCGCAGGGGCCGCAGGAGCGGCCGGCACCGCCGCCCAAGCCGTCGCGAGCCCTCCGGCGAGCCACAGCATCAGCGCGGGCAGCAACGCTTTCATATGGCGATTCATTATCCTCTTGCGCCCCGACCGGGCAACTTGCGTCCACCACCTGCACGCCGAGCCGCACACGTCCCCGCGCAAGGGGCCGGGCGCGCCTCAGAAGACGATCTACCGCTCGAGCGGCTTGACGTACACGCGCTGCGTCTTGGCGAGACCGTAGTCGAGCGCGGGGTAGAAAAAGTGCGCCTCCGTACGCAGCGCGTTCGAGCGCACGACGATCCGCTCAAGACCGAGTTCCCGGGCCCACCGCTCCGCGCGCTGCGCCAGCTGCCGGCCCACACCGGCACGGCGGGCGAGCGCACCGACGACCAGGCCCAGAATCTCGGCGGCCTCCCCGCCCTCGAGCGAAATCACCCGGCCGACGTGGATCCAACCGGCCACCCCGTTTTCGGGCTCCGGCGACCCCCCGCCCCGCTCGGCGACGAAGACGGCGTGATCCGGCCGGTCGGCCAGCAACGCCAGACGCTGGCGCAGGGTTTCGGCATCGGTCCGGTAGCCGAACTCCGCAGCCAGCTGCGCCAGTGTCGGTGCATCGGTTCCGGCCGCCGCCCGCAGGATCAACGCGGTATCGCTCATGCGCGCTCTAGTGGAGGTATTTCGTCAGCCAACCCACCGAACGCCGGAACACCTCCGTCCGGCGAACGATGTCGGACGGGGAGTGAGTGTCGGCCGGATAGGCGCAAAACTTCACCGCCACGCCCCGTTGTCGCGCAACGCATGATATCACTCATAGCTGTTGACCAGCGGCACGTTGGAAACGCAATGGCGCACTCCAACCGGTCGTGTATGGCACGCGCGATTCAGGCGCATTCTCGCGCTCCGCACCGCGGCCCGCAATTCTTACCCGTGCCCGACGCGCGAGACTGGGGCACCGGCCCGGCACGATACCTCGGCCAAGGCATGCGCGGCCGGAGCGCCCTCGCGTAACGCGCGTACCGATCCAGCTCGGTCGCCAGATGGGCACCCCCGACCATCCGCACCCGGCGGCCGCGCGGGCAGCTCATCGGCGCGGAGTGCGCGGCAAGCCCGTGTGTTGGGTACGGAAGGGGCCGGCGGCCGTGCGGCGCCGGGTACCCGGGCGATCTTGCGGCGCACGCGGTGACCCGACACGGGAAAGCTTGCCGCCAGAGTCGCCGCCCGCTCCCGCCGGCTGGTACGCCGGCACGAGCTGACCCTTGCCGCCGCCGATCAGATCGCCCCGTCCCATGCGCCGCAGCGCTTCGCGCAGCAGCGGCCAGTTGTTGGGATCATGGTAGCGCAGAAAGGCTTTGTGCAGGCGTCGCACCTTCAGCCCTTTCGGAACATGCACGTCTCCGCCGGTGCGACGCACGCGCCGCAGCGGATTCTTGCCCGAGTGATACATGGCCGTGGCGCTCGCCATCGGCGCGGGCAGGAACGCCTGCACCTGATCGGCGCGGAAGCCATTGCGCTTCAGCCACAGCGCGAGCTCGAGCATGTCCTCATCGCGAGTGCCGGGGTGGGCAGCGATGAAGTACGGGATGAGGTACTGCTCCTTGCCCGCCTCGCGCGAGTAACGCTCGAACAGCGCTTTGAAGCGGTCGTAGGCGCCGATGCCGGGCTTCATCATCAGTGACAGCGGACCCTCGGAGACCGCCTCCGGCGCGATCTTCAGATACCCGCCGGTGTGATGCCGGGCGAGTTCCTCGACATACTCGGGCGACTCGACCGCAAGGTCGTAACGGACACCGGAAGCGATCAGCACCTTGCGAATGCCGGGCAGCGCACGCACGCTGCGGTACAGGCGGATGAGCGGCGCGTGATCGGTATCGAGGTTGGGGCAGATTGCCGGATAGACACACGACGGTCGCCGGCACGCGCTCTCGATCTCGCGGCTACGGCACGCCAGGCGATACATGTTGGCGGTCGGTCCGCCGAGATCCGAGATGACGCCGGTGAAGCCGGGCACCTGGTCACGGATCGCCTCGACTTCGCGTACGACCGACTGCTCGGAGCGGCTCTGGATGATGCGGCCCTCGTGCTCGGTGATCGAGCAGAACGAGCAGCCGCCGAAGCAGCCGCGCTGGATCGCCACCGAGAAGCGGATCATCTTGTAGGCCGGGATGTTGGCCGCGCCGTACCTGGGGTGCGGGGTGCGCTGGTAGGGACGCTCATACACCCAGTCCAGTTCCGCCGTGGTCAGCGGAATCGGCGGCGGATTGAGCCATACGTCGACGTCGCCGTGCCGCTGTACCAGCGCCCGCGCGTTGCCCGGATTCGCCTCGAGATGCAGGATGCGCGAGGCATGCGCGTACGACACCGGATCGGCCGCCACTTGCTCGTACGAGGGCATGCGGACCACGCTGCGCTCTCGGTCGGCGTTCTTGACGCGGCGCTCGAAACGCACGACGGTCTCGGCGGGCGCGTCCGGCGCCGCGGCGCCCGCCTCGGGCCGGCGCTGCGCCGACATGGCATAGGGATCAGGGTGCGGCTCGAGGGGGCCCGGCGCATCGAGATGGGTCGAGTCGATCTCAATCCACCCCGACGGCACGGATTTGCGCACGAACGCCGTGCCCCGGACGTCGGTCAGTTCATGAATCGGCTCGCCCGCCGCCAGGCGATGGGCGATCTCGCAGACCTGCCGCTCGCCGTTGCCGTACACGAGCAGATCCGCCTTGGCGTCCAGCAACACGGAGCGGCGGACTTTCTCCGACCAGTAATCGAAGTGCGCAATGCGCCGCAGCGACGCTTCGATGCCGCCGATGATGACGGGCACGTCCTTGAACGCCTCGCGCACACGCTGCGCATACACGATCACCGACCGGTCGGGGCGGTTTCCCCCCACGCCGTCCGGCGTGTACGCATCGTCGCTGCGCACCCGGCGATCCGCCGTATACCGGTTCACCATCGAGTCCATGTTGCCGGCGGTGATGCCGAAGAACAGGTTGGGCCGGCCGAGTTCGGCGAACGGCGCCACGCTGCGCCAATCGGGTTGCGCGAGGATCCCGACGCGAAAGCCCTGCCCCTCCAGCACGCGCCCGATGATGGCCATGCCGAAGCTCGGCAGGTCCACATACGCATCGCCCGTCACCAGAATGACGTCGCAACTGTCCCAGCCGAGCGCGTCCATCTCGGCGCGCGTCATGGGCAGGAAAGGCGCAGTGCCCAGACACGCGGCCCAGTGCTGGCGATAACCCGTGATGTCGCGTGCGGTCTGCATGTTCCGTGGAATCCGGCGCCCGGTGGGGCGTCAAGCGGCCGCGCGTGCGGACCAGTTGGGCAACGGGGAGACGGCGGGCGGCCACCCGCCAGAGCGTGAGCTACGCTGCCCGCGCAGCAATAAATCAGTATATCAAGAAGGCGCGCCGCTCGTCCTGCCACGCGGCCTCGTCCGCGGCCGCCAACGCATCGAGATCACTCACCTCGGCCGCCGGATCGTCGACCCAGCGGCGCAGCAGATCGCCCCCCGTGATGACATCGATTGCGAGCCGATCATGCTCGTATTCGTACGCGAAATCCCGCCACAGCGGATAGTCGGGCCGCAGCCGGCGCAATGCCTTGAACGCCAGCGCCATCAGACGCCACGGCTTGAATGCCGGATGGTCATAATGGACGGGATCCTCGACGTGCAGCTGCAGCCCCGAGCACAGCGTACCGCTGTGCTTCTGGAACGTGGGCTCGAACCAGCACGGCCGCGGCCGGCAGCCCGCCAGCCACGCCGGGGCCAGGGCATGCATTGCGGCAAGCAGCGCCGCGGCGTCCAAGTGCGGGGCGCCAAACAGCTCCAGAGGACGGGTCGTGCCGCGCCCCTCCGACAGCGATGTCCCCTCGATCATCACGGTGCCGGGGTAGCACCGCGCCATGAACACGTTGGGCGCATTGGGACTGGGGTTGATCCAGGCGCGCTGTCCGAGCGGCCAGCCGTGGCCGGGCGGCGCGTCCGGACTCCATCCCTCGAGGGCCACGACCTGACAGTCCACATCGAGCTTCAGGAGGTGAACGAACCAGCGCGCGAGCTCGCCGAGCGTCATTCCGTGGCGCATCGGCATGGGCGCGGCGCCCACGAAGCTCTCGCATCCCGGCCGCAGGCTCAGGCCTTCCACCGGCCGCCCGATCGGATTGGGCCGATCGAGCACCCAGATGCTCTTGCGGTGACGCGCACACGCCTCCAATACGTAGCGCAATGTCGTCACGAACGTGTAGACACGGCAGCCGAGATCCTGCAGATCGACCAGCAGCACGTCGAAGGTGTCCATCATCTGCGCGGTGGGACGGCGCACCTCGCCGTACAGACTGAACACCGGGATCCCATGCACGGGGTCGGTGAAATCGGGCGACTCCACCATGTTGTCCTGTTTGTCCCCGCGCAGCCCGTGCTGCGGGCCGAAGGCCGCGCTCAGACGCACGTCACCCAGCGCGGCCAGCGCGTCGAGACTGTGCGTCAGTTCCCGGGTGACCGAGGCCGGGTGCGCCAGCAGCGCCACCCTGCGGCCCCTCAGGGAGGCGCGCAGCGCCGGTTCGGTGAGCAGACGATCGATGCCGAATTTCATGCTCGAGGTCGGATGCGTTCCCGGGCAACGGACGCGTTCACATCTGCTCCAATGTCAGGACGAAGGCGTCCGGATGGTGGAAATCCGGCTGGCCCGGCCCATGTCGCAGCGCCCAGTATGACAGGGCGCCCGTCTCGTCCTCCACTATCGCGCTCAAGGCCAGGCGAAGCTCCGGCCCCGCCTGCGCACCGGGGACGGGCAGATGAACCAGCGCCTCGAGCACCAGCGCGTCGTCGTGCGCGGCTTTGGCCTCGGGTACCGCGTCCACCCGCTCACGCTGGCCGATGGTGATCGACGCGGGGTGCGGCAAGTCCGCCGGCGCCATGCCTTCACGATACGCGGTGAACTGATACGCCTGCCATCGGCCCGACGGTGAGAAGTTCAGTTCCAGGTACCCCGGAGCATCGGCACGGCGAACGAACGCCTCGAAACAGGTGTGCCGCCACAGCCCATCGGCCCGTCCGCCGTCCGCTTCAGAGGGTATGCGGATGCGGCGCAAATCGCCCCGCAGGGCGAATTGCAGGGTCAGAGCCTGGGATCGGGCCGCAAACACGCGAGCCGTGATCGACTCGACAGGACCACGCGAAACTCGCGGGTGTGGCAAGAGGTGATGGTACGTCACGACGCCATGATGCCCGTCGGTCGGCGCTCGCGCCATCTCCAACAACATGGGCCGCACGCGCGGTCGATGCGGGGCGCCCGGCGGCTCATGGTCACATACACCGGCGGGACCCCAGAGACGGCATCCCGGGCCGATTCCTCGTCACACCTCAGGCCACCGCATCATCGCGGGGCGAGGTCATCCGCACGGTCTCTTGTACAGTACCCTGGAACGCCGCATGCTGTACGAAATGCCCGCACCCGGCGACGGGCGTATACCGCCCTCTGCATGCGCTTTCCGGTAGAATGAGAAGGGACCGTGCGCCATTCACGCGCGGTACCCCCTGAGTTGAACCGTCGCAGGATGAGGGAATGACCGACGCTCCTCGAGACGTCATCCGCGTACGCGGCGCACGCCAGAACAATCTGAAGAACCTCGATCTCGACTTGCCGCTCAACGAGCTGATCGTCGTGACGGGCGTCTCGGGCTCGGGCAAGTCCTCGCTCGTCTTCGATACGCTCTACGCCGAGGGCCAACGCCGATACGTCGAGACGTTCTCGCCCTATGCCCGCCAGTTCCTCGATCGCATGGACAAGCCGCAGGTCGATGCGATCACGGGGATCCCGCCGGCGATCGCCATCGATCAGACCAACCCGGTGCGCACTTCCCGATCCACGGTCGGCACGATGACCGAGCTCAACGATCATCTGAAGCTGTTGTTCGCGCGGACCGCGACGCTCCATTGCCAGCGGTGCGGCCAGCCGGTGCGACGCGACAGCGCCGAAACCATCCACGCGGATTTCGTCGCACGAGCGGCGGTGGCCGGCGATCCCCGGCTGATGGTGACGTTCCCGGTCGCCGTACCGTCCAACTTCCAGGAGAGCGACGTCCGCGCCCTGCTGGAGAAGCAGGGCTATACCCGCTTCATCGAGCGTCCGGCCGACCCGGCCGCAGCAACCCGGCGTCCGGCCGGACGGCGCCGAAAGGCCGCGCCCGGGCCGGAAATCGTCCTCGAAGTCGTTCAGGACCGCTTCCGCGCCGCGCGCGCCGAGCGCAGCCGCATCGTCGAGTCGCTGGAAGCGGCACTGCGCGTGGGGCGGGGCAAGGTGAACATCCGTGTGACCGACGAGAGCGATCCGCCCAACACCCTGGCGATCTGGCGCTACTCGAGCGGCCTGCATTGCCCCGAGTGCGACCTGTCCTACCAGGAGCCCACTCCAAGCCTGTTCTCGTTCAACTCGCCGCTCGGCGCCTGCGAGACCTGTCGCGGATTCGGGCGCGTCATCGGCATCGACTATGGGCTGGTGGTGCCCGACGACGCCAAGACATTGCGCGGCGGCGCGGTCAGGCCCTGGCAAACTCAGTCCAATCGCGAATGTCAGGAGGATCTGGAGAAGTTCGCGCGCAAGCGCGGCGTGCCGCTCGATACGCCGTGGCGCGAGCTGTCCGCGGATCAGCGTCGCTGGGTCATCGAGGGCGAGGGCGATTGGAACAAGGGCGTGTGGTACGGCGCTCGGCGGTTTTTCGCCTGGCTCGAGAGCCGCTCATACAAGATGCACGTGCGCGTGCTGCTCTCGCGCTACCGCGCCTATACGCCCTGCGAGACGTGCGGCGGCGCGCGCCTGAAGACCCAGGGCCTGCTGTGGCGCGTGGGCGATCACGAGTCGGCCCGGGCGGCGCTCGGCGGCGCCACGCCGTTCCGGCCGCGCGGCGCCGAGTGGAGCGATGAGGTGCTGGCGCGTCTGCCGGGTCTGTCAGTCCACGATGTCATGCTGCTGCCGCTGGAGCGCGCCCGCGAGTTCTTCGAGCGTCTGCACCTCCCGAAGCCGCTCGATGAGGCCGCCGACCTGCTGCTCAGCCAGGTGCGCGCCCGCTTCGGCTACCTCGGCGACGTCGGCCTGGGGTACCTGACGCTCGACCGCCAGTCGCGCACGCTCTCCGGCGGCGAGGTCCAGCGTATCAACCTGACGACCGCGCTCGGCACCTCGCTGGTCAACACTCTGTTCGTGCTCGACGAGCCCTCGATCGGATTGCACCCGCGCGACATGCAGCGGGTGATCACGGTGATGAAGCGCCTGCGTGATGCCGGCAATTCGTTGCTGGTGGTGGAGCACGACCCGCAGATCATGCTGGAAGCCGACCGGATTCTCGATCTCGGGCCGGGTGCCGGCGAGCGCGGCGGCGACATCGTCTTCTTCGGCACGCCGCGCGAGATCCGCCACAGCGCGCACTCGATCACCGGGGAATACCTGAGCGGCAGACGCCGCGCCGGCGGCGAGCGCGCGGCCACCGGCGCACGGAGCGGATCCGATACCCGGGGAGAGATGTCCAGGCGCCCGGCCGCGGCCCTCGCGAAGCGGGCGTCACGCGGCGAGCACATCCGCGGCGCGGCCCCCGACCTGCCCGACGCAGAGGTCGTGGCCGAGGCCCGCTCGAATCGCTGGCTGGAGCTGCGAGGCGTCACACAACACAACCTAAAGAGCATCGATGCGCGCATTCCGCTGAAGCGCCTGGTCTGTGTGACAGGGGTGTCCGGCTCGGGCAAGTCGACGCTCATCGAAGACGTTCTCTACCCCGCTCTGCTGAAGTACCACGGCAAGCCGACCGAGGCGCCCGGCGCATTCGCGGCACTCGCGGGCGCCGAGCTCATCGATGACGTGGTGATGGTCGATCAGAGCCCGATCGGCCGCACCACACGGTCCAACCCCGCGAGCTACGTCGGCGCTTTCGACGCCATCCGATCGCTGTTCGCGGCCGAGCCGTCGGCGATCGAGCGCAAATACACCGCCGGCACGTTCAGCTTCAACTCGGGCACCGGGCGCTGCCCGACCTGCAGCGGCAACGGCTTCGAGCACGTCGAGATGCAGTTCCTGTCGGACGTGTATCTGCGATGTCCGGACTGCAACGGGCGTCGCTACCGCGACGAGGTGCTGGACATTCGCCGCGAAGGTGCCGACGGGCGTCGCGCGAACATCGCCGAGGTGCTCGAGATGACCGTTACCGAGGCGCTGGCGTTCTTCAGCGACTCCCGCGAGGTATGCCAGCGTCTCGCACCGCTGGCCGACGTTGGTCTGGAGTACGTCACGCTCGGCCAGGCGGTACCGACCCTCTCCGGCGGCGAAGCGCAGCGGCTGAAGCTCGCGGGGCACCTCGCGCAGGCCGGCTCCGTGCTCTCGAGCACGACGCACAAGGGCAAGCTGTTTCTGTTCGACGAGCCGACCACGGGGCTGCATTTCCAGGACGTGACCCGGCTGCTCGGCGCGTTTCGCAAACTGCTCGCCGCGGGCCATTCGCTGCTGGTCATCGAGCACAACCTCGACGTGATCCGCGCCGGCGACTGGATCATCGATCTCGGACCGGAAGGCGGCGACGCGGGCGGCCACGTGGTGTGCACTGGAACGCCGGCCGAAGTGCGCGGCAACGCGCAGTCGCACACCGGACGGGCCCTCGTCGACTACGAGCGGGCCCTCGCCGGGGAGCCGGCCGCCGAGAGCGCGGCGATCGCCGAGCCGGTCCCGCGCTACGGCGCGATCGAACGGGACGCCCGGCATGACATCGTCATTCACAACGCGCGCGAGCACAATCTCAAGAGCATCGACGCGCGCATCCCGCGCAATCGGTTCACGGTCATTACCGGGGTGTCGGGATCGGGCAAATCGACCCTCGCCTTCGACATCCTGTTCAACGAAGGTCAACGGCGCTACCTGGAGTCTCTGAACGCCTATGCACGCCAGTTCGTCCAGCCGGCGGCCCGGCCCGACGTGGACGCGATCTTCGGTATACCGCCTACCGTGGCGATCGAGCAGCGCACCAGCCGCGGCGGGCGCAAGAGCACCGTAGCGACGCTGACCGAGATCTATCATTTTCTGCGGCTTCTGTACGTGAAGCTCGGCAGCCAGTATTGCCCCGACTGCGACGCGCCGATCGAGCCGCAGAGCACCGCCTCGATCGCGGCTCGCCTGCTGCGCGATTACCGCGGCAAGCGCATCGCGCTGCTCGCTCCGCTGGTCCTGGCGCGCAAGGGCTACTACACCGATCTGGCCAAATGGGCTCACAAGAAGGGTTTCAAAGCCCTGCGCGTCGACGGCGTCACTGTGCCGACCGCGCACTGGCCGCGGCTGTCACGCTTCAAGGAGCACACCATCGAGCTGCCCGTGGCCGACATCGACGTCAGCTCGCGCACCGACACGCTGCTGCATGATGCGCTGGCGCGCGCAATTGATTTCGGCAAGGGAGTGGTGCACGTGCTGACGCCGGGCGCGGCGCGCGTCACGGTTTTCTCGACCAAGCGCGCTTGTCCGGACTGCGGACGCAGCTTCGCCGAGCCCGATCCCCGCCTGTTCTCGTTCAACTCCAAGCACGGCTGGTGCGAGAGCTGCTACGGCACCGGCGTCGCATTGCCGGGATTCGACGCCGAACAGACCGGAGAAGAGCACGGATGGAACGATTGGCTCGCGGCCGAGCCGCCGGTCTGTCCGGCCTGCCGCGGCCAGCGGCTCAATCCGGTCGCGCTCAATGTTCGGTTTCGCGACCGCTCCATCGCCGATCTCACCGCGGAGCCGGTGCGGCGCACCGCCAAATTCTTCGCGCGGCTGAAGCTCTCGGGGCGCGAGCGGCAGATCGGGCGCGACGTGCTTGCCGAGATTCGCTCCCGGCTCGCCTTTCTCGAGCGGGTCGGCCTCGGCTACCTGCAGCTCGAGCGCTCCGCCCCCACGCTCTCCGGAGGCGAGGCGCAGCGCATCCGCCTCGCCGCGCAGCTTGGCTCGAACCTGCAAGGCGTATGTTACGTATTGGACGAGCCGACCATCGGATTGCACCCGCGCGACAACGCGGTCCTGCTCGACTCGCTCACCGAGCTCTCGAGACATCACAACACACTGGTGGTGGTCGAGCACGACGAGGACACCATCCGCCGCGCCGATCACGTGCTCGATCTCGGTCCGGGCGCCGGCGTACTCGGCGGGCAGATCGTGGGCGAGGGGACGGTTCGGGAGCTGATGCGCAATCCGCACTCCATCACCGGACGTTTCCTGCGCCATCCCTTGACCCACCCGGCCGAGCCCCGCCGCGGCACACGGCAAGACTGTCCGCATCTGACCCTGGAGAAGATATCGCTGCACAATGTGCGCAGCGACGTGCGCATTCCACTCGGCCGGCTGGTGGTGGTCACGGGTGTATCGGGCTCCGGCAAATCGACCATCGCCCGCGATGTTCTGTATACCAACTTGCGGCGGTTGCTCGGGGCGGCTCAGGACACGCATCGCAAGAGCCGCGGCGGACCGGGCCGGCGCGGCGCCGTCGAACTGATCGGCTGCCGCGCCATGCGCGGCCTGGAGCATCTCGAGCGCGTGCTCGAGGTCGACCAGACACCCATCGGCAAGACGCCACGGTCGTGTCCGGCGACGTACATCGGGTTCTGGGATGACATCCGGCGGATTTTCGCGGCCACCAGCGAGGCGCGGCTGCGCGGCTACACGGCCAGCCGATTCTCGTTCAACACGGCCGGCGGGCGCTGCGATGCGTGCGAGGGCCAGGGGGTCAAGACCATCGAGATGAGTTTCCTGCCCGACGTGAAGGTGCTCTGCGACGTGTGCGGCGGGCGGCGGTTCAATCCCGAGACGCTTGCGGTGCTGTGGCGCGGCCGGAGCATCGGCGACGTGCTGGCGATGAACGTCGACGAGGCGGTGCCGTTTTTCGAGGCCCATGCGCGTATTCATCATGCGCTGAAACTGCTGCAGGACGTCGGCCTGGGCTATCTGACCCTCGGTCAGCAAAGTCCGACGCTCTCCGGCGGCGAGGCGCAACGCATCAAGCTCGTGACCGAACTGGCCAAAGTCCGGGATCCGGCCGCCGCGGGACCGCGGCCGACGACCCGCCACACGCTCTACGTTCTCGATGAGCCGACGGTCGGTCTGCACATGGCGGACGTCGAGAAGCTGATCCATGTCTTGCACCGCCTGGTCGACGCCGGCAACACCGCGGTGGTGGTGGAGCACAACCTCGATGTGATGGCAGAGGCGGATTGGATCGTCGACATGGGACCGGAGGCCGGCGAAAATGGCGGCCGGGTCGTGGCCCAGGGAGCGCCGGCGGTGGTGGCGCGCAGCGCCAAACGTTCGCATACCGGCCGGGTGCTGGCGGCATTCCTGGCAGAGCGCTGCCCGCGCGCCTGAGGTACAGTGGCGGCATGGGCCACGATCTGGTCTGCTGGAAATGCGGGGCATCGCTCGCGGCGCTGACCCTGCCGCTGCGCCGTCTGGAGGAATGCCCGAGCTGCCGGGCGGAGCTGCACGTATGCCGGATGTGCCTCGACTACGACACGTCCGTCGCCAAGCATTGCCGGGAACCCACGGCCGAGGAAGTGCGGGAAAAGGATCGGGCGAACTTCTGCGATTTCTTCAAGCCGCGGCCGGGCGCGTACACCGCGCCCAACACGGCCGAGGTGGCGCAGACGCGCGCGGAACTCGCAAAGCTGTTCAAATGAGCCGCGGTTCGGCATGCGCTGCGGCCGGCACATGGGCCGATACCGCACCCAGGCGCGCGCCGCGCGTTCGCGAAACGCCTCAGGGCGCGCAAGCGCGATGCCGGTAACCGTCAGTTCTTTCTGACTCGCTCGCCCAACCGCTCGAGCAGGCGGGTGAACGGCGTGCTTCTCTCCGACTTGCGGGACAGCGCGCCCGCGCGGGCGTCGGTCGCGCCGTCTCGTCCCTCGTCAATCGTCAGCTCATTCGCACCGAGGATCTCTAGAGTCTCTTCCAACGTCTTCGGACCGCGCGGCTCGCGCGCATGCACTTGAGTGCCGCCCCCCGATCGCTTCTGCGACACCATCGGCCGCAGCTCGCGCACCGGCGCCTTGGGTCGCTGCGGTTCGGCCGCCGGCGCTTCGACGTCGAATAGTGTGAATTCGTTGTCAGCGCGCTGGCGCTTCGCTGCGGCCGCATGCAACGGGATCGCGCTCGAGTCGCCGCTGACGCGCTGGCGCTCCTCTGCACTGACCGGAACCACGGCGGCCGAGACGAACTCGGAGCGAACGTAAGCGGCAACCTGCTTGGCCGAGATCGGATCGTTGAAAAATCCGAGCCGCAGCCCGAACCACTTGCGGCCCTCGCGGCTCCCCTCGACGCAGTAGAGGCTGTACGCGCTGAATATGGCCAGCGGCGGCAGCTTATCGACGCTGATTGGCTGGACCGACCATTGCAGTTGCACCGCGAACGTCGCGGGCTTGGCCGACCCGGGTGTACCACCCTCCAGGCACTGCAGAGTCTGCGCATCGGTCAGCGCCACACCGGGAGTCGGCAGGGGCAGCGGGCGCCGCGCGCCCGTCGTGGCAGACGGCTGATCGAGTGAGGCGAGGACTTCCTTGATGTTCGAGCCGACCAACGCCGCCGGCGCCTTCTCGGCACGGGCCGCCGTGGGCTTCGCGCCGGCCTGCGGCGCGGGGGTCGCGACTCGGGGACGCTTGGCTTCGGCGCTCTTGCCCAGTTTGGACTCTGCCGCCGGTGCCGTCACGGCGGCCGGTTTCGCAGCAGCCGGCGGCGCGGCAGAGGGACCCGCTGGAGGTTGCAACGTCGGCACGGCCGGGGTCGCCTCGGCGGCCGGCGCGGCGGCGCGCGCCGGTGCCGGCTGGATCGTCTCGACGTCCGCGGCCAGCTCGATTTCAACAACGGACTCCACTTCGGGCGCAGGCGGCCGCGGGCCGGCCGCCTGCGCAGCCTGTGCCTCGGCGGCGGCTACCGCGCGGGCCCGCAGCTTCTTCCCGGGTGCTTCACCGGCCCAGGCGCCGGGGTATACCTCGCGCACCAGGCCCAGCCAGCTCTCCGCCTCGGCCTGCGTCGCGAAGAACCCCATGTGCAGCCGGAAGCGCTCACGCCCTTCTTCGAAGCGGCGGCTCACGAAAAAATTGAATCGGCTGAGCTCCGGCATGTCCGCGCGCGGCAGCGCCATGGGGGTGCTGGAGGAGCACAGATTGATCACGAACGGTCCCGCCTCGGCGGCGGGCTCCACCGATGATGCCGCGCCGTCCGTCGGAAGCGGCGCCAGATTTTCCGCTGGTGTCATGTCTCTTGGACGCTCGGTTGAACGCCCCGGCGCGACGGCGATTCAGGACATGCGGGAGAAGCGAGCGATGCGCCTGTCGCGCGATCGTGGCAGCCCCGCCGTCATGGGATCGTCCCGAAGACCGGTGGCTTTGCGTCCCCGCCTTTCGACGGGTTTGCCCTTATCACAACGGCAAGTGTCGAGGCAGGAGCGCTGCGAGTCAAGCGCCGCTTCGAGGTGTATTTCTCAGGACGTATCGACCGCGGCGGCATGCGTACATAACGCAGCTAGAGCGCGGCCGCGGACATCATTTATCCAGCCGCAAACGCGGCGCGATATGTCATCCCGGCCGCCGGCGGCTCATGGCGGATTGCCGAGGATTGCGGGCAGATCGAGCCCCTTCTCGCGTGCGCAGGCTATCGCCTCGGGATAGCCGGCATCCGCATGGCGCATCACGCCGCTGGCCGGGTCGTTCCACAGCACGCGGGCGATGCGCCGCGCGGCCGCCGCCGTGCCGTCGCAGACGATGACCAGGCCGGCGTGCTGCGCAAAGCCCATCCCGACGCCGCCGCCGTGATGAAACGAGACCCAGGTCGCGCCGGACGCGGTGTTCAGCAGCGCGTTGAGCAGCGGCCAGTCGGACACCGCGTCCGAGCCGTCGCGCATCGCTTCGGTTTCACGATTGGGCGAGGCGACCGAGCCCGAGTCGAGATGATCGCGGCCGATGACCACCGGCGCCTCGAGTTCCCCGCGCGCGACCATGTCGTTGAACGCCATTCCCAGCCGATGCCGATCGCCGAGACCCACCCAGCAGATCCGCGCAGGCAGGCCCTGGAAGCGGATCCGCTCGCGCGCCATGTCCAGCCAGCGATGCAGGTGCGACTCCTGCGGCAGCAGCTCCTTCACCTTGGCATCGGTTTTGTAGATGTCCTCGGGATTTCCCGACAGCGCCACCCAACGAAACGGTCCCATGCCACGGCAGAACAGCGGCCGGATGTAGGCCGGAACGAAGCCCGGGAAATCGAACGCGTCCTGCACGCCCTCTTCCAGCGCCATCTGCCGGATGTTGTTACCGTAGTCGACGGTGGGTACGCCGGCGGCGTGGAACTCCAACATCGCGCGCACGTGAGCAGCCATCGAGGCCTTGGCCGCCCGCATCACGGTCTGCGGATCGCGCTCACGCATCTCGAGCCAGTGCTCGACGCTCCAACCGGCCGGCAAGTAACCGTTCAGGGGATCGTGCGCCGAAGTCTGGTCGGTGAGCAGATCCGGGCGCACGCCGCGCTGGAACAGCTCCGGGAGCACCTCGGCGGCGTTGCCGAGCAGGCCGACCGAAACCGCTCGCCGGGCTTCGCAGGCGCCGCGGATGATCTGGAGCGCATCGTCGAGGCGCTCGACGGCTTGATCGAGATAACCCGAGCGCAGGCGCATCTCGATGCGCGAGCGCTGGCACTCGATCGCCAGACACGATGCCCCGGCCATCGCCGCCGCGAGCGGCTGTGCTCCCCCCATACCGCCGAGACCGGCGGTGAGCAGCCAGCGGCCCGCGAGGTTGCCGCCGTAGTGGCGGCGGCCCATCTCGACGAAAGTCTCGTACGTGCCCTGTACGATGCCCTGACTGCCGATATAGATCCAGGAGCCGGCGGTCATCTGACCAAACATCATCAGCCCCTTGCGGTCGAGCGCGTTGAAGTGCTCCCAGGTCGCCCAGCGCGGCACGAGGTTCGAGTTGGCGATGAGCACCCGGGGGGCGTCCGTGTGCGTGGCGAACACCCCGACTGGCTTGCCGGACTGGATCAGCAGGGTTTGATCCGCTTCGAGCCGCCGCAGCGTGGCAACGATGGTGTCATAGCTCTCCCAGTCGCGCGCCGCGCGCCCGATGCCGCCGTAAACGACCAGCTCGGACGGCCGCTCGCCCACGGCCGCATCGAGATTGTTCATCAGCATGCGCAGCGGCGCCTCGGTGAGCCAGCTCTTGGCGGTACGCCGAGTACCCGTCGGGGCACGGATGACCCGCGTGGTATCGACGCGGGTGTGGGTCGGAGGATCTGCGGTCATGGGTCGGCTCCCGTGTCACTGAGGGCGAAGCTCGAGCAGGCCGCAAGCGCCCGGCGCAGCACGACGACGAGCGCCGCGGCGCGCCCGGGTTCGAGGGGCGGCGGCCAGTTGTCGGGATCGGGCGCGGCCGGCTCGTCGAGATAGCCGCGGCAGGCGAGCTCCATCTGAACCGCGTGCACGTTGCGCCGTGGAGCGCCGTAACGGCGCGTGGTCCAGCCGCCGACGAAGCGGCCGTCGGTGACGCGGCTGAAGCGCGGATCCTCGCAAGCCTGCTCGATCAAACGAGTGAGCGCCGCGGCGCAACTGGCGCCGTGGTGGGTACCGATATTCAGGTGCGGCAGCTCGCCGCGGAACAGCCGCGGCACGCGCGAGCGGATCGAATGCGCGTCGTAGAGCACCACTCGGCCGTAACGCTCGCGCAATCGCTCGATCTCCTGCGCCAGCGCCGCATGGTAGGGCTCGAAGAACCGCGCGCGCCGCTCGGCAATCTCCGCATCGTTCGGCGCCTGACCCGGTCGGTACAGCGGCTCGCCGTCGAAGGTCTCGGTCGGGCACAGAGCCGTGGTAATTCGTCCGGGATACAACGAAACGCCGGACGGGTCGCGGTTGACGTCGATCACGGTCCGGCTGATCGTGGTGCGCACGGTGGTCGCGCCGAGCGCCAGGGCCATGGCATAAAGCCGCTCCACGTACCAGTCGGTGTCTTTGCGCGCCAGCCATGGCGAGACGAGGCGCGGCGCGAGCCCGGCGGGCAGATCGATGCCGGTATGTGGGAAGCTGACCACCAGGGGCGTCTCGCCGCGGCGGATCTCCAGTCCGTTCGCCGCCATGCTCATGTCAAGGCCGGCAGCGGCACACCCGCGGCGGCCTGAAGCAGCTCGCGACGGCTCACGAGCCCCGCGGCCGCCTCGATGTCAGGGTGCAGATAGCGATCGTCCGTCAAGGGAGGGATATGGGCACGCACCCGCTTGCGCACGGCCTCGAGCGGCTCGCTGGAGCGCAGCCCCCGGTGAAAATCGCAGCCCTGCGCCGCGGTCAGCAGCTCGATGCCGATGATCGCCACCGCATTGGCGACCATCCGGTGTAGCCGCCGCGCCGCATGCGCGGCCATCGAAACGTGATCTTCCTGATTGGCCGAGGTCGGAATCGAGTCCACGCTCGCCGGATGGGCACGCTGCTTGTTCTCGGCGACCAGCGCGGCGGCGGTGACCTGGGGCATCATCAATCCGGAGTTCAGTCCGGGGTTCACGGTCAGAAACGCCGGCAATCCCGAGAGCGCCGGATCGACCAGCATCGCGATGCGCCGCTCGGCGAGCGAGCCGATCTCGCACACCGCCAGCGCGATCACGTCGGCGGCGAAGGCGACCGGCTCGGCGTGGAAGTTGCCGCCGGAGAGCGCCTCGTCCGACTCCGGAAAGATCAACGGGTTGTCCGAAACCCCGTTTGCTTCGCGCTCGAGCGTGACGGCCGTGTGGCGGAGCAGATCGAGCGCCGCGCCCATCACCTGCGGCTGGCAGCGAAGACAGTAGGGATCCTGCACGCGAGGATCGCCGGTCCGGTGCGAGGCCCGGATGGCCGAGCCGGCCATGAGGGCGCGCAGCGCAGCGGCGGTCTCGATCTGTCCGGGATGGCCGCGCAGCGCGTGGATGCGCGCATCGAAGGGTGTGTCGGAGCCCTTTGCCGCCTCGGTGGCGAGCGCCCCGGTGATCAATGCCGACTGGAATACCGTCTCGACGTCGAACAGCGCGGCCAGCGCGTTGGCCGTAGAGAATTGCGTGCCGTTCAGCAGCGCCAGCCCTTCCTTCGGTGCGAGCGTCAGGGGCGCGAGACCCGCACGCCGCAGCGCCTCGAGGGCCGCGATCCGCTCCCCGCCCGGCAGCTGAATCTCCCCCACGCCGATCAGTGCCGCGGCGAGATGCGCCAGCGGCGCCAGATCCCCCGAAGCGCCGACCGATCCCTGCGCGGGCACCACGGGCAGCAGGCCGCGCTCGAGCATCACGCACAGCCGACGCACCGTTTCAGGCCGAACGCCCGACGCACCCCGGGAGATATTGGCGATCTTCAACGCCAGCATCAGCCGTGTTACGGACGGCGGCAGAGGATCCCCGACGCCGGCACAATGCGAGAGCACGATATTGCGCTGCAGCCGGGCGAGATCGGGCGCGTCGATGCGCACACTGGCGAGCTTGCCGAACCCGGTGTTGATGCCATAGACCGGCTCGCCGCGGGCCGCGATCCGCATCACGGCCTCGGCGCCCCGGGCGATGGACTCGAAACAGGCCTCCTCGAGCGAGGCGCTCGCTCCGCGGTACACGCCAGCCCACTGCGCCAGGGTGACTCGGCCGGGCTTCAGAACGAGGCCGCTCATATGCCGCTCCAGAGGCGCGCGTGCAGGGGATTGCGCCCGAGCCAATAGACCAACTCGGCGGGCCGTTCGGCGTTCCAGATGGCCAGATCCGCCCGCTTGCCGACCTCCAGCGTACCGATGTCGCTCAGCCGCCCGAGGGCGCGCGCCGCCTCGCGCGTGACCGCGGCAATCGTCTCTTCCACGCTCAGGCCGAACTGCACGGCCCCGATGTTCATGACCGTCAGAATCGACAGCACCGGTGCGGTGCCGGGGTTGCAGTCCGTAGCCAACGCCAGGGGCACGCCGGCGCGGCGCAAGGCCGCCACCGGCGGTACCTGCCGCTCGCGCAGATAGTGGAACGCGCCGGGCAGCAGCACCGCCACCGTGCCCGCGCGCGCCATCGCGGCGACTCCCGCCTCACTGGTCCACTCCAGGTGATCAGCGGACAGTGCGTCGAACTCGGCCGCGAGCGACGCGCCACCCCCGTCAGAGAGCTGATCGGCATGCAGCTTCACCGGCAGACCCCGCTCGCGCGCGGCCTGGAACACTGCTCGGATCTCCGCCGCGGTAAACGCGATGTGCTCGCAGAAGCCGTCGACGGCGTCGGCCAACCGCTCGGCCGAGGCACGCGGGATCAGCTCGCCGGTGATTTCGGACAGATATGCGGCGCGATCGGTGTCGGGCGGCAGAGCGTGGGCGGCGAGTAAAGTGGTGACCACCCGAAGGGGAAGCTGCCGTCCGAGGAAGCGCGCAACGCGCAGCATACGCAACTCAGTCGGCACATCGAGCCCATAACCGGACTTGATCTCGACGGTGGTGACACCCTCGTCCATCAATGCCTGCAGCCGTTCTGCGGCTGTAATCATCAACGTCTCGTCCGTCGCGGCGCGAGTGGCCCGCACGGTCGAAAGGATCCCGCCGCCGGCCCGCGCGATATTTGCGTAGTCCGCACCCGCGAGGCGCAGCTCGAACTCCTCGCTGCGCTCTCCGCCGAACACGATGTGGGTATGACAGTCGATCAGCCCCGGGGTGACCAGGCGCCCGCCCAGATCGACCTGCTCCGGGGCACGCGCCGCGTCAGGCAGCTCGCTCATCGGGCCCGCGAAGGCGATGCGTCCGTTCGACACGGCCAGCGCGGCGTTTTCAATCAAGCCGATGCCTGGGCGACGCGGCGAAAGTGTCGCGAGCGTGGCGTGGCGCCAGATTCGGTCGAATCGCACAGGCGGCCTTCTTTTTTTGGCTAGGCAAATTATAATATGCCTAGACTTACTCAGAAACCCCTGGCGCGTCCGGAATACAGGCGGATGGACCGGACATTCTTCTTCGAGAGCGCATGGCTGCCGGCCGGCTGGCAAGACGGCGTGCGGGTCGAGGTGCACGGGGAGCTGATCACCGACGTCGCGTGCGGCGCGGTGGCCGGGCCGCACGATTTGCGGTTGCGGCTCGTCCTTCCCGGCCTGCCGGATTTGCACAGCCATGCCTTTCAGCGCGCCATGGCCGGGCTCGCCGAGCGCCGGGGGCCAAGCGGCGCGGACGACTTCTGGTCGTGGCGAGAGGTGATGTACCGCTTTCTGGCACGCCTCGAGCCGGACGATCTCGAGGCGCTCGCGGCCTATGCGTACGCGGATCTGCTCGAGGCGGGATTCACCTGCGTCGGAGAGTTCCACTACCTGCATCGCACGCCGCAGAGCCGGCTGTACGCCAACCCCGGAGAGCTCGCGCTGCGTCACGCGTCGGCGGCCGACACCACGGGCATCGGCCTCACAATGCTGCCGGTCTTCTATGAGTCCAGCCAGTTCGGCGGCGCGCCGCCGACGCCGGGTCAGCAGCGTTTCATCACGGATCTCGCAACGTTCGGGCGAATCGTCGAGGCGGTGCGCGCCGGGATCCAACCGTCCCCCGGGCGCAACGTCGGCATCGCGCCGCATTCCCTCAGAGCCGTGACGGCCGGGCACCTGTCAGCCCTGCTCGATCGCTACCGCGAGGGCCCCATCCACATCCATGCCGCCGAGCAGGTGAGGGAAGTCGAGGATTGCCTGGCCTTCACCGGCGCGCGTCCGGTTGAATGGCTGCTCCGGCATGCGGCCGTCGATACCCGTTGGTGTGTCGTACATGCGACGCATCTGACCCCCGGGGAGACGGCGGACCTGGCGCGCTGCGGCGCGGTCGCGGGACTGTGCCCGGTGACGGAAGCCAATCTGGGTGACGGTATTTTCCCGACCCCCGACTATCGCGCGGCGCAGGGACGCTGGGGCATCGGCACCGACTCGCACATCCGGCTCGATGCGGCCGGAGAGCTGCGGCAGTTGGAATACGCGCAGCGCTTGCTGCGCCGCCGGCGCAACGTGCTCGCCCGCCCCGATCAGCCTTCTACGGGCGCGAGCCTGTACCAGGACGCGCTGGCCGGCGGAGCGCAGGCTCTCGGCCTGCCGGTGGGCGCAATCGCACCCGGCCGCCGCGCGGACTTCCTGGTGCTCGACGCGGATCATCCGGATCTGGCGGGAAAGGCTCGGGACGCCGTTCTGGACACGTGGATCTTCGCCCAAGGCCGATCACTCATACGAGATGTCATTGCCGGTGGACACATCGTCGTGGAGAACCGGCGTCATAAGGAGCGCGAGCGGATTGACGCGGCATACCGTCGTACGCTGCGCAAGTTGTTGCATGACGCGTGATCGGGACAGTCGCACGACAATCGCCTCGAGGGTCGTTCCCCGCTACCGGGAGATCTACGAGTCGCTGCGACAGAAAATCGTCTTGGGAGAATGGCCGCCCGGACATCGTCTGCCGTCGGAACACGAGCTGGCCCGCAGCTTCGGCTGTGCCCGCATGACCATTGGCAGAGCTCTCGGGGCGCTCGCGGATCAGCGCCTCGTGACGCGGCGACGGCGCGCCGGCACGGTCGTGAACGCGCCGCGGCCGCAGGAGTCGGTGCTCGAGATCCACGACATCGAGGCCGAGCTGGTGGCCGAGGGCGTGGCCTACGCGTACCAGTCACTCGAGCGGCGGGTCCGCCGCGCGAATGCCGCCGACGCGGCCGCCCTCGGTGTCCCGGCAGGCACGCCGGTGCTGGCGCTCACGGGATTGCATCGGGCCGGCGGCCGGCCACACGCGCTCGAGGAGCGGTTGATCAACCTGCAGGCCGTGCCCGAGGCACGCGGCGAACGGTTTGTCGACATCTCGCCGGGCCGTTGGCTCCTGCGGCGCATCCCCTGGACCGAGGCCGAGCACCAGATTGCGGCGCTCAATGCCGACGCCGCGGTGGCTCGGCAACTGGCCATCCGCCGTGGCACCGCCTGTCTGACCATCGAGCGCAACACCTGGCGGGCTGAGCAGCGCATCACGCACGTTCGGCTGATCTATCCCTGTGACCAGCATCGGCTGGTGGCACGCTTTCGTTACCGGCCGATTTGATCCCGGAGCAGATCCCCGCTCGACTCGATCGAGCAGGACGATGGCTGCGCGGCGAGACGCTGCCGATCGAGAGTCTCTCCGTGCTCGAGGAGCATTTTTCGCAAGCGGAACTGACGCTCAACATCGACGCCGCCCCTAAAATCCCAACATCAACTGCCGCTCGCCGGCGGGCGCCCGAAAACGGCTGGCATCGAGCGGCGCGCTGCGCCGCGTATTCAGCCCGCAGCGGCGGCATGCCGCGTGAAATCGCGCGCGCAGCAGCTCGGCGAGCGGTCCCGTGCCGCGCATGCGGTGCCCGAAGCGCGGGTCGTTGTCGCGCCCTGCGCGCATCTGATGAATCAGCGACAGCACGTGGGATGCGCGCTCGGGATAATGGGTCTCGAGC
Source organism: Steroidobacteraceae bacterium (assembly GCA_027456605.1). GTDB lineage: Bacteria > Pseudomonadota > Gammaproteobacteria > Steroidobacterales > Steroidobacteraceae > 13-2-20CM-66-19. The sequence goes on along the minus strand of DAIDUQ010000031.1, from coordinate 11,917 downwards.
CACTGCCTGAACAGCGGGCCGACCTCATGGGGCAGACGCAGCAGAACATAGCCCGCCCAGCGGGCGCCCGCCTCCGCGGCCGCCTGCACGATACGTTCCATCTCATGATCGGTCAGCGCCGGAATTACCGGCGCCACCAGCACGCCGGCCGGGACGCCCGCGGCAGTCAGCTCGCGCACCAGGCGCAGCCGCGCCGCGGGCGAGGCCGCTTGCGGCTCCATCGTACGCTTCAGCTCGGCATCGAGCGTGGTAATGCTGATGCCGACCCGCACCAGGTTCTCGCGCGCCAGCGCGCCCAGCAGGTCGAGGTCGCGCAGCACGAGGGCGCCCTTGGTGATGACGGTCAGCGGATGCCGGCAGCGCGCAAGCACCTCCAGAATCTCGCGCGTGACGCGCATGCGCCGCTCGATGGGTTGATACGGATCGGTGTTGGCTCCCAGAGTGATCGTCTTGCAGCGGTAGCCGGGACGTGAGAGCTCGCGCTCGAGCAGCCTGCCCGCGTCCTGCTTATAGAACAGCCGGGTCTCGAAATCCAACCCCGGCGACAGTCCCAGGTACGCATGGCTGGGCCGGGCGTAACAGTACGGACAGGCGTGACCGCATCCCCGGTACGGATTGATCGACTGCTCGAAGGGAATATCCGGGGAGTCATTGCCGCTGATGACGCTGCGTGCGTGGTCGGGCTCGATGGACAACGGCACGGTGCTCGCAACTTCGTCCTGGTACCACCCGTCGTCCACCGCCTCCGTGGCGCGCGTCTCGAACCGCCCCGGAGGATTCGACAGCGCGCCGTGCCCGCGCAGCACCTTGACGCCTTTGAGCGGAGTACTCATGGCGTGACTGTACAAATATGGCTCTACTCTCAAAACGTATTGATTTGAGCTAGTAGCAGGCCTCCCCTGGGAGGATAAATGTGTAAGGCGAAGCTTAGGCCTCTGCTCTGCCAGATTGGTGAACTCAACGAACGGGAGCTTGATGCGCTGTTCGATGCCGTGCAGAAGTGCCATCGGCTACGAAAGCCCTGCGGGTCGTCAAGAACGCCAGAAGACCACTGTCCCGCCCTCATCGGCGGCGTGCCGGCTAGACACCTGCCGAGATATCGCGCTTGGATGCGTACTTTTGCAGGGTATCAAGATAAGCCGAGGTCTGAAATTTACCGGATTTCAGTGCTAGGCAAGCAGCTGATCAATACGTTTTGAGCATAGAGCCACAAATATACAACCCAGACGTAAAGCCCTCGCAAGGCGGGCGCGAGGCGGCGGTCTGTCTCGCCGCGGTCGCGCTCAACGACCGGATCGATCGACTGGCGCGCGAAAATCTGCCGCGGCTGAGCTGAAGCACTCAGCAGGCATCCTGCAGTGGCCGGCCCGGATCGGCCAGCCGCAGCGGATCCGGCCGGGCCCGCGCGGCGATCAGCTTGCGCGCGGCCAGTTGATCCCGGGGCATGTTGACACTCTCGAGCGCAATCAACTCTCCGCCGCGCAGGTAGCAGGCGCTGAAGGCACGCCCGGCCGGATCGCCGCGCAACACGATGGCATCGTGGCCCGCACCGATGCCGACGTTGACGAGTTTCAAGTCGTACTGGTCGGACCAGAACCAGGGCACTTTGTCGTGCGGCGTCGGCCGACCCATGAGGTTGAGGGCGGCGCTCGCGCCCTGCTCGAATGCGTTGTCGACCGATTCGAGGCGCAGCTTCCGTCCGTAATGCGGGCTGGGATGATGCGTGCAGTCGCCTGCGGCATAGATCGACAGGTCCGAAGTCCGGCAGTACTCGTCCACTTCGATACCGTCGCCGCAGGCCAGGCCCGCGGCCGCGGCGAGCTCGGTCACCGGCTGAGCGCCGGCGCCGATCACGACGGCATCGGCAAGATGGGTCTCGCCGTCTTCGGTGATCACGGCGCGGACCCGATTTTGGCCCTCGCGCGCAACGATCTCGCGAACGCGGGCGCCGCACACGATCCGCACGCCGCGCCGCTCGTGCTCGGCGGTGTAGAACGCGGACACCGGCGGACAGGCGACACGGCTCAGCACGCGCCCGGCCAGCTCCAGCACCGTCACTGCCGCACCCTGCGCCCTCACGGTTGCGGCAACCTCCAGCCCGATGTAGCCGCCGCCCACGATGACCACTCTCCCGCCCATGGCGCATGCGGCACGGATTCGGTCGGCATCGGCCACTGTCCGCAGGGTCAGGACGGGATCGAGATCCGCACCAGGCAGGGCAAGCGGCCGCGCGCGGCTGCCGGTGGCCAGCAGGAGCGCATCGTACGGGACAGTCCGACCGTCATCGAGGCGCAGACGCCGCTCGCGGCGGACGATCTCCTCGACGCGCCGCCCGAAGAGTGTCGTGACGGCTCGCTGCTCGTAGAAGGTCCGCGGGCGAAGCAAGAGCCGCTCGGAGGCCACCGTCCCGGCGAGATAGCCCTTCGACAGCGGCGGGCGCTGGTATGGCGGCCCGGCCTCCTCGCCGATCAACGTGATTCCGCCGGCAAAGTGCTGCCTACGCAGCACATCGATGGCCTGGACGGCGGCCTGCCCGGCGCCGACGATGGCGACCTGCTCGATCATGCCCAGAACGTACCCTTTCTCGCGCGAAGAGCCCCGGCGTTCAGGAGAGGATAGCAAGGCGTTTCGGCGCGGGCCGCACCAGGGCCGGGCACGTCACCGTACGACGCGCGCCAAAATGGTGCATCCCCGGCCCATCCGGATCCAAAAACCCTATACACTCAAGCGCTTGGCGGCATTCTCAGCATGGCACGAAAGCTGCAGATTCGCCGGCGCACCCGAGGCGCCTCGCGCTGTGGCACGCTACGCTATATCTCGCCTAATTCGGAGAGCCCGCACATGAAACTGGTCACCGCGATCATCAAACCCTTCAAGCTCGACGACGTGCGTGCCGCACTGTCCGAGATCGGTGTTTCCGGCATGACTGTGACGGAAGTGAAGGGATTCGGGCGCCAGCGCGGCCACACCGAGCTCTACCGCGGTGCCGAGTACGTGGTGGACTTCGTCCCCAAGACCCGCATCGAGGTGGCGGTGCGCTCCGATCTGGTCGACGCGGTGGTGGAGGCGATTCTCAAATCGGCCAAGACGTCCAAAGTCGGCGACGGCAAGATCTTCATCACCGATATCCAGCGCGTCATCCGCATCCGCACGGGCGAGACGGACGAGGCCGCGCTGTAGTCCGCCGGCGCCGCAGTGCTCAGCGCACCATACGCATGGGGCGCTGATTGCGCTCGATGCCGAGCGCGCCGCTGCGGACGACCTCGAGCAGTTCCGCGCCGCGGGCGAGTTCCGTCGTGAACGCGTTGATCTCCGCCTCACTCGCGGTCAGCTCCACGATGAATCCGTCGGCGGCCGGGTCGAGCACCCGCCCGCCCGTGCGCACCACATGGCCCCTCACGGCGTCGATCTGTTCGGGGCGCACCTTGAGCTTCAGCAGTATCAGCTCACGCTCGAGATGCTCGCCCCGAGTCATGTCCTGAACGTTGACCACATCGACCAGCTTGTTGAGCTGGTTGACAATCTGTTGGATGACGGCGTCCGAGCCTTCGGTCACCAAAGTCAGACGCGAGACGGTCGGATCGTCGGTCGCCGCGACCGACAACGACTCGATGTTGTAGCCGCGCGAGGCGAACATGCCCGCGACCCGGCTCAGGGCACCGGCTTCGTTCTGCAGCAGAATGGCAATGATGTGACGCATGCGCCCTCGGGCAAGAACGGGGAACGCCCGGAAGGATAATGGATCGCGCCCCCCCGGGGCGAGTCGCGCGCATGCGGACCGGCGGGCGAGCTGCCCCTCTCTCCCGTCCTGCGCGCGCGGCCCGAGACGCCCCCATGATCCATGGCGAGCCGGCGACTTTCAGCCCGAGGACCGACCTGATAGTCTCGTGGGATCTCCCCTATTCGGAAAGTTGCCGCCGCCACATGAGAGCGCCCCCATGACCGAGACCGCCCCCGCACCGACCCGTAGTGCTCACCGGCTTGCCGGCCAGAGGATGTCCGGGGCCCGGATGATCATGCAAGTGCTGGCGGACGAGGGCGTCGAGGCGATTTTCGGCTACAGCGGCGGCGCCATCCTGCCCACTTATGATGCCGTGTTCCTGTACAACGAGGCGCAGCAGCACCACGGTGGCCGGCAGATCCCACTGATCGTGCCAGCCAACGAACAGGGAGCGGGCTTCATGGCGGCCGGCTTCGCCCGCGCCACCGGCCGGGTCGGGGTATGCCTGGTGACCTCCGGTCCCGGCGCGACGAATACGGTCACGCCCGTGCGCGACTGCATGGCCGATTCCATACCCATCGTGGTCATCTGCGGACAGGTGGCGCGCGCATCGATCGGGACCGATGCCTTCCAGGAAGCACCGGTCACCACGATCATGGGCTCGGTCGCGAAGCACGTATTCCTGGTCACCGAGCCGCAACGGCTCGAGGCCACCATGCGCACGGCGTTCGAGCTGGCACGCACCGGCCGGCCCGGCCCCGTCGTGGTCGACGTGCCGAAGGACGTGCAGAACTGGGAGGGTCTTTTCGAGGGCGGCGGCTCGCTGCCCATCCCCGGGTATCGTCGGCGAATGCAAGAGCTGGCGGGACGGGAGCTCGATCCCCGCAATGCGGCCCGTTTCTTCGAGATGCTCGGGGAATCGCGCCGCCCGTTGATTTATGCCGGCGGAGGCGTGATCCACGGCAATGCATCCGAAGCGCTGACCGCGTTCGCGACCGCGTTCGGTATTCCTGTGGTGACCACGCTGATGGGCATCGGCGCCCTCGACACCAAGCATCCGCTCGCGATGCGCATGCTGGGCATGCATGGAACCGCGTTCGCCAACTACGCGGTCGATGATTGCGATTTCCTCATCGCCCTCGGCTCGCGCTTCGACGACCGGGTCGCGGGCGTACCCGCCAAGTTCGCGCGCGGCGCACGCCGCATCGCGCATCTGGACATCGATCGGGCGGAAATCAACAAGGTCAAACGCGCCCAGTGGAGCCACGTAGGGCTGCTGCCCGGGGCGCTGCGCACCCTCACCGAGTACGGACTGCGCGCGGGATTCAAGGCGGACCTCGCGCCCTGGCATGCGCACCTGGCGGAGCTGAAGCGCCGTCACGCCATGAACTACGACCGGGAGAGCCCGCTCATCCAGCCGTACTCGGTCATCGAGCACATCAATGCCGTGGCCGGCGGCGAGGCCATCATCACCACCGGAGTCGGTCAGCATCAGATGTGGGCGGCGCAGTACTGCGATTTCCGCCGCCCCCGGCTCTGGCTCACCTCCGGCAGCATGGGCACCATGGGCTTCGGGCTGCCCGCGGCGATCGGCGCGCAGCTGGCGCAACCCGAGGCGCTGGTGGTTGATATCGACGGCGACTCGAGCATTCGCATGAACCTCGGAGAGCTCGAGACCGTCACCACTTACGATCTGCCGATCAAGATCGTCGTGCTCAACAATTTCGGCGACGGCATGGTCAAACAGTGGCAGAAGCTCTTCTTCAAGGGACGGCTCTCGGCGAGCGATCGTTCGCTGCACAAGAAGGACTTCATTCGCGCCGCGCAGGCCGACGGGTTCCCCTATGCCACGCGCCTGGAGCACAAGCAGGACGTGCCACGCGTGATCGAGGAATTTCTGCGGTTCAACGGCCCCGCCTTTCTCGAGGTGATGATCGATCCGGACGCGGGCGTGTACCCGATGGTCGGCCCCGGTCAGACCTACGAGGAGATGATCACCGGCGAGTTCATCGCCTCGCGCCACGAGGTTGACATCAAGCCGCCGGGACCGTCCGAGATGTTCTAAGGAGCGACCGTGAAATATCTGCACACCATGGTGCGCGTGACGGATCTGGATGCCTCGCTGCGCTTCTACCGCGACGCGCTCGGCCTGACCGAGCTGTCGCGCAAGGAGTATCCGCAGGGACGCTACACTCTGGTATTCCTGGCGGCCCCGGGCGACGAGTCGGCGCAAGTGGAGCTGACGTACAACTGGGACCCACAGGTCTACACCGGTGGGCGTAACTTCGGCCATCTCGCCTTTGCCGTCGATGACATCTATGCCGCCTGCGAGCGGCTGCAGCGCCACGGCGTGACGATCAACCGGCCGCCGCGCGACGGACGCATGGCGTTCGTGCGCTCACCGGATCAGATCTCGATCGAGCTGCTGCAGCGCGGCGCGCCGCTGGCGCCGGCCGAACCCTGGACATCGATGCCGAACACCGGCAGCTGGTAGCCGCCGGCGACACGGAGCGGGCGGTGACATGGAATACCTGCAACCGATCCGCGCGGATTTCGAAGGCGAATGTCGCTGCGCCGACGCCGTGTCCTGGAACCGCTTCCTCACGACGCTGAAGCGGCACCGCCGGGCGCGACTGACCCTCGGCGCCGAGCTGCGCTGTCTCGGACGGACGGTGGGCCGGTTCGGGGGCGCGTTCGTCGCCCTCGGCACGACGCTCGCCGAACCCGACCCTCCGGAGCTCTGAGCGGCGAGCTCAACCTGGAAGAACGGCGCGTGTCGGCGCACAATGCCGCCGTTACCGGTGCCGCGCAATCACACCAACCGCGACGCAGCCCGATTTATCCAAGGGGACCTGGCCATGAGTCAAGCCGACCTTCGAGGCAAGTTCATCTGGCACGAGTTGATGACTCCGAACATCCAGGGTGCGGCGGATTTCTACGCGCGCGTTTTTCCCTGGAGCAGCGAGGCCTCCGCCGTGCCAGGCTACACGCTGTGCATGAGCGGCCGCTGGGGCGTCGCGGGATTGATGCGTCAGCCCGATACGGCGCGGGAGCAGAGCACACCGCCGAGCTGGCTGGTTTACATCGGCGCTCCCGACGTGGACGCGACCGCCGAAGCGGCTCAGCGGCTCGGCGGCAAGCTCCTCAAAGCCCCGACCGACATCCCCGGCATCGGACGGTTCTCGGTGCTGTCCGATCCCCAGGGCGCGGCGTTCGCGGTATTCGCGCCGGCGATGCCGACGCCGGAAGGCGTGCAGGCGGAACCCGCGGGTCACTTCTCCTGGCACGAGCTCGCGACGATCGATCCGCAGGGCGCGCTCGCATTTTATGCGCAGCTGTTCGGCTGGACCCGCGGGCCCGTGCACGAGATGGGTGCCGGCGGCCGGTATCAGGTCATCGAGCACGCCGGCGTGCCGATCGGCGGCATGTATGTCATGCAGGATCCGTCCAAGCCGCCGCTCTGGCTGAGCTACGTGCAGGTGAAATCCCTGGACGAGACGATCGCGGCAGTCAAAGCATACGGTGGCCGCATCGTGCACGAGCCGCATGGGGTACCAGGCGGTGACCGCGTGGCGCACATCCTGGATCCGCAAGGCGGCGCCATCGCGCTGCACGAGCGGGCCAGAGCCACACCAGGGACGGGCACCACGCCGCCCGCCGCCCTTACCCGGCGAGCTGCGCCCCCCCGGAAGTCTCCCGCCACGGTCGCGCCAGCGAAAATGCCGGCAGGCACGGCAGCGCCCGGCCGGCAAACACCCGCCCGAAAGGTTTCCGCCAAGAAGGCCGTGCGCGGCGCAGCGACACCGCGCGCCCAGACTCGCGCCAAGCGGAGCACCGCCAGAACGGTCGACCAAGCGGCAACCCGCCGGTCCACGGCGCACAAGACGGCCGCCAAGCGCCGCCCGGCCCGCAAACAGCACGCTGCCAAACCGGCAACCCGTCGGTCCACGGCGCACAAGACGACCGCCAACAGGCGTCCCGGCGGCAGACGGCCGGCCGGCAAAGCGAAAGCCACCGTCCGCGGCGGGCGCTCGAGGGCACGGCGGCGCTGAGCGCCGCCCGGCCGGGGGGACACTCCGGATCGCCCCTCGCGGCTCGTCAGAGTTTCATCAGCGGGTTGCCGAAACACTCGCCGCGCAGGGCGCGGCCGAGCTGTTCGGGCGCCCTCTCGATCCCCTCGGCGATGTCCTCGCGGCAGGTCAGCCGGCCCGCACCGTACCAGGCAATCGCGTCCTTCAGAAGCGCCCCCCGGCGCATTTGGTAGCCGGTCGGATCGAGACAGGCGATGCGGATTCCGCCTTGTCCCGGTGCACGGCCCTGCGGCCCCGATCCCGGCCGTGCGCAGCTCACCACGCGGGCCCCCGGAGCCAGGTGCTGCCCGCGCAGCAGGACCCCGAGCCATTCGTCCGTGGTGTCGAAAAAGATATCGCAGCGCTGCGGTGCGAGCTGCCAGAGCCGGTCATTCAGCGATTCGCTGCACCGATTGATACAGGCCGAGAATCCCCCGTGCCGTACGGCCCAGACGCACTTCTCGGACGTGTCCTCGATGCCGATCGCGCGCGCCTTTGAGCGCCGCCACCTGCCCGGCCATGGCGCCCGGCACACTCGATGCGGCTCCGACCAGCACCGTGTCGCGCGCGCGCACAGCCGCGACCTCGGTGAGCGCGAAGTAGGCGGCCATCCCCGGCGGACCGAGCAGACCGAGCGCGCTCGACACGGGTGACTGCCCCGGATGCAGCGCCGAGACGCCCCGGCCGTCGGACACGCACATCTCGCTCAGGCCACACTCGAGCACGACGAGTTGCCCGACGTTAAACACATCGTTGCGTGATGCGATGACCTCACAGACTCCGAGCGCCGGTACAACCTCGCTCGGACGGGCCAGGCGCGGCGGTGGAAAAGCCGCGCGGACCGGATCAGCGGTCAGCCATCGGGCCTTGCAGAGGATGCCGCCGTTGGTCAGCTGCGGGATGTCCCCCGGCACCACCGCGAGATCCCAGGCGGAGGCCGCGATGCTGTGGATTCTGACTTCGAGATTGCGCATGGCGGGAGCTCGCGCGGCGCTCACGGCCGCCAAAATAGCTTAATCCTGATTGCCACCTCGGGCACAATGGGGCTTACACCATGGCGAAACGTACGACGCCCCCGCCTCAACCGGCCGCCCTCGCCGCGGCACGCATCAGACGCGGCTATTTCGAGTGCCGCTACGGTCAATTGCACGTTCATCAGGCGATACCGGCCGGTGGCGGCTTCGAGGAAGGCACGCCGGTGCTGGCGCTGCATGCCGCACCGTTCTCGGGCCGCATGTTCGCGGGCCTGCTCTCCCGGATAGGCCAAAGCCGCTCGGCATTCGCTCCCGACTTGCCGGGATTCGGTGCGTCGGATGCGGCTGCGACCCTGTCGATCGCCGAGCACACCGCGGCGATCGGGGATTTCATCGAAATGATGCGCCTGCGCCAGATCGACGTCGTCGGTTGCGGCTTCGGCGCCCTGGTCGCCCTGGAGCTTGCCGCAACGCGACCGGCCGTCAGGCGGGTGGTCATCGCCGCACTGCCCGTCGCCGATATGGGCGATCAGCCGCAATCGGCCGAACTCGCCGAGGCCTACGTCCTGCACGCTTGGGCCGGCGCACGTGCGGACTGCGGCCCCGACGCGCCCCTGGCGAGCACCCTTACCGCCTGCGCCGAGCGTTTGCTCAATGGCGCGCAGGCCGCCGCCGCGGCCGACGCCGAGCGGGAGTATCCGCTGCGCGAGCGACTGCACCAGACCGCGCAACCGCTGCTCCTGTTGCACTCGAGCGAGTGGCCGCGCGGCTTCGGCGCGCTGATCGAGGATCTGCCGGCACGCTCGCGCCGGCCGCTGCCGGGCGGCGTGGCGCTGTTCGAATCGGCGCCACAGTCGATCGCCGCCGCCATCCAGGACTTCCTCAACGCCTGAGCACTCATGGTCAGCCCCTACATCGAGCAGATCCTCAAGGCGCGCGTCTACGACGTCGCCATCGAATCGCCCCTAGACCCCGCGCCGCGCCTCTCACGCCGCATCGACAACCATGTGCTGCTGAAGCGCGAGGATCTCCAGCCGGTGTTCTCCTTCAAGCTGCGCGGGGCATACAACCGCATCGCGAGACTCTCCGACTCGGCGGCCCGCCGCGGCGTGGTATGCGCCTCGGCGGGCAACCACGCCCAGGGCGTGGCGCTCGCGGCGCGCCGGCGCCAGATCAAGGCCGTGATCGTGATGCCGCAGACAACTCCCCGGATCAAGACTGAGGCGGTCGACGACCTCGGCGGCGAGGTCGTGCTTCACGGTGACGATTACGATTCGGCGTTCGAGCACGCGCTCGTGCTGGCCCGCGAGCGCAACATGGTATTCGTCCATCCATTCGACGATCCTGATGTGATCGCGGGCCAGGGCACGATCGCCGTGGAGTTGGCGCGCCAGACGGGGGGAAATTTGGACGCGGTGTTCGTGCCCATCGGCGGCGGCGGGCTCATTGCCGGAATGTCCGTCTACCTGAAGTATCTCTATCCGGACATTCGGATCGTCGGCGTGGAGCCGGAAGACGCCGCATGTATGTATGAGTCGCTGAAGGCCGGCCAGCGCGTGACACTCGAGAGAGTCGGGATCTTCGCCGACGGCGTGGCCGTCAAGCGTGTCGGTGAGGAGACTTTCGCGCTGTGCCGGCAGCATGTCGACGAGGTCGTGCTGCTGGACAACGACGAGATCTGCGCCGCCATCCAGGATGTATTCGAGGACACGCGCTCGATCGTCGAGCCCGCCGGAGCGCTCGCGGTCGCGGGCCTGAAGAAGGTGGCTGCACGCGAGCATTGGCGCGGGAAGCGGCTCGCGGCCATCACCAGTGGCGCCAACATCAATTTCGATCGGCTGCGGCACGTGGCGGAACGCGCCGACCTCGGCGGGGAGCGCGAAGCGCTGCTCGCGGTCACCATTCCGGAGCGGCCCGGGAGCTTCCGGCAGTTCTGCGAGGTCCTCGGCCGGCGCAGCATCACCGAGTTCAACTATCGCTACGAAAGCGGCGACGCCGCGCACGTGTTCGTCAGCTTCGGCCTCGCGCGCGGCCGCAGCGAGAAGGACGAAGTCATCCAGTCCCTGCGCGGCAGCGGCTACACCGTCACCGACATGAGCGAGAACGAGACGGCCAAGCTGCACGTGCGCTACATGATCGGCGGCCGCGCACGCGGACTGTGCGACGAGCTTCTGTACCGCTTCGAGTTTCCCGAGCGCCCGGGCGCACTGTTGAAGTTCCTCGACGCCATCGGCTCGCGCTGGAACATCAGCCTGTTCCATTATCGCAACCAGGGCACGGACTACGGCCGGGTCCTGGCCGGCATCCAGGTGCCGGCGGCCGAGCGCGGCGAATTCCTGCAGCACCTGAACGCGCTGCATTACGAATACGCCGACGAGACTTCCAATCCGGCCTACCGGATGTTTCTCGGCGCGTGAAACGGCCGGACCGGGGTCATCGGAGCCGCGGTCCGCGCTGCACCATGCTCGCGCGAGCTATCCGTGGATGTAGCTCTCGAGCTGCTCGATGGTCCGCTGCTGTTCCTGGATCACCGACTTGACCAGATCGCCGATGGAGACCACGCCGATCACGCGGCCGCTTTCCACCACCGGCAGGTGGCGGATGCGCCGCTCGGTCATCAAGACCATGCAGCGCTGCACGTTGGTGTCGGGCGAAACGGTCACGACGGGCGAACTCATGATCTGCGCGACCGGGGTATCAGCCGAGGCGCGGCCGAGCAGCACGACCTTGCGCGCATAATCGCGCTCCGAGACGATGCCGGCCAGCGCCTCGCCGCGCATCACCAGCAGCGCGCCGACGCCGTGCTCGGCCATCGAGCGCACGGCCTCGAGCACCGGTGCATCCGGTCCGATCGTGAAAAGTGCCGATTTCTTGTTATCGAGCAGGTGACGTACCGTGGTCATCTCTGCCTCCTATCGGGCACGCCGCAGCGTGCCGGCGGTGGGTTCATATCGCCAGCGTACCCCTACCGAGGCGCGGCGACCACTGTCAGAGCGACGCCGGCCGTGACGTGAATGGCGCTCCACTCGATTGGCGTCGCCCTGGGCTGCATGCGGACCGCCTGCGAGTAGTAGATTCGCGGGCTCGGCCGAGGGGCCGCAGCGCCCGTCTCCCGGGCGGACGCGATGCGCACGATCCGCAGACCCAGCGCC
>DAIDUQ010000030.1:0-25015 GCA_027456605.1 Steroidobacteraceae bacterium | reverse complement strand
TGCGGGCGAGCGCGGTGTTGGAGACGAGCAGCTCCCGCAGTCGCACGAAAGCACGTATGACGTAGAGGCTCATCTCAACCGCACGGGGGCTGCTGAGGATCGTGGCGGCCATGATGGCGCCATGCTCGGTGAAGGCGTAGGGCGGAAAGCGCGGATCGCGATGCTTCTGGTGACCGGTCACAATCTGTGACCGGTTCAGGGCCTCGGTCTCGGTGCGCGAGAGGCGGAACATGAGATCCTCCGGAAAGCGCTCGGCGTTGCGCTTGACAGCCTGGTTCAGCGCCTTGGTCGGCACGCCGTAGAGGGCGGCGAGCTCGGCATCGAGGATGACGCGCTGGCCGCGCAGGACGAGGATGGAGCGGGAGATGTGCTCGATGGGGACGAGGGATGCCTGGCTGGATCTGGCCATGGTGAAGTCCTTTCCCGGCGCGTTCAGCGGCCGGCTTGGCTCAGCATCCCATCGAGCATCTGCATGAGGAGCCGGGCCATTGGGCCATTGGGCCATTGGGCATGGAAACCAGTCGGTCGCCGGTCAGGGGTTCGCCATAGCGCTGGTAGTGGAGTCGTTCAGCGAGGTATAGCAGCTTGAGGAGTTTGATGACGTCAAGTGTGCCGCCAGCGCGCAGGAGCAGATATGCAGCCGCCTGCGCCGTGCCTTCCGTTCATCGAAGAGCGGAACGTCGTGGGTCATCGTGGACTGCCTGAGGGACTCTCGTGGGGCTTTCCGAGCAGTGAAATTTTTGCCACATGCTGGCATAGCGGCCGTGCTGGAGGTCGCTCCGGGTCAAGGGAACGTCACAGTCTTCTGATGGCGAGTTTGACGTTCCCTCGGCGCCAGCGGTGAAGGGATTGTGCAGGATTAAGGTTATGGTATAATTATAGCGCACACATAAAATCGACTCACCGATATGGCTGACGTCTACCACCGATCCGTCCTCGCTCAACAGATGGCTGAGCAGCTGCTGAAGCCGAAGGTGCTGGATCTGCCGCTTCGCTCAGGACTGTTCCTTTCCGGCCTGCGGCGCACCGGCAAGACCACGTTCTTGCGCCAGGATCTGATCCCCACGTTGGAGAAAGGCGAGGGGGAGGCCAAAGCACGCGGACGAATTGCCGTCGTGATCTACGTGGATCTCTGGTCCAACGTCAGCATCCCTCCCGCCGAACTCATTCTGCGCGCGGTGAGGGCCAAGCTGCGCGAACTCGAGGATCCGAAAGCCGCCCTCTGGTCAGCTCTGAAGCGGGTGACCCGCGCCGAAGTGGCGGCCCACGGCTTCAAGTTCAAATTCGATCTGTCCAAACTGGGGGAGGAGGGCGGTGCGACTTTGGCCGAGGCTTTCACCCAAATCGTCGACGAGGCCCAGACCGATTTGGTCTTCATCGTGGACGAAGTGCAAGAGTGCCTGGGACGGGAAGACGCCCAGGCGTTAATGCAAGCCCTCAAAGCCGCCCGGGACGCGATCAACCTGCGTCCGGATACGCCCGGGTACTTCCTCCTCATCGGCACCGGATCGCACCGCTCGCTCGTGCAAGAGATGACTGTTCGGCGCAAGGAGGCGTTCGCTGGCGCAGTGAACCTCGATTACCCGGTCCTGGATGAAGGTTTCGTGTCCTGGGTGCTCGAGAAAATGCACGCTCAGGGCGTGACTGTGCAGCTCTCGAGCGCCGCAGCCTTGCAGGCGTTCCGGGATTTGGGCCACCGGCCCGAGCCCTTCCTCGATGCTCTGCGGATTCTCGCTCATGCGGTCAAGCCGGGCGAAGACACCGATGCCATGTTTCGCGCCATCGTCTGGACCAAACGCGATTCGCTGGCGGACCGAGAGTTCAGCGCGCTCGAGGAGTTGGGGCCGCTTGCGCAATCGATCTTCAGCCGTATTGCCACCCACGAGGGGGAAGAGGCTCGGGGAATCTATTCAATCGAGGCACTGGAAACCTACACGGCCGCACTCGGCACCGAGGTGCGCACGGAAGAAGTCCAGACCACGGTTATCGCCCTGCAGCAGAAGAACCTCATCCGCCGGATGGGGCACGGGTCGTACTCGATCACCGACCCGTTCGTTAAACAAGTCTGGTTGGAGCGAGCAGGAGCCAGGGGAAACGCACGGATTACCGAGGCATTCCTTGACTTCGCAACTAATCGATCACGACAGGTTCCAGACCTGTCGTGATCGATTGCCCGCTTCGCGCTTCAACCGGGAGCGCCTGGCCCGAAGCGTACGCCTCGGGCATGTACCTCTCCCGTCCACGCGCATGAGACCGGCAGTCAATGCCGGCCGGGAGCAGGGAACTCGCGAGGATTCGCAGTCCTTCCCGCTCCAGATTCTTCGCGGCGTGTGGGCCCGATCATGGGCTGTGCCGCACTTCGGGCACGTCCACTCGCGTTGATCGAGCCGCAGCTCATCGAGAACGTGACCGCAGTTCGAGCAGCGCTTGCTCGAGGGATAGGAGCGGCCACTTCAGAGGACATTGGCGGCCTGGATGGCGCCGTGCTCGGTGAGGGCGTGCGGCACGTATTTAACGTTGCTGCCGCGACCAGCGCTCAAGATCGCAAAATGCGATCTCGAACGTTCCGCTTCCTCCCGGGTGAGCTTGAACAGGAAATCCTCCGGGAACCGCCTGGCGTTGCGCTTGATGGGCTCATTGAGGCGCCCGGTGGTGACACCGTAGATTGCGCCGAGGGCGCGATCGAGGATGACGCGCCGGCCGCGCAGGACGAGGATCGAGCCGGAGATGTGCTCGACGGGTGCGAGGGAAGCCTGTTTGGATCTGGTCATGGCCGAAGTCCTCGTCCTGGTGCGTTCAGCGGCCGGACGCGCGCGGGCGACCGCGGAGGCGACGTTGGTTTGCCCGGCGATCTCGAGGGCATCGGCGATGACCCGCGGGCTCAGGCCTGCCTTCTTGGGGCAATGCGGCGACGCGTGTGCCGAGCGTCTTGACGAACTGCTGCGCGTCGTGGGTCATGAGGGTGAGGCGTGACTGTGCGTCGGGGGTGCTTGACAGACCGGGCACAGCTGACTCGCTACGCGGGTCGATCGGATGTGGATGGCGCGCCGAGTGCCTCGCGCGCCAATTCATCCAACCGGTGCCGAACCTCCTCGGCGGTGCACTGTCCCTGCGCCTGCAGCGCCTCGAGCAGGCACTGCAGATGGACCGCCAGCGCCTCGGCCAGCGCCCGCGGCGGGTGATGCGCCAGTGACAGGGTCGCCTCGTCGAGCGCCTCGATGCAGGCCTCGATGCAGTCCGCCTCATCCGATTCAATCAGTTGCATGAGTCGCTCTCCGGTTGCGCGGGGTGAGGCGGTGAAGAATAGCCCGCGCCGGAACGGATGAGCGCCGCATGCGGCATTTCTATTCAAACACGCAGGCAAACGCGCTACCGCCGCCAAGTGACCCGCATAGACTGCCGCCCACGCCATCGGGCGCACCGTCAACGCGAGGACCACCGCATGAACAGCTTCACACTCACCGCCGTCGGCAACCTGGCGCGCGATCCGGAGCTCACGGAGAAGGGCGGGCTCATCTACACCCGGTTTTGTCTCATCGGTAACGATTACGCCGGCCAGGACGAAGGCGGCGCCGAACGGGAGGTTGCCACGAGCATTTGGTTCGTCGCGTTCGGCGCGCTCGGCGAGGCGGTGGCGCGCACCGCCCGCAAGGGCGACCAGCTGATCGTCGAGGCGCAAGTCCGCAGCGACAACTGGGTCGACCCAAAGGGCGAGCGCCGCTACGACTACGCGCACATCGTGCGGGGGTTTCGCTGCGGCGCTCCCGGGAAGATCACCCGCCGGCGGCTCGAGGCCGCCGCGCAGGCCCGGGAAACCGCGGAGGCGGGCGAGCCGGCCGGCACGCCCGCGGGACACTGAGCGGCGCAACGAGGTGCGTGGCATGAATTCCCAGATCAAGACGGACCGGTGGCGCCGCGTGGCGGCGCTGCTGTGGGGAGCGGCTGCGATCGCAGTGCCGGCGTTGGCCGCGGCGCAGTCGTCCCCATTCCTGACCGGCGCGATGGCGCTCGAGAGCAACATCCTGGCGTGGCTGACGCCGATCGCGGTGATTCTGGTCATGGTGCTGGGGGCAATGGCCATGGCGAACCGCATCTCCTGGGGATGGTGCATCGGCGCGATCCTCGGCATCGCGATCGCGTTCGGCGCCCCGCAGATCGTCGCGTGGGTGCGCGGAATGTTCGGTGTCTGAGGTCACGCCGATGAGTGAATCGATCACGGCATTGACGGCGGATCCGCTGTTCGTGGGTGCGACACGGCCGCCGATGCGCTGGGGTGTGACCTACAGCGCGCTGCTGTTCAATCTCGTCTTCACCCTCGAGGCGTTCCTGCTCACCCGCAATCTGCTGACGCTGCTCATCGCGGTGCCGATCCACGGTCTGTGCGCGCTGCTGTGCGCTCACGACGCGCGCTATTTCGACCTGCTGGCGATGGCGGTGCGCACGCGGCTGCCGGCTTATCTGGGTAACGGGAGGCTGTGGCGCGCAGTGAGCTACGCGCCGCTGACGCTCGATTCGCCGGACGCGCGCGCGCGGCGCCGCCCGCACGAGGTCTGGTGCTGGTGCGCGGGACCGAAGGAGCGGCGGGCATGGTGAGGCGCTCGGGTGCGCTGCTTCGGCGTGAGCTCACCGCCGAGCAGAACATTCCCTATCGGGCGCACGTGGCGCCCGCGGTGGTGCGGACCGGCTCGGGGGACTATCTGCAGGTGTTCCGGATGGGCGGGCAGAGTTTCGAGTGCGCCGACACGGACCAGATCAACGGATGGCACGAGCGCCTCAACGTCCTGTGGCGCAACGTCGCCGAGCCCGGCGTCGCGCTGTGGGCCCACGTCGTGCGCCGCCGGGAGCAGGTCACCGCCCCGGCGGCGGTGGCCGAGGGCTTCGCGGCGCGCCTGCGCGGCCGATATCTCGAGCGCCTCAGCGCCGAAAGCCTGATGGTCAACGAGATCTACCTGACGACGGTGTATCGGCCGGCGGCCGGGCGCGCCCGCCGGTGGCTATCGCGCGTCGTGGCGAACGCCCAGAAAGAAGGCCAGCAGCGCGAGCTCGCCGACGCGCTGGAGGCGTGCGCGCGTATGGCGCGAACGCTGAGCGCGTCTCTGGCGCGCTACGAGCCGCGGCTGCTCGCCTGTTACCGCGACGAGCACCGCTGGTATTCGGAGGTTCTGCAGTTCATCACGCTGCTGATCAATGGGGAGTCGCGCGCGGTGCCGCTGCCGAACGGGCCGCTGGCGGCGGCGCTGGCCACGACGCGCCTGTTCTTCGGCAACGAGGTGATCGAGTACCGGCAGCCGGGCGCGACGCTGGCCGGCGCCATGCTCGGCATCAAGGAATATCCGACCCCGAGCGTGACGGGCATGCTGAACGCGCTGCTTGCCGCGCCATTCTCCTTCGTGCTCACGCAATCCTTCGCGTTCATCTCCAAGGCTAGCGCCCAGCAGCTGTTGACACGCCAGATCAATCGCATGGCCAATGCGGGCGATTTCGCCGTCTCACAGGCCGAGGAGCTCAGGGAGGCGCTCGATGCCCTGACCAGCAATGAATTCGTGATGGGCGAGCACCACTTCTCGCTGCAGGTGCTTGCGCAGGTGCGCGCCGGTGGCGAGGCGGCCGGCAGCGGCAGGCTGGAGGCGCTCGACCAACACCTCGCGCGCGCGCGGGCGCTGCTCGCCGACACCGGCATGACGGTGGCGCGGGAGGACCTGGGCCTGGAGGCGGCATACTGGGCGCAGCTGCCGGGCAACTTCGCGTTCAGGACCCGCAAGGCGCCCATCACCTCGCGCAACTTCGCGGCTCTAGCGCCGTTTCACAACTTCCCGGCCGGGCGCGCGCACGACAATCATTGGGGCGAGTCCCTGGCGCTGCTGCAGACCCGCGCGCGGTCGGCGTTTCACTTCTCGCTGCATGCCGCGGAGACGACCGAGGGCGGACGGCGCGACACGGGCCACACCTTCATCTGCGGCCCGACCGGCTCGGGCAAGACCGCGCTGATCGGGTTTCTGGTCGCGATGCTCGAGCGCTGCGGGGCGACCCAGGTCATTCTCGACAAGGACCGCGGCCTGGAGATTCTGGTGCGCGCGCTCGGCGGGGCATATCTGCCGCTGCGCAACGGTCGTCCGACCGGATTCAACCCGCTGCAGCTGCCGGCGGGACCGGAGCAGCTGGAGTTCCTGCGCACGTGGCTGCAGCTGCTCGCCCGGCCCGCCGGCCGCGCGCTCACGGTGCGCGAGACGCGCGATCTGGAGCAGGCATTGCAGGGAACGCTCGCCCTGGCCGTGGCGCAGCGGCGGCTGTCGCGCCTGGTGGAGTTTCTCGATCCGACCGACCCGGAGGGCCTGCACGCCCGTCTGGCGGGGTGGTGCGAATGCGCCGGCGGGGAGTATGCCTGGGTGTTCGACAACGCCCGGGACGCCGTCGCCGAGCGGATTCGCGGCGTCGCGGTGCTCGGCTTCGACGTCACGGAATTCCTCGACAACGAGCGGTGCCGGGCGCCGGTGACGCTCTACCTGTTCCATCTCGTGCGGCAGTTGCTCGACGGCCGGCGGCTGGTGTGCTGGATGGACGAGTTCTGGCGACTGCTCGCCGACCCGGCCTTCGAGCAGTTCGCCAAGGACGGTCCGAAGACCTGGCGCAAGCTCAACGGGGTCATGGTCCTGGCGACCCAGAGCGCCGCCGACGTGCTGGAGAGCCGCATCAGCCGCACCATCGTCGAGCAGACCCCGACCAAGATCTTCTTCCCCAACCCGGCGGCCGTGGCCGAGGACTACGTGCATGGTTTCGGGCTGACGCTGCGGGAATTCGCGCTCATCAAAGAACAGCTCGACGCCGGCGCGCGCGTGTTCCTGGTCAAGCAGGGGCAGCAGAGCGTGGTGTGCCGGCTCGATCTGTCGGGCCTGGAGGCCGAGATGCAGGTCATTTCCGCGCGCTCGAGCGGCTTGCGCCGCATGAGCGCGCTGTTGCGCGAGCGCGGAACCGATCCGAAGAACTGGCTGGATGAGTTCCTCGCGGCTCCGGCCGCGGAATGATGCGTAGGAGGTTGATCATGCAGACGGCGAAGCGATTCCGGGCGGGCGGCGTGTTGCTGGCGCTGTGTCTGGCCCCGGTGGCTCACGCGCAATGGGCCGTGATCGACGTTGCCGCGGTCGCGCGACTCGGCGCCGAGATCCAGACACTGCAGCAGTCGCTGGTGACCGAGCAGGCGCAGTATCTCGAGGCGCAGCAGATGCTGCGCAGCATGAGCGGCGCGCGGGGCATGCACGAGCTGCTCCAGGGGGTGCGCCGCAACTACCTCCCCGAGAACTGGACGCAGTTGAGCGCGGCGCTCGCCGGGCAGCCGGGCGCCTATCCGGCGCTGGCCGCGGCCATCCGCGGCGCGGAGCGCGCCGATACGAGCCTGACGCCCGCCGAGTTCGCGCGGCTCTCGTCCGCGGCGCAGGCGCAGCTGGTGGCGGACCGCCGCTCCGCGGCGCTGCTGCAGGCGCTCTCGAGCGCCGCGCTGACCAATGCCAGCGGCCGATTCGCGCAGCTGAATCAGCTGATCACGGCCATCGGGTCGGCGGGCGATCAGAAGGCCGTTCTCGATCTGACCGCGCGCATCGACGCGGAGCAGACCATGGTGCAGAACGAGCAGACCAAGCTGGCGGTGCTGTTCGCCGCGGCGCGGGCGGAGCGCTGGGCGGACCGCGAGCGCGCGCGCGAGGAGGCGATCGCGGCGCAGGGAGACTTCGCGACCCGCTTCCAGCCGACCCCGTAGCGGCGCGGCGAGGACGGAGGGGCCATGGGATTCTTTCAGACGTTCTGGGTGTGGCTGAACGGGGCGCTCGGCAGTTACATCGGCGCCACGGTCGCGCGCGTCGCGTCCCTGCTCGAGCCGGCGCTGGTCGTCCTGGCCTCGGTCTACGTCATGGGGTGGGGCGTGCTCATGCTCACCGGCCGGATCGAGGAGCCGGTGGGCGTGGGATTGAAGCGCATCGCCAAACTGGTTCTGGTGTTCGGCGTCGGCGTTCACCTCTGGCTTTACAACACGCTGATCGTCAATACGTTCTACGAGGCGCCGGCGCAGTTCGCCGCCGAGGTGGTCGGCGCCTCCGATCCGGTGGCGACCCTGGATGCGATCTGGAGCCAGGGCGGCGAGGTGGCGGGGCGCCTGTTCGACAAGGGCAGCGTGTGGGGAGGCGATGTCGGGTTCTACATCGCCGGTGCCGTGGTCTGGCTGCTGGTGGGCCTGTTGTGTGTCTACACGATGTTCCTGCTCGCGCTCTCCAGCGTCGCGCTCTCCGTGCTGCTCGCGCTGGGCCCTCTGTTCATCGCGCTGCTGCTCTTCGACGCCACGCGCAGCTTCTTCACGGCATGGATCGCGCAGCTGGCCAACTACGCGCTGATCACGATTCTCACGGTCATGGTGGCGGCGCTGCTGCTCCATCTGGTCGCGGTGTATGCACAGCAGACCGCCGCGCTCGGCAGCGCCGTCGACACCGTCGATGCGCTCGATATGTTGCTGGTGACGACGCTGGTGTTCCTGTTCATGCAGCAGGTCATGCCGGTGGCCTCTGGGCTGGCCGGCGGAATCGCGCTCAGCACGCAGGGGATGATGAGTCGGGCCCTGCATGCCGGCGGCAGTCCGATCCGCACGGCGGCGCGTTGGGCGGTGCCGGCCGCCGCCGGCGCCGCCGTCGCGGCGGGCGGGTATGCCGAGCGGCGCCTGCACAGCATGCAGGCGCGCGTCCGCGAGGGGTTGCGCACATGAGCGCGCCGCGGCGCGGGCCGTCCTTCCCGGCGAAGATCCAGACCTTGGAGAAAGCCCCATGAAACGGTTGCTGGTGCTGCTCGCCGTCTGCTGCGTGTCGGGGTGTGCCTCGCGCCGCTTCTGCACCGGTCCCATGGTGCCGATCAATCGGCCGGCCGCCGCGCCTGCCCGGCACGCCGATGGTGCCCCCACGCCGGGCGCGACGCGGCGTCCCGGCCGTACCCGGCGCGTGAGCCGGTCATGAGCGCGCAGCGGCCGCTGGCCGAGTACTTCGAGCAGGCTGCCTCCTGGGATGCCGACCGCGGCGCGCAGGCGAACCGGTCCGAGCGCATCGCCTGGCGCGTCGCGCTCGGCGGGTGCATCTGCGTGGCGATCCTTTCCGGTGCGCTGTTGGCGCTGGTTCCGCTGAAGCGGGTGGAGCCGTACGTGATTCGTGTCGACAGCCGGACGGGCGTGGTCGACGTGGTGCCGGCATACGGTGGCCGTGAGGATTTCAACCAAGCCATCGCGCGGTATTTCCTCATGCGCTACATCAGCGTGTGCGAGCGCTTCGATTACGCGATGGCGCGGGCCGATTACCGGCAGTGCGGCGCGTTCAACTCCGCGCCGCTCAATCAGGCGCTGTACACCCGCTGGGATCCGTCCAATCCGCGCTCGCCCCTGAACGTTCACCGCGACGGCGGCACGGTCTCGGTGCGGATCGAATCGGTGAGCTTCCTCGGCGCGGCGCTCGGCGGGGGGCGCCTGGCGCAGGTGCGCTTCGAGCGGATCGCGCGCCAGCCGGGCGGGGCGCCGGAGCGTCTGGAGCACTGGATTGCCACGATCCAGTACGTGTTCGGCACGCCGGCGCGCGCCCCGCAGATGCGGCGCTGGAATCCGCTCGCCTTCGAAGTCACCGCGCTCGAGCTCGAGCCGGAAGTGCTCGGATCCACCGGCCGCTCGAGCGGCTGATCGGAGGAGACCAAGATGTCGACGAGGCGATGGGCTCGGTGCGCGCTGCCGCTGGCGCTCGGCATGTCGGGGCTGATGATTGCGGGCGTTCGGGCCGGGACGGCGAAGCCCGGATCACCGCCCGCCGCCGCGAATCCTCGCGTGCGCTTCGTGCGCTATGGCCTCAACCGGGTGTATGCGCTGCGCGGTCGGGTCGGTTATGAGATCGACCTGCAGTTTGCGCCCGGGGAGCATTTCGTCGGTCTGGGCGTCGGCGACGCCAAAGGAATCACCGTGGCGGCCGCGGGCGACAACCTGTTCATCAAGCCCAGGGCGACGCACGTCGCAACCGATCTGACGGTGCTCACGAACCGCCGGACCTACCTCTTCGACTACCGGGTCAGTCCGCCCTCGGCCGGCCATCGGGCGCCGCGGGCGATCTATGCCGTGCGCTTCCAGTATCCGCGGACCCGCCGCAGACGCGGTGCCGCGGCGCGCAATCGGCAGCGGATCGCGCGCGCGCTGGCCGCGGCCGAACGGCCGGCGGTGCGCAACGAGGACTACTGGTACTGCGGCGCCCGCTCCATCGAGCCGTCGGCCGCCTGGGACGACGGCGTCGAGACCCACTTGGTCTTCCCGCCGGCGGCGCAGCTGCCGGCGGTGTTCGTGCTGCACGCCGACGGCAGCGAGTCTCTGGTCGATTTCAACATGCGGGGCGATCAGATGGTCGTTCATCAGGTGGCGCGCCGCTTCGTGGTCAAGCGGGGCAGACTGCGCGGGCGGATCGTCAATCGGGACTTCATGGACACACAGCGGCGATTGGCGTCGGAGACGATATCGCCGCGTGTCTGGCGTATCACGCGCCGTCCGGGCGCGCGCATTGCGCCGCCCGATGCCTCGGGAGAGCGGCCGTGATCGGCCGGTTCCGGCGCCGCGGTCCGCCGCAGCGCACGAGCGCGGCCCCGGGTGTCGGATCACGCCCGGATGCGCGCAAGCCGGTCGAGGACGCCGAAGTGCTCGGCGAGCGGGGCGTCACGCTGGCCCGCCGGTCGCGCTCGGTGCACGCCCGCCTCAATGGATGGCTCGCGGCGGCTCTGGTCATCGGGGTCGCGGTGACGATGCTGAGCTGGTATTACACCCGTGCGCTGCGCGGCACACGGCCGACGACTCCGGCGACCGGCGTGGGAGCCCAGGGGTCGGCGAGCGGCCCGCGCCCGCTCGGACCGCTGCCGCCACTCGAGCGATCGACTCCGCCGAAACCGCCGCCGCGGACCGCGCGCCCCGCGGCGCTGAGTCGCGCCGCGCGCGAGGCGGCCCTTGCGGCCCAGATTCCTGCGCGGGCGCCGCGCCAGCCGGTGCTCGGCACGGCGCCGGGCGCGCCGGCCCCGGCGCGCCGGCGGTCGAAAGCGCTGCGGGCGTTGCTGTCAGGTCCGGTGTTCACCGCGCCGGCGGCCTCTGGCGCGGGAGGCTCCCAAACGGGCGGTGCGCCGGCGTCCAGGGCCTACCCATCCGGTCCGCCGAATCGTCCCCGCGTGGCACGCTCGCGCCTGCAGACACTCTTGAGACCGAGCGTGATGCACGCCACGCGCGCGCAACTGCTGCCGCAGCGGCGTCTGCTGCTCGCCAAGGGCACGTTCATCGACTGCACGCTCGAGACCGCGATCGACTCGACGCTTCCGGGCATGACGACCTGCATCACGGCCCGCAACACCTTCAGTGCCGACGGCACCGTCGTGCTGCTCGAGCGCGGCACCGAGTTGATCGGTGAGACGCGCGGTCAGGTCCGCCAGGGACAGGCGCGCGTGTTCGTGATCTGGACCGAGGCCCGTACGCCCACGGGCGTCGTGGTGCGGCTCGATTCCCCGTCGACCGATGCGCTGGGGCGCTCGGGTCTGACCGGAACGGTCGACACGCATTTCTGGCAGCGCTTCGGCGCGGCGCTGCTGATCTCGACCGTCACCGGGGTCGTACAGGCGCAGGCGCAGAGTGCCGGTGGAACGCTGATCATCGACCCGACCGAGTCGGCGGGTGTCGTGACGGGGGTGCTGCGCGGCACGGAGGACATTCCTCCGACCATCAATGTGCCGAGCGGGCAGCGGATCGAGGTTCTGGTTGCCCGTGATGTGGACTTCAGGCCCGTGTATGAGCTCATCGAGCGCTGAGTGCGGGTCCGCCGCGGCACCGGCGGTGCGCGAGCCTGCGCCGCAACACTCCGCCCTGGAGCTGACGGTGCAGGCGATTCGTCCGCTGCTGGCCCGGGCGGACCTGACCGAGTTGTGCGTCAACAGGCCGGGGGAGGTGTTCCTGGAGACCGGCGGCGGCTGGCGGCGCGAGCCGCTGCCGGAGCTCGACTTCGACTGGTGCCGGCGGTTCGCCAAACTGGTCGCCAACTACACCCGGCAGAGGATCGACGAAGTGCATCCGCTGCTCGCCGGCAGTCTGCCGAGCGGTGAGCGCGTGCAGATCGCGATGCCGCCGGCGACGCCGGACCGCTGCGTGGCGATCAACATCCGCCGTCCCGCCCAGTCGCGCTGGACGGTCGAGGAGCTTTCCGGGCAGGGCACCCTGCGGGACACGCGGGTCGCCGCGGGCGTCGCGGACCCGGTGGACCGGGAGCTGCGCGCGCTGCTGGCGGCGCACCAGTTCGAGGCGTTTCTGACCCTGGCGGTCCGCAGCCGGCGCAACATCGTGGTGTCGGGGCCGACCGGATCCGGGAAGACCACCTGGACGAAGGCCCTGATCGCGGAGATTCCCGCCGAGGAGCGTCTCATCACGATCGAGGATGCGCCGGAGCTGACGCTCGACCGCCATCCCAATCACGTCCGGCTGTTTTACAGCAAGGACGATCAGGGACTCTCGCGCGTCACGCCCAAGCAGCTGCTCGAGGCCTGCCTGCGCATGAAGCCCGATCGGATCCTGCTGGCGGAGCTGCGCGCCGAGGAAGCGTTCGACTACCTGCGCAACGTGAACTCCGGTCACCCGGGCTCGATCACCAGCGTGCATGCCTCGAGCGCGGCGCTGGCGTTCGAGCAGTTGGCGCTGCTGGTGAAGCAGAGCGCGGCCGGGCGGCAGCTGGCGCGGCGCGACATTCAAAGCCTCCTGCACGTGTTGATCGATGTCGTCATCCAATGCGGCCTGGAGCGTCACCGGCGCATCGTCCGGGAAATCTGGTTCCGTCCCCAGCCGCGGCGCGCCGGCACGTCCGGTATCGTGACCGGCTCCCGCGCCACGCGCCGCGCGGCCGCCGGCGGCGAATTCCCGGTGGAGTAGGCGTCATGTCCACGGCGCTGCTCTACGATCTGACGCACGGCGCAGACGGCCTGGCGGTGACCTATGCCACGGTGCAGGCGCCGATGTGGGTCGCGCTGGCGCGCGGCCGCGCGGCGGCTCGGCGCTGGCTGGTCTCGCCCGCCTGGGGCGTTGCCGTGATGAGCGCACTCGGCGCCGGCATGGCGGCGGCCGCCCCGCTCTTCCATGCGCTCGGCGTGGCTGACACGGTGCTTCCGGTCGCCGGTGCCGCGGGTCTCGGCATGCTGGGCGGATACACGGCGGGCCGCATTCTGGCGTCGCTGCCCGGCGCCAGCCCCGAGGTGCAGGTGCGGGGCGCCGTCGTGCTCGATGCGCAGCAGGCGCGAAGCGCGCAACAGGACGCGCGGTTCGCGCACGACGCACACCGCTGGCACACGCGTTCCGCGCCGCTGACACTGGCCGGGGTGGAGGTGCCGTACGCGGATGAGACCAAGCACTTCAAGCTGATCGGGACCACCGGGGCCGGCAAGAGCACGGCCATCGCCGAGCTGCTCGCCGGAGCCCTCGCGCGCGGGGATCGCGCGGTGATCGCCGATCCCGACGGAGGATTCGCCCGGCGATTCCTCGACGAGCGCCGGGGCGATGTGACCCTCAGTCCGTTCGAGCGGGGCGCGCGGCGGTGGGATCTGTTCGGCGAGATCGATGCGGCGTACGACATCGACCAGTTGGCCCTGGCCCTCATTCCCGATCACCCGGGATCGGATCGCAGCTGGCGGGGCTATGCCCGCACGCTATTCAGCGCGGTGGCCGGCCAGGCGCGCGATGCGGGCGTGACCGACGTGGGACAGCTCTACGATCTTCTGGTCGTCGCGGACCGGGAGGAGCTCAAGCTGTTGGTGGGCGGCACGCCGGCCCAGCCGTTTTTCGACGAGCACAACGCGCGCATGCTCGACTCGATCCGCTCGGTGACCAGCTCGGCGGTGGCGGCGCTGCGGCACGTGGCCCGTCAAAGCGCCGAGCCGCTGTCGGTCAGGCACTGGATCCGCGACGGCCGCGGCGTGCTGTTCATTCCCTATCGCGCCGGACAGATCGCCGCGCTGCGCGCCAGCATCTCGGCCTGGATGCGCCTGGCGATCTTCGAGACGATGAGCGCGCCGGAAGGCTCCCGGCCGCTGTGGTTCGTGGCCGATGAGCTCGATGCGCTCGGGCCGATCGATGGACTGAAGGATGCGCTGGCCCGGCTGCGCAAGTTCGGCGGACGCTGTGTCCTCGGCCTGCAGTCCATCGCGCAGGTGTCGACCACCTACGGCGCGGGCGAGGCCCAGACCATCGTCGAGAACTGCGCCAACACCCTGATCTTGCGTTGTTCGGCCAGCGAGCACGGCGGGACCTCGCGGTTCGCGTCCCGTCTGATCGGCGAGCGCGAGATGATCCGGCTGAGCCGCGCGCGCTCGCGCCGGCCGGGCGAGCTGTTCCACTCGATCAGCGAATCGGAGCACCGGCAGGTGGAGCCGGCGGTCATGGATTCGGAGATCGAGCGGCTGGCGGATCTGACGGGATTCCTGAAGCTCGCCTCGATCCCCGACTGGCGGGGAGTGCGGTTGCAGCCGATGACGTATCCGGCGCCGGCGCGGGCGCCGCAGGCGGCCGCCGCGATGTCGGTGGAGGATGGGTTGACCCATGAATGAGCCCGAGCCGATGAGCGAGGCCCTCAGGGCGGGGCTGTTGATGGAAGCCGCCCAGGCGCAGCAGCGTCTCGCCGAGGAAGCGCTCGTGCGCCTGGGCGAGCACCTGCGCGGTCTGGATATTCTGGTGCGCGACGAGGTCGCGCGGGCCGTCAGCGAATCTCTCGGCGCGCTGCAGACCGAGACGGATCAGGCGGCCGGCGCGTTGCGGCGGCTGCGGCGCTCGGCGGATCTGCGCCTGACACTGTATGCGCTTGGCGTGACGGCCGTGAGTCTGGCGATCGGGCTGGCGGCCATGCGGGTCTTCGTGCCGTCGCGGCAGCAGATCGAGGTCCTGCGCGCCCGGCGCGCGGCCTTCAAAGCCGACATCAAACACCTGCGCGAGTTCGGCGGATCGGTCGATCTGAGGCGCTGCGGCAGGCGCGGACGGCTGTGCGTTCGAGTGCGGCGCGGCGGGCCGGCCTATGGCCCCGGCGGTCAGTTTCTGCCGGTGGAGCCGCCGTGAGCCTGCCGATGGTCCTCCTCTCCGGCGATGTGTCCGCTGCCGTGCCGCTCGTCGCGGCGATCGTGCTCGGTATCGTCGTCGTGACGGCGGCGCTCTCGGGAAGGCGCGGCCGAAGCGACACCTACCGTCGCGGCGCACGCATCGAGGATGGACGGCGGGCGCAACGCCGCGCGCGGCGGACGCATCGCGCCGTCGTGACCCTCGCCGGCGTGGTCCTCGCGCCGTTGGATGAGACCAAACACTTCAAGCTGATCGGGACCACCGGTACCGGGAAGTCGACGGCCATACGGGAGATGCTTACCGGGCTGCTCGCGCGCGGCGACCGGGCGGTCGTCGCCGATCCTGACGGCGGCTATCTGCAGGGCTTCCATCGCGCCGCCCGGGGCGACGTGATCCTCAATCCCTTCGAGCCCCGTGCATTGAAGTGGGATCCCTTCGCCGAGCTGACCGGACCGGGCGACCCGGAGCAGCTGGCGGCCAGTCTGATCGCCCCGGGCGAGGATGGCGCAGGCCGAGAATGGCGCGGGTACGCGCGCACCTTTCTCGCCGGGCTGTTGCGCGGCTCGCTCGCGCGCGGCGGCGACGTGGCCGAGCTGTGGCGGCTGATCGCCGTGGCCCCGAGCGCGGAGGTGCGGCCGCTGGTGTGGGATACGCCGGCACAGCCGTTTCTCGAGCCGGAGAACGCGCGCATGTTCGGCTCGATACGCTCGGTGGCCGCCAACTGCACCGCGGCGCTCGAGCACGTTCGCGCGCAGCGGGCCCGCGGCTTCTCGGTGCGCGAGTGGGTGCGGGAGGGGCGTGGGGTCCTGTTTCTGCCCTACCGGGCCGGGCAGATCGCCGCGCTGCGCACGCTCATCGCCAGCTGGCTGCGTCTGGCGATCTTCGAGGCTCTGGAGGGTTCGGCGCAGGATCGCCGGCTGTGGTTCATCGTGGATGAGCTCGATGCCCTGGGCGCAATCGATGGACTGCGCGACGCGCTGGCGCGGCTGCGCAAGTTCGGCGGCCGGTGCGTGCTCGGCGTGCAGTCGATCGCGCAGGTCTCCTCGCTGTACGGCGCCGGCGACGCCCAGACCATCGTCGAGAACTGCGGGAATACACTGATCCTGCGCTGCTCGGCCAGTGAGCGCGGCGGCACGGCGCAATTCTGCGCGCGGTTGATCGGCGAGCGGGAAGTGACCCGCCGCGCGCTTGCGCGCAGCCGGGACGGGCGCGGCGGCTTCGGCCGCGCGGCGCGCCGCTCGCTGCAGGTCAGCGAGCAGCGCGTGACGGAGTCCGCCGTGCTGCCCGCCGAGATCGAACAGCTTCCCGATCTGGAGGGCTACCTGAAAACCGCCTCCTCGAACCGCTGGCTGCGCGTACGGCTGCCGCGGGCGTAGGCGGCGGATCATCGCGCGCTCCGGACCGGCACAGACATGGCGATCTTCCACATGCAGATCAACACCGTATCGCGCTCGAGCGGGCGCAATGCGCCGGCCTCGGCGGCCTATCGCGCCGGTGAGCGGATCCGCAACGAGCGCACCGGGGTCCTCTACGATCATCGCAGCCGTCAAGACGTATTGCACAAGGAGATCGTATTGCCCGCGCGGCTCGAGGGCGCCGCGGGGGCGCTCGCCTGGGCGCGCGATCGCGCGAGCTTGTGGAACGCCGCGGAGCGCATCGAGCCACGGGCGGACTCGCGCGTGGCGCGCGAGTACATGGTGGCGTTGCCGGCGGAACTGCCGGCTGCGCAGCGGTTGCAGTTGGCGCAATCGTTCTCCCGCGAGATCGCCGAGCGCTACAACGTGGCGGTGGATCTGGCCGTGCATGCGCCGCGGCCCGAGGGTGATCCGCGCAATTTCCACGCGCATCTGCTGGCGACGACGCGGGAAGTGCGACCGGAGGGCCTGGGCCCGAAGACCGGGCTCGACATGAAGGGAACCACGCGCGCGGAACTCGGCTTGCCGACCGCGCGCCAGGAGTTCTCGGCGCTGCGCGCGCGTTGGGCGGAGTTGGTGAACGAGCGGCTGCGCGCCGCCCACCTCGAGGTGCACATCGATGCGCGTAGCCTGGCGGCCCAGGGCATCGAGCGCGAGCCGCAGGCGCGCCTGCCGTGGGGGGCCCTGCGGGCCGAGCGGCGCGGCGAGCGCAGCGAGATCGCGGAACGCGTCCGCGCGCGCTACCGCTCCCGGGTTGCCGCGCGGGCTGCGAGTATCGACCGGGGTGCCGGCGCCGCTCGCCCCCGGGAACAGGCGGATGCTGCGCCGGATCCGGCGGCGGCGAGCGCTTCCGAGCAGCGTCGCCGCCAGGCCGTGCGGGACTGGTTGGCGTATCGCGAGGCGCAGGCGCACCGTGTTGCGGACCAGTCGCAACGGAACGTGCCGGTCGATGCCGAGCGTGCGCGTCAGGAGGCGGTCGAGGCGTGGCGGAACCGCCAGGCCAAGGAGGGGGAAAGACGGGAGCGTGTTGGAGGGCGTGAGGGTGGGCGGGAGGCCGGGCCGTCGGAGGACGGCCCGGCCGCTCGTTCCGGGCGCTCGCGCGACTTCTCGCTCTGATGACGCGAGCGCGACACCGGCCTCCTGGGTTGTACCTCTCGCGTTCGCCGCCTGTTATGCCTATGCGCCCGCCGGTGAGACGCCGGGCTGCCGGGGCAGCCGCGCGCTCGGTCTGCGGCTCAAGCGCGCCGATCCCCGCGTGCTCGCGCAGCTGTCCGTGGAGGTGTGGCGCCAAGGCAAAGGTGGGCGATTTGCCGCGTTTTTTCGCCCCGACACGGTGCTCGTGCCGGTTCCCGGCAGCACCGTGGAGCCCGGTGCGCGCTGGGTGGGCCAGCAGCTGGCCGGGTGTCTGCGGGAGTTGGGGCTCGGCCAGTCCGTCCACAGCCTGCTGTGCCGGCGGCATGCGGTCAGAAAGTCCGCGACTTCACCGGCGGGCTTGCGGCCCACGGTGAGGGATCATTACGCGTCTTTCGCGGTCGCTTGTGGGCGCACCGGGCGCGGCCTGCCGGCGCGCTTGGTGTTGGTCGATGACGTGATCACCCGCGGCCGCACCCTGCTGGCGGGGGCCGCGCGGCTGCGCGAGGCGTTTCCGCAGGCCGAGATCCTGGGCTTTGCGCTGCTGCGCACGCTCGCGGCGGGCGAGACCGCCGGCGCCCGCCCCGATCCCTGCGAGGGCGTCGTGTGGTGGGAACGCGGGGATGCCCGCCGCAGCCCCTGAGCGTCCGCGCGGCTCAGTCGAACTGCACCGCGGCGGCCAGCATGATCCCGCCGCGCACCGGCACCACCGAAACCATCGAGTGACGCATCTTGCCTTCCGCCCGGCGGTCCATGACGAAGTGCGCCGTGGCCATGCCGAGCGCCGCGCCGGCGACGGTATCCGAGAGCCAGTGGGCGTTGGCCTTCACCCGCAGGTAGGCCGTGTACGCGGCTATTCCGTAGCCGATCGTGCGTCGAAGCCACAGGTATCGGGGGTTGCCCGATTCGGCGAACACCGTGCCGACGGCGAAGGCCGCGGTGGCATGCTCGGAGGGGAAGGAGTCGCCGCCGCTGAACCACGCGTTGGGGTTTCGGGTCTGGTAGGGACGCTGCCGACCGACGGTGTACTTGATCGCATAGGCGCTGATGAAGGAGAGTCCGCCCGCTTCGAGCATGTTCCACGCCTCGCTGTTGCCGGTGCGATTGCCGACCAGGTGCGCATAGCTCCAAGTGCCGAGGAACAGGGCAAACGCCGGCAGCGCGTCGGTCACGTCAGTCGCGGTGCTGGGGCGCGGCCCGTTGGGAAGCGCCGAGCCTTGATCGAAGTGATTGCGCACCTGCGTGTCGTAGTGGTGCGCCACCGCTATCGCGGCCACCGCGCCGCCGAAGTACTCCCAGTCGCGCTTGTTCCAGTGCAACGGCGCGGTGTAGTAGGCCTTGGCGTCCCCGAGCGTGCGGTAGAAGAGCGCCTTGAGCTTCGAGCGCTTCGTGCCGTAGCGGATCGCCGAGGGCGGCGGCAGCGGCGCGGGCAGCGCCATATGCGGCGGGATCTTCGCCGCGGGTTGTCCCGCCCGGGCGGGGGGTAACGCGCGGGCCGCGCAGCACGCGGCGCACAGTAGCCAGGCCAGGCCGAGGCGGGTCTTGGTTTGCATCGCGGAATTGTAGAGGAATACGTATCACATGGGATGGACGAATGCGGCCGCCGAGAGCGCCGCGAGCAGCGCCGGCGGCATGACCAGCACGCCGATCTTCAGGAACGTGAGCGAGTCGACGCGCACGTTCTCGCGGCGCAGCGCAATCAACCACAGGAGCGTGGCGAGCGAGCCGGTGACCGATAGATTGGGGCCGAGGTCCACGCCGATCAGCAGGCTGGCGCGCACCGCGGAAATGCCATGGCCCGCGCCGAGCGAGCTGGCGACCAGCGCCATCGGCAGATTGTTCATGACATTGCTGGCGGCGGCGATCCCCGCGCCGGCGGCGAAGCCGGCGAGCAGACCGGCGCGCAGCGCCAGATCGGCGATCAGCGTCCGCAGCAGGCTCAGCAGCCCGGTGCGCGCGAGGCCCGAGACGAGCACGAACAGGCCGGCCACCAGCGGCAGGATGCTCCAGGAAACGGCCTTGACCAGCGGCCACGGGTTGCGCCGCGCGCTCGCCAGGGCGATCGCCACCGTCAGGACCGCGGCCACGAGGGTCGGCGCGCCGAGCGGCCGACCGGTGGCCGACGCCCACAGCAACACCATGACTGTCAGTGCGATGCCGGCGGCCGCGAGTCGCGCGCTGCGGGTGAGCCGAGGCACGCTCGGGGTGTCATGGACCGTGCCGGCGAGAGCGTCGCGCTGCGTTGCACGCAACACGAAGAACGTCACGCCGATGGCCAGCACCGAGGGCAGCAGGAATTGCGCGAGCCACGGACCGAGCCGCGGCAGATGGCTGCCGTAGACGACCAGATTGGCGGGGTTGGAGATCGGCAGCAGAAAGCTCGCCGCATTGGCGATGAACGCGCAGATCAGCAGATAGGGCAGGGGCTCGGTGCGGGCGTGGCGCGTGGCTGCATAGACCGCCGGCGTCAGCACGACCGCCGTGGCGTCGTTCGAGAGCAGCGCGGTCACGACGATCCCGACCAGATAGACGAGCAAGAACAGACGGCGCGGCCCGCCGCGCGCGGCGCGCACCGCATGCGCGGCGATCCAGTCGAACAGTCCCTGCGCGCGCGCCAGCTCCGCCAGCAGCATCATGCCGGCGAGGAACAGGTAGACATTGGTCCCGCGGCCGACGGCCGTCCACGCCTGACGCCACGACAGCAGCGATCCGGCGACCAACAGCGCCGCCCCCGCCACCGCCCAGAGCGCCTCCGAGAGCCCCCAGGGACGGAAGAGGATGCCGAAGATCACCCCCGTGGCGATCAGCCAGGTGATCTCGTGGGCAAGATCGGCATGGATAATGAGCAAGCGCGATCCCTGTCTGGTGCGCGGGCATTGGACCTGTTAGAGCCCAGACTCGGCCCTGCGTCGAGTTGTTCCCGGCAGCACACGCATGACCTCGGTCCCGAAGGACCTTCCATCCGGTTCGCGCTTCTTGGCGGTCGGACTTGCCGCGCTCGGCTGGGCCGAGCGGCCTCGCGGATCCGCTCCACGCGCTTGACGTTCCGCCCTCTCGGCGGTAGAGGCTTTCACCCAGCTGATATTTTATACAGCCTCGCGTACCGAGGCAAGGTCTGTGCAGAATCATACACGCTGGCGGACATCCCGCTGCGCGGTGATTTACGCCGCCGGTGTCGCCCCCGTCCCGGTTGGCTTCGCTGCGGACCGCCGGGGCGCCTTGCGTGGCCGGGACGGCGGACCTAGACTCGGGCCGTGACCCGCTACCGATTGCCGGCCGATGATCTCGAATACGCCGTGCTCGCCGAGCTGTGGCAGCTCGGGACCGCCTCGGTTCGCGAGCTGCACGAGCGGATCGGCGCGCCGCAGGATCGGGTGTACACGACCACCGCCAAGGTGATCGACCGCCTGCGCGAGAAAGGCCTGATTCAACGTCAGCGCAAGGGTGCCGCGTTTCTGTACCGGCCGCGGGTGGCGCGCGAGGAGGTCGAGCGCGCCAGAGCGCGCAACGCGCTCACCCGTCTTCTCGGTCCCGCGCCGCGGGCGGCGGTGGCGGCGCTGGTGGAGGCCGTCAACGACCTCGATCCGGCGCTGCTGACCGAGCTGGAGCAGGCGGTGGCCGCGCGCAAGAGGACGGAAGATGGAACGTGAGACGCTGGTCACGCTGTTGATCATGACCTCCGGCGGGCTGATCCTGCAGCTGCTCGCCGGATGGCCGCAGCGCCAGCCGTCCGGCGTCGATCCCGTGGCCCGCGAGCGGCGGGCGTGGCGGGCACTGTGCCGGCCGGCCGTGCCGATCCTGGTGTGCGCGGCCTGGTTCATCGGCTGGGCGCTGCTCGAGCCCGATCCGGTGCGCGACCCGCTCGATCCGTACGTCGTCGTCTCGCTGTGGCTGCCGTTCGGAGTGTTGTTCGCACGGGCGGCGGTCCGGGCCCTGTGGTCGCTGGTGCGCGAGCCGCCCGAGTGCGGCGTGTCGACCTTCGGGCTCCTGCAGCCGCAGGTGGCGTTCTCCCCGTTTCTTGCCCGGCGGCTCGATGAGCCGGTGATTCACGCCGCGCTGGCGCACGAGCGCGCGCATGCGCGCCATCGGGATCCGCTGCGTATCTGGCTGGCGCAGTTGATCACGGATCTGCAGTGGCCCTGGCCGCAGGCGCAGCGGCGCCTGAGCGCGTGGCTCGAGGCGCTGGAATTGGCGCGTGACGAGGAGGCGCGCCGCGAAGGCGTCGATGGAACGGATCTCGCGGCCGCCGTGCTGGCCTCCGTCCGTTATGTCAGTGATCTCACCCCGCGCCAGCGCACGAGTCTCGGCGGAACCCAGTTCGCGCATGCCAGACTGGTCGGCGATCCGGAGAGCCTGCGCGGCCGCGTGTCCCAACTGCTCATGCCGCTGGCGCCGGGGTCCGAAGCCGCGCCGGCCGCGGCGGCGCGCCTGCGCCGGCCGCTCGTGCTGACCCTGGTGGTGTTGCTGGCCGTGGTGGCCTTGGGGGCCGTGTTCGGCCAGCTGATCATTCGGCCGTTGCTTGCGCTGACCACCTGACCGATCGGCCGGTGGCCCGGCGGCGCGCGAGCGGGCCGCGATTGCGGCCGGGGCGGGTTGCGGGCGATGCGTTCAAAGCGCCGCGTCGGCGGGATGCTCGCGGCCCGTCGCGGTATCGACTCCGCCGAAGAAGTGGTGATAGAGAACCAGATACAGCGCCTGCAGTCCGGCGGTGATCATGAACGGCGTGATGAATTCGCCGCGGTGAATCAGCCAGCCGCCGATGATCGGGCCGACTGCGCGCGGGATCTGTACCGAGAGGTTCTGCACGCTGGCCGCGACACCGCGCCGCTCGGCCCGGGTCAATGCGGCGGCGACCGCCTGGCGCACTCCGGCCGTGCCGCGGTTGAAGGCGCCGCGGACCGCGTACAGGCCGGCGGCCAGATCGAAATCGGGTGAGAAGGGAACGGCGATCAACAGCGCGAGCCCCACGATGCGCATGGCGATTACCGACCGGACGCTGCCGAAACGCCGGCTGAGCCCGTTGGCGAGCATCGCGCCCAGGGCGCCGAGCATGAAGCTCGCCGCCAGCGCCGGCCCGATGACGGCCGGGCCCGCCGCGTAGCGGCGCAGGAACCAATAAGCGATCAGCGGCCCGACGATGCCGATCGCCAGTCCGTTGATGGCGTTGGTCAGCGCAAGCTTGGAGATCCTGCGGTTCTCTTCGCGCTTGATGTGCGCTTCGACGCGGGCGTCGCGAGCCGGCCCGATGACGGCCGGCACCGCCTCGCGCGCCCAGGCCAGGAGCGCGAGGCTGGCGAGCGAGCCGGCCAGCGGCAGCGTGAAGAGCATGCGGAAGGTGGAGATCTCGGTGTATCCGTGGCCGAACAGGGGCGGTAGCACGATCAGGATCGCTCCGATGCCCATACCCAGAAAACCCAGCGTCGCGTTATGCGCCAGCGCGCGGCGGCGATCCTCGCCGTCCACTTCCCGGGCAATCCAGGCTTGCTCGACCGGCGCGAACGGCCCCGCCGCGCCGTTGGCGCCGCGGCCAAAGCCCGCGAGCGTCGCCGCGGCGATGAGCACCGCCTCGTTGGGCGACAGGATGGCCGCGAGGGCCGCGGCCATCGCCGACACCTCGTAGACGATGAGCAGGCGGCGTCGGCTGACCCGATCGCTCAGGGGGCCGATAATCAGAGTCAGCAAGGACCCGAAGGCGAGCCCGGCCATCAGCACGACGCCGATGGCGGGTCCCCCGAAGCCCAGCGCATGCAGATAGAGGCTGAACGTCGCCACGGTCGCGCCCTGCCCGACGCTGCGTGATGCGCGGGCCGCGAGCAGGCAGCGGACGTTATGCGGCAGGCGTGATGCCACCAGAGGTCACCGGGGAGCGCGGGAGAAGAACCCCGGAGTATCAGGGCAGCGCCACCGCCGGTGCAACCGGCGCCGCGGGCCGCTCAGGCGAGCAGTTCGGCGCGGGTGCTCCGCAGCTGCTGCAGCCAGGGCTCGAAGTCAGCCGCCGGCATGGCTTTGGCCAGCAGCCATCCCTGCGCCAGGGTGCAGCCGTACTGGCGGACGAGCTGCCAGTCCCGTACGGACTCGACGCCTTCGGCGACGGTTTCAAGGCCGAGCTCGTTCGCCATGTCGAGTGCCGAGCGCAGAATCACCTGCAGGCTCTCTCGCTCGGAGGCTCCGTGCACGAAGCTGCGGTCGACCTTCAGCTCGGTGAACGGAATGCGGGCCAATTGCTGCATCGAGGAGAAACCGGTGCCGTAATCATCGAGCGAAAGCCGGAAGCCGCGCAGGCGAAGGCGCGTGAGCACGCCGAGGGCGACGGCGAGCTCGCGCAGCAGCGAGCTTTCGGTGACTTCGAGCACGACCTGCTCGGCACGCAGCTGATACTTGCATTGCAGCTCGGAGATTTCCTGGACCAGCTCGGGGCGGTCGAGCAGCAGCGGCGAGACGTTGATGGCGATGGACAGATCGAGTCCCTGACGCGACCACTGCGCGGTCTGCGCCATGGCCTGTTCCATGACACGCAGCGTCAGCGCATGAATCAGGCCGTGTTGCTCGGCAACGGGAATGAAGGCATCCGGCGAGATCCAGCCCTGCACGGGATGGTGCCAACGCGCCAGCGCCTCAAGGCCGCGCACCCGGCAGGCGCCGACCTCCACCTGCGGATGATAGAAGACCCGGATTTCGTCGCGCTCGATGGCCGCGCGCAGCGCGAGCGGGTCGACCGGCGCGGCCTCGAGGGAATGCTCGGTGTCGGCACTGCCCGGCTGGCGTTGCAGCAGCGCGCCGAGACCGGATTCGGTCAATGGCTTCTGCAGGCTGCCGAGAATGCGCAGTCCGAGCGCCGTTCCCATGTCCTCGACCGAATGACGCAGCGAGCTCTCCCGCGAGGAGGCGACGATGACCGGCGATCGCAGGTGGCGGGTCGACAGCGCCGAGAGCAGTTCCGGCCCGTCCATCTTCGGCATCTCGAGATCCACGATGAGTAGGTCGGGTGGGGCGGGAAGAGAATCGAGCAGCGCCAGGGCGGCGACGCCGTCCTCGGCCTCGTGGACCTGCTTGATCCGCAGCGCCTGGCACAGCGCCGCGCCGATGCCGCGCTGGATGCCGCTGTCATCCACGATCAGCACTGAATCAATTGCTTGCAGCGCAGAGCTTGCAGTCATGGTCGCGATCAACCCCTGAGCCGCCCAGCCGGCATGGGGCGACGTTCGACTCTCCAGGCTGTATCGACCCGGGAACTGTGGGACTTGAGTCGCACTATGCCGTGCAAGCGTGACGAGCGTCACACACGGTGGCCGGCGAGCGCACGCGGCCAGCGGCGGAGCGAGCACGGATGCGAGTGACCCCGTCGGCTTGAGCCGTT
>DAIDUQ010000029.1:0-18371 GCA_027456605.1 Steroidobacteraceae bacterium | reverse complement strand
GGGCGCGTATCTGCCCTCCATCTGCGACTGATCGCAGCTCGATGCTCGACACAAAGCCCCCGCTCTGCGGGGGCTTTTTTTTGAATCGGACCGGTGTTACTACGCAGATGCCCAAAGGCATGTTGATTCAATGACTAATCTGCTGGCCGCGCTCGGAAATCACCGAAAGCGCGGGAGTGAACTTCCCATTGACTGACTACCCGTGCCAAAGAGCCCTCGGACCTGGCGGCACTCCAGCCCCTAAGGCTTCGGCAGCGTAACCGCGGCTTTATATACCCCCATCCCATAGCGCCAGACGCCGGAGCCCATCCTGGGCCACAAGAAGCTTTAGCGCAGCAGTATAATCGGCGCACGATAAGTCACTGATTACACAATGTTTTGTAGGCTCCTACCTGAGAGCCTTTCTGCAGTACTTGCCGATAATCCGGCAATCTGTGGAGCGGTAACCTACTATTTATAAAAGAAAAGTATGGATGATTTGAGGAGAGTCACTATAATGGCTGCCACGAAGAGGTGAGTCATGACAACGCAAGAGCGCATGCTGCGCGCGATCAAGCAGCGAGCCGGTAACGTAGTCCTGCGCCAGGAGCTCGCGGACCTCGGCAGTGCCTCTCAGGTCACCGAGGCACTAAAGGCACTTCAGGCCCGTAGTGTGATCATTCGCATCGGGACGGGGGTATATGCCAAGACTCGCAAGAGCTCGGTGACGGGCAGCATCGTTCCTGCGGGCACCCTCGAAACGCTCGGCGTCGAAGCCCTGCGGAAGCTGCGAGTACCCGTGGCACCTGGAGCGGCCGCTGCGGCTTACAACGCAGGTACCACCACGCAGATCCCGGGTGTCTTCGTGGCCAACACGGGCCGCCGGCGCATCAGCCGCAGGATTTCGATCGGAGGTCGGACGCTGCAGTATGAAAACAATTACGGCCGAGCAGCGGCAACGACTTGAAGATCTCTCGGCAGAAGGGCTGCTCAAACTTCCCCTCGCGATCGCGGAAAAGGACGTTCACGTCACTGACTTGCTCAAGGCCTTGAGCGAGCTTGTGGTTGCCCACGACGGTTTTAAAGATTTGGACAAACGACGCGAGGCCACACGAGTCGATGCCGGAATCGTGCTGGTCTTCGCAGGAGGCACCTGTCTTTCCAAGGCCCATCGGCTGATCGAGCGGATGTCAGAAGACATCGACATCAAGGTGCTGCTGAACTCTCCCGCTACGGACTTCCGCGCAAAATTCGGAAAGCGCTCTCGGCTTAAGGTCCTACACGAGAGTGTCCTCGGCGTTTTCCAGCAGCTTCCGTTACCCCTCATCGCAAAAGAGGGCGGCAAGAACCCGCACATTCGCGATCAGCACCGTTGCTGCAGCATAGGAGCTGAGTACCAGTCCGGCTACGAGGCGCACGCGAGTCTGCGCTCGGAGCTGCAGCTCGAGCTTGCCGAGCGGCCGCCGTTCTTGCCCTTCGAGAAGCGAACATTCGGATATCTCTACGAGGGCCTGACGGGCCTGCCTAAAACCGTCGAGGTGTCGATCGACTGCATTTCCGTCAGTGAGACGGTCGCTGAGAAGGTGCTCTCCCTACTTCGTCGCTGCGCCTGGAAATGGCGCGGCTATCAGGAGGCGGAGATGGATCGGGCGCTCGTTCGCCATGTTTACGATGTGGCGCAGATAGCCCAGAGCGCTTCCAGTACTCTGGGGCCGGCCCGGGAGATCTTTGCCGCGCTCGTGTCAAAGGATCGCGAGGAGTTTGAGGGACAAA
Source organism: Steroidobacteraceae bacterium (assembly GCA_027456605.1). GTDB lineage: Bacteria > Pseudomonadota > Gammaproteobacteria > Steroidobacterales > Steroidobacteraceae > 13-2-20CM-66-19. The sequence continues at coordinate 16,619 of DAIDUQ010000029.1, read as the reverse complement.
ACCCTGAGTTCGATGCCGACCCCGTGAAGGTCCTGAAGGAAACACTCGAACAAGCGAGGACGCATTCCGAGCTTCAGGCTCGCTACGAAGACACACTGATGCCGCTGGTTTACGGCTCCTCTGCCCCTTCTTATGTTCAGGCATTTTCTGTATTTGAGGACGTTGCGCTGGACTTCTTGTCTTCGTGTGAGGCTGGAGAGGCTGTGCGGGTCACCTGACCTCGAGCCTGAAAGAAGCGCCCAGAGGCGCCATTACGGCCTATGCGGTGGCGCCCTGCCTGACGGGCTAGTGAAAACTATTCGGGGCCCCGCGCCTAGCGCCAATCCGTTTAGCTCGGTCCCTCAGCCCACCGCTGCAAGGCACACGTTCCTCGCTTGCTTGGGCATCTGCGTAGTAACACCGAATCGGACCGGCTCACCGTGTGGACTTGCATCTCAGTCGCCGTTCTGCGACAGTGAATGACAGAGGGGACCGATCCGCTGAAGAACCTTGCCTCCACGAGCTCGCAACCGGCCGGACCCCAGCTTTGCGCGTGCAGGATGAAAACGACAAATGCGCGGCGTGCAGAACGGTTTTACGCTCATCGAGCTGATGATCGTCATCGCGATCATCGGCATCCTCGCGGCCATCGCCATCCCGGAATATGAGGACTACGTGATCCGCTCCGAGGTCGCCGAGGGCGTCTCGCTGGCGGGGGGCCTCGAGACCGCGTTCGGGTATACCTACGCCACGACCGGCACGGCGGCCGGATCGAACCCCGCGGTCGCCGTCACCCAGACGATATCCGGCCGTTACGTGAAGACCGTCGCGCTGACCGGCCCCGGCCGGATCACCGTGAGCTTTGGCAATAATGCCAACTATCACATCGCCAACGGCACCATCGTCTGGACGGCCTATCGCTCCCCCGCCGGCGATGTCTCCTGGGTCTGCAACGACGGCGCGGCGACGACCCACACCCTCGCCGGACCGCCCGCGCTCGTCCCGATCGCCGATGCCGCCATCAATGGCAGCATCTCGAGCGCGGGGGGCGCGGCCGCGTACCTGCCGCCGATCTGCCAGTAGGCTTCCCCGGCCCCGTGAGACACCCTCGCGCCGGCCCGGCGCGACGCGCCATTGCGTTCTGCGAGCCCAGTCACGGCGGCTCACCAGCGGCTGTGCGAGGATCCGCGTACATTTGACAATTGCCGGCATCACCGGCTTGGGTACACTTCAGCCTCGCCGATCGGATCGGACACGCCTAGGTCCATGAACGACAACGTTTCTGCAGCGCTCGGAACCCTACGGACGGGACTGGGGGGACTCCCCCAGCGCCTGGTTCAGGATGGCGTGGTCGAAGAGGCCACCATGCTGGAGGCCCTGAACACCGCCCGGGAGCGCAAGATCTCGCTCGTGACCCAGCTCGTCGACAGCGGTGCGGCCCAGGCGCGCGACATCGCGCTGGCGGCTTCGAACGAGTTCGGCGTTCCGCTGATGGACCTCGACGCCATCACCCCGGACCCGGAGACGACCCGGCTGGTCGCGGACAAGCTTCTGGTCAAGCATCGGGTACTGCCGCTGTTTCGCCGCGGCAAGAAACTGTTCCTGGGCGTGGCCGACCCCACGCACCTGCACGCCATCGACGAGATCAAGTTCCAGACCAGCCTCAGCATCGAGGTGATCATCGTCGATGACGACAAGCTGCAGCAGGCCATCGACAAAGCCATCGAGCAGGCGGAGAGCCAGATCGCCCAGCTCGGCACCGAGGGCGACGTCGACCTGGAAGGGCTCGAGGTCAGCGGCGGCGAGGAAAGCGACGAAAAGGTCGGACGCGACGATGTCGAAGACGCTCCGATCGTCAGATTCGTCAACAAAGTGATGCTGGATGCCATCCGCCGCAGCGCCTCGGACATCCACTTCGAGCCGTACGAGAAGACCTATCGGGTCCGCGTGCGCATGGACGGTGTGCTGAAAGAGGTGGCCCAGCCGCCCGTTCAACTCGGCTTCAAGCTCGCCGCGCGCTTGAAGGTCATGGCGCGCCTGGATATCGCCGAGCGGCGCGTGCCCCAGGACGGGCGCATCAAGATGCGGCTGTCGAAAACCCGCGCCATCGACTTCCGCGTCAGCACCTGCCCGACGCTGTTCGGCGAGAAGGTCGTGATGCGTATTCTCGATCCCTCGCAGGCGATGCTCGGCATCGATTCCCTCGGCTACGAGCCGTTCCAGAGAGAGCTCTACCAGGAGTACCTCGACAAGCCCCAGGGCATGATCCTGGTCACCGGCCCCACCGGCAGCGGCAAGACCGTCTCGCTCTATACGGGACTGAACATTCTCAACCGTGAAGGCACCAACATCTCCACCTGCGAGGATCCGGCCGAGATCAACATCCCCGGTGTCAACCAGGTCAACATCAACCCCAAGGTGGGGCTGACCTTCGCCGCGGCCATGCGCGCCTTCCTGCGCCAGGATCCCGACGTCATCATGGTCGGGGAGATCCGCGACCTCGAGACCGCGGAAATCGCCATCAAGGCGGCCCAGACCGGCCACCTGGTGCTCTCCACGCTGCACACCAACGATGCGCCGCAGACCCTGACGCGGCTGGTCGACATGGGGGTCAAGCCCTACGCCATCGCCACCTCGATCAACCTCATCATCGCCCAGCGCCTCGCCCGCAAGCTGTGCCCCCAATGCAAGCAGTTGGTGGACGTGCCGAAGGAAGCGCTGCTGAAGGAAGGCTTCACCGAGGACGACGTGCGCGGCGGCTTGAAGATCTTCGCACCGGCCGGCTGCCCGGCCTGCACCGACGGCTACAAGGGGCGCACCGGCGTCTATCAGGTCATGCCCGTCACCAACGCCATCGCCCGGATCATCCTCGCCGGGGGCAGCGCGGTGGAGATCAATGACCAGGCCGCCCGCGAGGGCATCTGGGACATGCGCCGCGCGGGCCTGGAGAAGGTCAAGTCGGGCATCACCAGTCTCCAGGAAATCAACAGCGTCACCGTCGACTGACGCAGGACGGCACATCCATGGCCCCGGCAGCAACCGCAACCGCCAAGAACCCCACCCTCAGGACCGCGAGGCCCGACGTCCCGTTCCTCTGGGAAGGACGCGACAAGCGCGGCCAGCGCGTCAAGGGCAACACGATGGCCCCCGACGAGACGGCGGTGCGCGCCGATCTGCGCCGCCAGGGCATCGCGCCATCGCGCGTGCGCCGCAAGCGCGACAGCCTCTCGGGCATGAAGGGCGGCAAGGTCAACGCCGCGGACATTGCCGTCTTCAGCCGCCAGCTCTCCACCATGCTGATCGCCGGCATTCCGATGGTGCAATCCTTCGAGATCGTCGCCAGCGGCGTCGACAAGCCCTCGGTGCGCAACCTGATCCTGGCCATCAAGGCCGACGTCGAGTCGGGCACCTCGCTGCACGAGGCGCTCGCCAAGCAGCCGCTGTATTTCGACGATTTGTTCGTCAACCTGGTCCGCGCCGGCGAGCAGGCCGGCGCGCTCGACACCCTGCTCGACAAGATCGCGACCTACAAGGAGAAGTCCGAGGCGACCAAGAAGAAGGTCAAGAAGGCGCTGTTCTATCCGGCCGCGGTGCTGAGCGTGGCCGCCATCGTCACCAGCGTGCTGATGATCTTCGTGATCCCGGAGTTCCAGAAGCTGTTCAAAGGCTTCGGGGCCAATCTGCCGGCATTCACCATGGTCGTGATCAACATCTCGAATGCGGTGCGGCACTACGGCATCTTCATCGCCATCGGGATCGGCGCGGCGGTCGCGGTTTTCCTGTACTTCAAGAAGCGCTCGCGCAGGTTGCGCGAAATACTGGACCGCCTGACACTGAAGGTGCCGATCATCGGCCCCATCCTCACCAAGGCGGCCATCGCCCGCTTCTCGCGCACGCTCTCCACCATGTTCGCCGCCGGCGTGCCCCTGGTCGAGGCGCTGGAGTCGGTGGCCGGCGCCACCGGCAACATCGTCTACGAGAACGCCGTGCTCAGGATGCGCGACGAGGTCGCCACCGGACAGCGCCTGCAGCGCGCCATGCAGACCCAGGCCATCTTTCCCAACATGGTGGTGCAGATGATCGCCGTCGGCGAGGAATCGGGCTCGCTCGACTCCATGGCCGCCAAGGTGGCGACGTTCTACGAGGCGGAAGTCGACAACGCCGTGGACTCGATGTCCGCCCTGCTCGAGCCGCTGATCATGGTCATCCTCGGCATCATCGTCGGCAGCCTGGTCGTCGCGATGTACCTGCCGATCTTCCAGCTCGGCAACGTCGTCGGCTGACGTGTCGCTGGCCGCGCTGCTCGCCGCCTCCCCCGCCTTGTTCACCGGCACCTGCCTGGTGCTGGGGCTGGTGGTGGGCAGCTTTCTGAACGTGGTGATCCACCGCCTGCCGATCATGCTGGAGCGGCAGTGGCGGGCGCAGTACGCGGATCTGTACGGCGAGGCGCCGACGCTGCCTGCCGCGACCCGCGAGCGTTACGACCTGGTGGCGCCGCGCTCGGCCTGCCCGGCCTGCGGCGCCCTGATCCATGCCTGGCACAACATTCCGGTGGTGAGCTACCTGTGGCTGCGGGGCCGCTGCGCCGCCTGCGGGGCGCGCATCAGCCCGCGCTACCCTCTGGTCGAGGCGCTGAGCGGACTGTTGTCCGCGGCGGTGGCCTATCGATTCGGCTTCGGCTGGCCGGCGCTTGCGGCGCTGGTGCTCACCTGGTACCTGGTGGCGCTCGCGGGCATCGATCTCGACCACCAGCTGCTGCCGGACAGTCTCACGCTGCCGCTGATGTGGATCGGACTGCTGCTGGCCCTCGTCGCGCCCGCTTCGGGCGGTGGCCCGGTGCCGGTGGACCTGCGGTCCAGCCTGATCGGCGCCGCGGCGGGTTACTTGAGCCTCTGGAGCGTCTATCATCTCTTCCGTGCGCTCACTCGCAAAGAAGGCATGGGCTATGGGGACTTCAAGCTGCTTGCGGCCCTCGGGGCCTGGCTCGGCTGGCAGATGCTGCTGCCCACGGTGCTGATCGCGGCCCTGCTCGGCGCCGTCTGCGGGACCGCGCTGATCGTGGCGCGCCGGCGCGGCAGCGGGATGCCGATCGCCTTCGGTCCGTTTCTGGCGATCTCGGGATGGCTGATGCTGATGTTCGGCCACCGGCTGGTCGGCGCCTATCTTTCGCTGTATCCGCGATGAAGCTCCTGCGCATCGGCTTGACCGGCGGCATTGCCAGCGGCAAATCCACGGTGGCGGATCTGTTCGCCGCGCTCGAGGTGCCCGTCATCGACACGGACAAGATCGCCCGCGAGGTGGTCGAGCCGGGCCAGCCTCCGCTCGAGAAGCTGGTGGAGCGCTTCGGCACCGGCATTCTCACGCCGGATGGACACCTGGACCGGCCGAAGCTGCGCGAGATCGTCTTCTCCGATCCCAGGGCCCGCGCCGACCTGGAAGCCCTCACGCATCCGGCCATCGGCAGCGCGGTGGAAGCGATGGCCGCGGCGGCGGGCGGGCCCTACCAGATCCTGGTGATTCCGCTGCTGGTGGAAAAAGGGCTCGGAAAACGCCTCGATCGGGTGCTGGTGGTGGACTGCCCCGAGACGCTGCAGTTGCGGCGCCTGCAGGCGCGCGACGGCTCGAGCCCCGCGCAGGCCCAGGCCATCCTCGATGCGCAGGCCTCGCGCACGGCCCGGCTGAAGGCCGCCGACGACGTGATCCGCAATGAATCCGATGTCGCGGCATTGCGCCAGCAGGTCGAGGCGCTGCATCGGCGCTACCTGGAGTTGGCCCAAAAATCCTGACCGCCCCGCCCCGTCGCGGCGATCGGACATTTACGTAACATGTGTTCGTCGCGCACAATACGCGCATGAGCACCGAAATCGCAGATGTAGAGGCCGGCGAGAAATCCGCGCCGGCGCCCGTATCGGCGCCGGCGGCCCTGGCCTCCCAGAAGCCCGCGGCGCCGGCCGTGGACGCCGCCGGCGGCCGGACGCTGCTGTTCGAGCAACCGCTGAACGAACGGATGCGAACCTTTCTGCGCCTGGATTTTCTGTACAACCAGGCCCTCTATCACAACGAGACCGGCAGCGCCTGGGGCAGCCGGACGGCTGTCGACAGCCTGATCGACATCCTGGCGGTGGTCTCGCGCAGCGATCTGCGCTCCGACGCGCTGAAGGAAATCGAGCGCCAGCTGCATCTGCTGAGCGAGTTTCAAACGCGTCCGGGCGTCGATGCGCAGCGCCTGAAGACCTTCATCGCCAACCTGACGCAGCTGCGCACCAATCTGCTGAACGCCGGAGTGGCCTGCCAGCAGCCGTTGCGGGATTCGGAGTTCCTGAACGCCGTGAAGCACCGCAGCGCCATCCCGGGCGGCACCTGCGAGTTCGATCTGCCCGATTACCTCTACTGGCTCTCCCAGCCCAGCGAGGCGCGCCAGCAGACGTTCAACCAGTGGCTGGCCCTGCTGCGGCCGGTGTGCGACGCGGTGGCGGAGCTGCTGTGGCTCACCCGCCAGTTCGGGCGCTCACGCCAGGAATGCGCCCGCGGCGGCACGTTCACCATCACGTTCGACCGGGACAATGCGCTGCAGCTGCTGCGCATCGCGCTGCCGGCCTCGAGCGGGCTGTACCCGGAGGTCAGCGGCAGTCATCACCGCTGCAGCGTGCGCTTTCTGACCTGGAAGGGGCTGGCCGAGCACGCGACGCAGACCACCGAAGACGTGCCCTTCCTGCTCACGACCTGCACCTGAGAGGCGCCATGCAGGTCACCTGTCCGACCTGTCACCGGCCCATCGAGTGGAAGAATACGCCGCTCCGGCCGTTCTGCAGCGAGCGCTGCCGGCTGATCGACCTCGGCGGCTGGCTGAGCGGGCGCAATGCGATTCCCGGCGAGCCGACCTCGGTCGCGCCTGAGTCCCCGGACGAAGCCGGATCGGATCATTGACCCGCGAATGAGGCGTTCTCGACCGCGCCCCAGAGCCTTGTATTGCATTTTGCACTACACGGCCTTATTGTCATCCGCGGAGGTGAGCCATGGTCGCCAATACTGGACTTAAGGAACATCCGATCTCGATGCGCCTGCCTGAGGCGGACATTGCGATGATCGACCGCGCAGCCGGACTTCGGGGTCGGTCCCGCACGGATTTTGTCCGTGAGGCAGCGGTTCGAGCGGCGGAAGACGTGCTGATGGAAAACCGTCTGATCCGCATGAGCCCAGAAGGGTTTGCGGAATTCATGGAAGGCCTGTCGGCGCCGGCGGCGGCAGTTCCCGAAATGGCCGAACTCGCAAAGCGTCCCGCCCCGTGGGAGTCGGGCTACACCGCGAAGCGCTGAATCTTGGGGCTCTCGATCCCAGAGCCGCTCACACCGGCGCATGACGTCTCGGCGTTCTCCTGCGGCAAGCCATCGCTCGATCACTGGCTCAAGACGCGGACTCTCTCCAACCAGCAGAAGGGTTTCACAGCTGTTCTCGTGGTTCACGAGGAAGGCCGTGTGGTGGGATTCTACGGCTTGGCGCCCACGGCCGTCGTTCCCAACGGCCTGCCTCGATCCATTCGGACAGGCCCGCCCCCCGACCCGGTGCCATGCCTGCTGCTCGGACAGCTTGCCACGGATCTGAATCGGGCTGGGCGCGGGATCGGAACCGGATTAGTGAAGCATGCGCTCCAGCGCTGCATCACGGCCGCAAAACTCGTCGGTGGCCGAGCGCTGCTGGTCAACGCCGTCGATCTCGAAGCTGCTGCCTTCTGGCAGCGTCGCGGATTTCTGCCCACACGTGATGATCCACTGATCCTGGTTCGGTCGATCGCTGACATCGCGGCTTCGACGCGCCACCCTCAGTGATGGAGGTGCGGCGGGCGAAATGACTCCGGGTCGTGCCTCCACACGCTGGAGCATGTCGGGCACGTTCAGCTGCTGCACGGTTGATTTGAACCTGCCTTCACCGCCCAAGAACACTCGAGCCGGCTGCGCAAGCTGGCGTTCAATCATTCCGGCGGCAGCGCGGCCACCCCGAGCGGGGCGTAATGCTCGAGATTGCGGGTGAGGATCGTGAGCGCGTGGCAGCGTGCGATCGCGCCGATCGCCAGGTCGGCGAACCCCGCCGTGTGCCTCCGGCCTCGTGCCTCATCCGACAGCACTCCCGCGATGCGTGCCGCGGCCAGGTCGAATGGGAGGATTCGCGGGGTGTAGAGGTGCGCCAGCGTCTCGAGCCATTCGCGCAGCTGTGCCGCCTTGCGGGTCGCGCCGGCTCGTTTCGACTTGGCGATGCCGTCCTCGATCTCCGCGATCGTCACGACGGAGACGTACAACCGCTCCGAGTGGCGGTCCATCCACTCCACGAGCTCGCGAACCGCTCTCGCCTTCGACGGCGCACCGACCGACAGGACATCCGTGTCCACGAGGAAACGGGTGCTCACAGCTCCGGGTCGCGAAGCGGAGCCTTCGAACGAGGCGGCGCGTCACCGTCTTCGAGCGGTGCCGACATGAGCAACCGGCCAAACGAGGGGACGTCCGACAACCGCTCCCAGGCCTCGTAGGAGAGCAGCACCGCCTCGCGCTTGCCGTGGCGTGTGATGATCGAGGGCTTGCCCTGCACCGCATCGTCGACGACGGACGACAGTCGCGCCTTGGCGTCTTTGAGCTGGATTTTGCGCATGGCTCACCACATGTGACTACTGTAGTCATATCGTAGTCCACTCCGACCCAGGAATCTACGTCCAGGGATTCAGCAGAGTGCTCACGGAGGCCGCGAAGTCTGCCGTGTTGCGGGTCACCAGGGTGAGGCCGTGGACCTGCGCCGTGGCGGCAATGAGCGCATCCATGGCGTGAATGGGCCGGCCGAGCCGCTCGCGCCGGGCGACCAGCCGCCCCCACTCATCGGCGATGGCGCCCTCCACGCCGACGATTCGCGCCTCGAACCGCAGCGGCAAGTCATGACGGAGCCAGGCATCGAGCCGCCGCCGCCGGGCACCGGCGGGCAAGCGCTCAACGCCGTGCCGCAGCTCAGCGAACGTCACGACGCTGAGGAAGACCTCATCCTCATCGATCTTGGCGAGCCATTGAGCGACGCCCGCGTTGGGCTGCGGCTTGGTCCACTCGGAGACGACGTTCGTGTCGAGCAGAAAGCTCACAAGTCGGTCGAGCGCAGCCGGTCCGTCAAGCGGCGGACCTTTAGCCCCGAGCCCCGCAGCGGCGAAGCCTTGAAGAAATCGGCCAGCGAGCCGCTGCGCCGGGTCTTGCGCTCCCATTCCTGCGCATCGACGATGATCGCCGTACGCCGGCCGTTACGTGTGATGGTCTGCGGGCCCCGCGTTTGGGCGTTTTCGATCACCTCGCTCAGTCTCGCCTTGGCCTGCGCGACGGTCCAGGTGCCGTTGTCCATCGGGGTCACCTCGTCAAATAGTCAAGATGGTCATTATAGTCACCAGGCGATCCGGCGCCAACGGGCTACGCTGCAGATCAGCGACGACGCCCGCCGCCCCCCCGTGAAAGACTCGGGGGACCGCCGCAGCGGCACGTCGGTCTGCGTATTTGCTGCCCGCCCCGCATCCTCGATCGGCCGCGCGAGCGGCCCCGCGGGATACCGATTCTACGCGAGGCCCAAGCCGATCTGTAGGTGACCTTGGTAGTGTAGCTTCGTATCTGCTATCGTGACCCATGGTTTCGCAGTCGAGCACCTCTGCCGAGCGGAGTGTCGCGGCCTTGGCGGCGGGCCTGCGCATGCTGAGCGGCAAGCTGGCGCGGCGGCTGCGCGAGGAGGGAAATCTCGGCGATTTCACTTGGACACAGATGAAGGTGGTGAGCCGCTTGGAGCGCGACGGGCCCGCGACGGTGACCGCGCTGGCGCAGGCCGAGGGTATCCGCCCGCAGTCGATGGGCGCGACCGTGGCCGCATTGAAGGCGGCCAGCCTCATCAGCGGCACGGCCGACCCGCAAGACGGACGGCAAACCATTCTGTCGCTGACGGCGGCCTGCCGAGAGTCGATCCGGGCGGCCCGGGCGGCCCGTGAGGACTGGCTGATGCACGCCATCCGCACCCGCCTCGAGCCACGGGAGCATGAACAGCTTGCCGCCGCCATCGAGTTTCTCGAGCGTCTGATCGGCGCCTAGCCCGCGCACCGCCCCGCAGTCGCGACCTCGGCAATCGCGCTCACACCGAGCCTCGGCCTTGCGCACCATGGACTCCATGCCCAACTCATCGCGCTACAAGTGGGTGGCGCTGTCCAACACCACCATCGCGGTCCTGCTCGCGACCATCGACTCCTCGATCATGCTGATCGCGATGCCGCAGATCTTCCATGGCATCGGTCTCAACCCGCTCGAGCCGGGCAACACGCTGTATCTGTTGTGGATGATTCTGGGCTATCAGGTGGTGACCAGCGTGCTCGTCGTGAGCCTGGGGCGCCTCGGGGATATGTTCGGGCGGGTGAGAATGTACAACCTGGGGTTCATCCTCTACACCGTGGCCTCGCTGGCGCTGACAGTGGATCCTTACAGCGGACAGGCGGGGGCGCAGTGGCTCGTGATCGGCCGGATCCTCCAGGGGATCGGCGCCGCCTTCCTGGTGGCGAACTCGGGAGCCATTCTGACGGATGCGTTCCCGCCCGATCAGCGCGGTCTGGCCCTGGGGATCAACAACGTCGCCGGCATCAGCGGCAGTTTTCTCGGCCTCGTTCTCGGCGGCGCGCTCGCCGCGATTGATTGGCGGCTCATCTTCCTGATATCGGTGCCCTTCGGGCTTTTTGGCACCGTCTGGTCATACCTGAAACTGCGCGAGATCGGGCACCGCGAGCCCACCCCGATCGACTGGGGAGGCAATATCAGCTTTGCAACCGGGCTCACGCTCATCATGATCGGCATCACCTGCGGCATTCAGCCGGCGAACGGCCACGCCATGGGCTGGTCGAGCCCGCTGGTGCTCTCGCTGCTGGTGGCCGGCGCGGCGTCGATGGCGGCTTTCGCCATCATTGAATCGCGCGCCGTTGCGCCAATGTTCCGGCTGCCCCTCTTCAGAATCAGGGCATTCACCTTCGGAACCCTGTCCACGTTCCTCGCGGCCATCGGCCGCGGCGGACTGATGTTCATGCTCATCATCTGGCTGCAGGGCGTGTGGCTGCCGCTGCACGGTTACAGCTTTGCGCAGACGCCGCTTTGGGCGGGTATCTTCATGCTGCCGCTCAGCCTGGGATTTCTGCTCGCAGGTCCCATCTCGGGGGTCCTATCCGATCGCCTCGGCGCGCGCTACTTCGCCACGGGAGGAATGATCGGAGCCGCCGTGAGCCTCATACTTTTGATGCTGCTGCCGATCGACTTCAACTACGGGCAATTCGCCGCGGTCCTGCTGCTCTGCGGAGTGTCCATGGGCGCCTTTGCGGCGCCGAATCGGGCAGCCGTCATGAACAGTCTGCCCGCGCGCGACCGCGGCGTCGGGGGCGGCATGAACGCCACCTTTCAGAACTCCGCCCAGGTGCTCTCGATCGGGATCTTCTTCTCGCTCATGATCGCAGGTCTTGCGACGACCCTCTCGGGGACGCTGCGCCAGGGCTTGATGCGGTACGGGGTCTGCGCGGTGCTCGCCGGCCATATCGGCTCGCTGCCGCCGGTCTCCGTGTTGTTCGCCGCATTCCTCGGCTACAACCCCATCCGCACCTTGCTCGGTCCCGGCGTTCTGGCGCACCTCTCGGTCGCCAACCGGGCGGCGCTGACCGGACGCGCCTTCTTCCCGGAGCTGATTGCCGCACCGTTTCGCGAGGGCCTCATCGCCGCGTTCTCCTTCGCAACGGCAATGTGCCTGATCGCGGCCGCGGCATCCTGGTCGCGCGGCTCGCGATACGTGCACGAGGACGACCCCGATCGGGGTCCGACGAGCAAACCGAATCCGCAGCACCCACGCCCCGAAGCGCCGCCCGGCCGAGCTGCGCCCGGCATGCGCGATTCCAGCACTGACGCGGCGAGCGGTCCGCGGCTCTGAGCGCGCCGAGCGGGCGCCTACGGGAACTTGATCCTGCCGCCGGCCGGGCCCGGCCCGGCGCCGGCGCCGACTTCCGGCACCACGATGCGCGATGCGGCTTCGCGGCGCATCTCCCGCGCTTCGTCGATCGCCTGCTCGATTGCCTCGCGCACCCCCTCGGAGAATTGCGCCAGGGCCTCGGACAGCGTCGTGCCCGGGAGCTCGAACGACAACGGCAGAACGCCGGCCGGCGTCAGCAGCTGCGTCTGACCGGAGAACAGCACCGGACGCGAGGGATCCGGCTCGCCCGTCCGGGTGACCGGCGTCAGACGCCGGATCGTGCCGGCGCGCCGGTCCGTGAAGAGCTCTTCGCGGTACAGGTTGGCCGAATCGAGCTCGACCTCTGGAACCTCATTCGTCTCGGCCATCGTCGCCCTCTCTTGGGAATCGGGTGGATAACCATTCTAGCAGTCCGACGACGAAGGGGCGGTCGGCCTCCAGGAGGTCGGCCTCGGCGAGTTGGCCGGCCTCGACCCACTTCAGCGCCTGACCCTCGAGACCGCGGGGCTCGCCCTGGTATCGGTCGACCACCCACAGCGACAGCTCCACCGCGCGCTCGGGGTAGACGTGCGTGAGGCGCATCATGTGCCGGCCCTCGATCCGCTCCACCCCGAGCTCCTCGCGCAGCTCGCGCGCGAGCGCCTCGAGCTCGCCCTCGCCCGGCTCCCGCTTGCCGCCGGGGAACTCCCAGCGACCCGACAGGGGCTTGCCGGGCGCGCGCTCGGCGATCAGGACCCGGCCGTCCGCGCCGATCAGCGCCGCGGCGACCACCTGAACGGCGCCCACGACCCTCAGCCGAGATCCGACAGCGTGCCGTGGCAGTGCTTGTATTTCTTTCCCGAGCCGCAGGGACACGGCTCGTTGCGCCCGACCTTGCGCTCCGCGCGCACGAACGGTGTGTGCGACTCCAGCGGCAGCCCGCCCTCGGACATGGCGCCCATTTGTCCCGCGGCAACCTCCTCGCCGCCCGCGAACACCGACGCTTCGGCGTGCTGGGCCTGCAGCGCGCGCATCAGCCGGGCGCGGCGCTCCTCCTCCTCGCGGTCGACCTCTTCCTGGGTCCGTACCTCGATCTTCATCAGGGTCGACACGGTCTCGAACTTCACCTGATCGAGCATGGCGCTGAACATCCCGAACGCCTCGCGCTTGTACTCGGTGCGGTAGTCCTGCTGGGCGTAGCCGCGCAAGTGAATGCCCTGGCGCAGGTAGTCCATCGCCGCCAGGTGGTCCCGCCAGTGCATGTCGAGGGTGCGCAGCATGACGTCCTTCTCGATGTGGCGCATCAGTTCGACATCGAGCCGTTCCGCCTTGGCGTTGTAGGCGTCGTCCACGGTACGCGCCAGACGCTCGCGCAGCCCCGCCTCTTCCAGCTCCGGCTCGGCCGCGAGCCACGCCTTCGGATCCACCACCACGCCGAAGTCGCGCTGGATTGCCTGCGCGAGCCCTTCCAGGTCCCAATCGCTGGACATGGCGTGGTGCGGCAGGAACTGATCGATCAGCGTGCCGATCGCCTCGGCGAGGATGCCGCGGATGGCCGCCGACACGTCCTCGGTCGCCATGATCTCGGTGCGCTGCTGATAGACGACCTTGCGCTGGTCGTTGGCCACGTCGTCGAACAGCAGCAGCTGCTTGCGGATGTCGAAGTTGTGCGCCTCGACCTTGCGCTGCGCCTTCTCGATCTGCTTGCTCAGCATCCCGCTCTCGATGACCTCTCCCTCGCGCATGCCCGCCATCTTCAGCAGCCGTTGCGTGCGCGTCGGATCGCCGAAGATGCGCATCAGGTTGTCTTCCATGGACAGATAGAACCGGCTCGAGCCCGGATCCCCCTGGCGCCCGGAGCGGCCGCGCAGCTGATTGTCGATGCGGCGGGACTCGTGCCGCTCGGTGCCGATGATGTGCAGACCGCCCGCGGCCAGGGTCTGGTCGTGGCGCGTCTGCCATTCGGCGCGCACCGCCTCGCGCCCGGCCTGGTCGTGCGGATCGAGCGTGGTGAGCTCCGCCTCGAGGTTGCCGCCGAGCACGATGTCGGTGCCGCGGCCGGCCATGTTGGTGGCGATCGTGACCCCCCCGGGGCGGCCGGCCTGCGCCACGACGTGCGCCTCGCGCTCGTGCTGCTTGGCGTTGAGCACCTGGTGGGGAACGTCATCCTTCTGCAGCAGCCCCGCGAGGTATTCCGAGGTCTCGATCGAGGTGGTGCCGACCAGCGCCGGCTGGCCGCGCTGCACGCAGTCGCGGATGTCCTCGATGATCGCCTTGAACTTGTCGGTCTGCGTCAGATAGACCAGATCGGACGCGTCCTTGCGGACCATCGGCTTGTGGGTCGGAATGACCACCACCTCCAGCCCGTAGATCTGCAGGAACTCCGGCGCCTCGGTATCGGCCGTGCCGGTCATGCCCGAGAGCTTCTTGTACAGGCGGAAGTAGTTCTGGAACGTGATCGAGGCGACCGTCTGGTTCTCCTCGCGCACCTGCACGCCTTCCTTGGCCTCCACCGCCTGGTGCAGGCCGTCGGCCCAGCGCCGGCCGGGCATGGTGCGACCGGTGAACTCATCGACGATGATGACTTCGCCCCCGCGCACAATGTATTCCACGTCGCGCCGGTACAGCGCGTGGGCGCGCAGCGCCGCGTTCAGGTGGTGCATCAGGCGGATGTTGGCCGCATCATAGAGGCTCTCGCCCTCGGTCAGCAGCCCGATTTCCAGCATCAGCTGCTCGACGTGCTCGTGACCCTCCTCGGTCAGGTGCACCTGCTTGTCCTTTTCTTCCACCGAGTAGTCCCCGGGGCCGTCCTCGACCTCCTGGCGCTTCAGGCGCGGCACCAACGCATTGATGCGCGCGTACAGCTCGGTGCTCTCCTCGGCCGGGCCGGAGATGATGAGCGGCGTGCGCGCCTCATCGATCAGGATCGAATCGACCTCATCGACGATGGCATACGCCAGGGTGCGCTGCACGCGCTCCTCCAGGCTGAAGGCCAGATTGTCGCGCAGATAGTCGAAGCCGAACTCATTGTTGGTGCCGTAGGTGATGTCGCACGCGTAGGCGGCGCGCTTCTCCTCGGGCGTCTGGGAGTTCTTGATCACCCCGACGGTCAGGCCCAGGAACCGGAACACCGGGCCCATCCAGTCCGCGTCGCGCTGCGCCAGGTATTCGTTGACGGTGACGACGTGCACGCCGTCCCCGGGCAGGGCATTCAGGTAGGCCGGCAGGGTGGCCACCAGCGTCTTGCCCTCGCCGGTGCGCATCTCGGCGATCCGTCCCTCGTGCAGCGCGATGCCGCCGATCAGCTGCACGTCGAAATGGCGCATCTTCAGCGTGCGCCAGGCCGCCTCGCGCACCACGGCGAAGGCCGCCGGGAGCAGTGCGTTCAGCGTGGCGCCCGCGCGCAAGCGGGCGCGGAATTCCTCGGTCTTCGCCCGCAGTTGCTCGTCGCCGAGGGCCTGCAGCGCCGCCTCGAATCCTTTGGCGGCGCGCACGTAGCGCGTATAGCTGCGCAGGAGCCGATCATTGCGGCTGCCGAAGACACGTTTCAGGGTATTGAGCAAGTACAGAATCCCGCTTCGCCGTTCATGTATCGCGCCGCAGGCGGCGCAATGGAGCCGCGTATTGTACGCACACGGCCCCGTTCAATCCTAATGGGTGGCAGCGCCTCGAAAATCAAGCGGCGGCGCGGCGAAAAACCGCCCCGGCGCGGCCGGGGGGCGCCGCCCGGAACCTACCGGCCCTTGATCACCTGCGCCACGGTCAGCGCATGCCCGCCGATGAAGGCGCTCGGGTTGATCGGATGGCCGTACCGGAGCACCTCGAAATGCACGTGCGGCCCGGTCGAGTAGCCGGTCGAGCCCACCAGCGCGATCACCTCGCCGCGCGCCACGGTGTCCCCGAGGTGCACGAGGATCCGCTGCGCGTGCGCGTACAGCGTGGAGAAGCCGTCGCCATCCTCGATTTGCACCACGTTGCCGAATCCGTCGTTGGGACCGGCCCACACGACCACGCCCGCGGCCACCGCGTGAATGGGCGTACCGAGGGGCGCGGCGAAATCAATGCCCTCGTGAAATTCCGGCGCCCCGGTGAAGGGATCGAGACGCCAGCCGTAGGGCGAGGAAATCCAACCGACCCGCACCGGGCGGCCCTCGGGATGGATCGCGTGATTGAGCTTGCGCGAGAGAATGACGTTCTCCAGCGCCGCGAGCTGCGAGGTGCGCAGGTCGATCTCCCGCTGCAGCTTGCCGAGCAGCAGCGCGATGCTCGGCATGCCGGGCTGCGCGCCCGGCGCGTCGGTATCCGGGCCGCCGAGTCCCGGCGCGTGGGCGAAATCGAACGTGCGGCGGCTGAGGCCGGCCATGGCCGTGAGGCGCTGGCCGAGTGCGTCGAGCCGGATCATGTCGGCCTGCAGGCCGCCCACCTGTATGGCCAGGGCTTGCGCGCGCGCCTGCATCCGGGCGCGAACGTCATCGAGCTCAGCGCGTTGCGCGGCCAGGACATTCATCCAGTGCCGGGTCCGCGCCAGCGTCATATCCGTGTTACGGCCGAGGGAAAGCCCGAGCACGAATGCTCCGCCGGCGAGCGCCAGCACCGCACCGAGCAGCGCGCCGGCGGCGAGCGGATGACGCAGGTTCAGGTTGAGAAGCCGCGGGCGTCCGTCCCGG
>DAIDUQ010000028.1:0-6953 GCA_027456605.1 Steroidobacteraceae bacterium | reverse complement strand
CGGCGCGCAATCCCGGGCATCGCGAAGTTTTATCGGTCTTTAATCAGCCAATTCGGCACAACGGAGTCACTGGAATGAACATTGAAAACTGGAAGCAAACGGATAAGTCCACTCACGGAACACAGACGCCGAGCGACGTTGCGCCGGGTACGGCCGCTCGCCGCGACGAGTTAGAGACCGGCAAGCATGAAAAGACCCGCGGCGAGAAGCAGGGCAACGAGCAGAAGACAGCGATCAAGGACGCTCCTCACTCGAGCGGTCGTTGACGGCACCGGAGGCGTTATAGCTCGTTACCGCGAGACATTCCTGGCGCGGCGCGACTGAGTTTTCTTACCGCGGTGCCGGACCACAAAGGTGGTCCGGCACCCTTCACCCGGGTGTTCAATCCATGAAGAAATTTTATCTGCCGATATTTAGCGTGCTTGCGGTTACCCTCGCGGGATCGCTGGTTCCGCTGCATGCGTCGACGGGTGGCGCAACGATCGAATGCAAAATGCACTTCAAGACGACCAGTTGGTCGGCCATTTATAAACGCGTGGTCGGAACCGGAGTCGTGACTTGTGCCAACGGAACTTCCATGCACGTGAAAATCTTTGCGCAAGGCGTCGGCCTCACGGCGGGCAAATCCCGCATTGACCATGGGGTCGGCACGTTCACCGACGTGCACTCTATTGACGACGTATTGGGATCGTACGCACAGGGCGAGGCCAACGCCGGCATGGTCAAATCAGGTTCCGTTCAGGTTCTGACCAAGGGCACGGTATCTCTGGTGCTGTCGGGATCGGGTCAAGGTATTGACCTTGGCGTCAGTGTCGGGAAGTTTACCATCAGCAAGAGTACTTGAGTTCTGTGGGCTCGGGGTGTAGTCCGGCGGTGGGCAGCGACTCGGATGTGCGCGTCCCATGTGATGACTGAGTGTCGATGGGCATCAATCGCCCAATCAGGCGCCGTGCGCAAATCGCCGGGCATCCTCAAGTGCGGTCCAGTTCACCACTACCACCCCGAGCGGCAGCAGCAGCGCGGAGAGCGTGCAACTCGCAAGAAAAATGAAGATGTTCATACCTGTTTTTTTCGAGCGCGTGGTTTTCCGATTGCGCGAACTGGTGCTGGTCTTCGATCCGACGCTCGAGCGCTCGTCGTGACCACCGCGTGCGGCGGCCGAGCCTGATCGGGCGGGGCATACAGTCGTGGGCCAGGAGCGCCCATCCACTTGACGGCCGCACAACGAGCAGGGAGAAGACCTCCCTCGGCGTCAACTACCGATCACTTTCCCTTCTCTTCTTCAATCTCCATGTCTGAGTTCCTGTCTCGTGCGAGACCACAACGGTCCTGCTTGCGTCTCCATAGGGACCCGGCGGCGCATCGGACGGGGGCACGGATGGGGGGCACATTGGGCGCGCTATGCGCATGGAATACCTGGCGTTCTTGGGCTTCATGTGGCGCTTCGATCCCTACCAGGACCGAGAATCGCGCCGGCGGCGCCCAGTCGGAGATGCGCCGGCCCTGCCCCGCGGATCCGCGTGACCCGCACTCGCCGCGGAGCGACAGGCTCGTTGTCTAGATCTTTGGTCATCGGGACGCGCTTGAGCTTGGGGGCGTTCAGGGCGAGACTGTACAGGCTGATCTTGAAGGCCCCCCACGCCCCATAGCCATGCTCCTGGCCCGCATTCATTATTTCGCCGAAATCGTCTTCGTCGCCGTGGCGGCGCTGCTGCCGATCATCAATCCATTCGGCGGGGCGCCCATTTTCCTCGCCATGACCTCGGGGCTCACGCCGGCCGAGCGCACACGCACCGCAAAGCTCGTCGCCTTCAACAGCTTCGTGCTGCTCATCGCCTCCATCCTGGTCGGCGCCTACGTGCTGGACTTCTTCGGCGTCTCGATTCCGGCGGTGCAGGTGGCCGGAGGCATCGTGGTATGCGCCTTGGCCTGGTCCCTGCTCAATGGGCCGCTCAAGCCGGTGGTTTCCGCGCCCGCCGGCGCCGCCAGCCCCGACAGCATCACGCAGGGAGCGTTTTATCCAATCACCATGCCGCTGACCGTCGGACCCGGATCGATATCGGTGGCCGTGACCCTCGGGGCCAATCCGCCGCGCGGCCTGCGTGCGCTCCTGCCCACGATTCTCGCGCACTTCGTCGGCGTATTGATCACTTGCGTCATCATCTATCTCTGCTACCGGTACGCGGATCGTCTGGTGCGCCGGCTGGGCAAGACGGGAACCAACATCATGATCCGGCTGACGGCGTTCATCCTGCTCGCCATCGGCGCGCAGATCGTCTGGAACGGCGCCAGCGCGATGTTGCTCAGCGTGCTCCACTCCGCCGGGCGCGCCGCACCTTCCGCGCTGGCGCATCCGCGGTGAGTCCGACTGCTCCCGGGCAGAGGAATGAGAGCGGGCGCAAGGTAGTCCTCGCCGGCTGGTCTACGGTCGATCCCGGCCGGCGCGACGCGGCAGCGGAGCGCTTCCCCGACCGCGGGGATCGCGCGCGCCGCCTTCCACCATGTCGTGCGCGCTGTCGGCGATGATCCGACGGAGGCGGCTCAAACCGTCGGTGAGGGCCGCGGGCCCGGGCTGCAGGATCTCGGACGATTTGATCTCGAATAATCGATCGTGGCGGAGCGCCGGAATCGATTCCCAGCCGGGCCGCTCGCGCACTCTTGCCGGGTTGAACTTCTTTCCGCACCACGAGGCGATCAGCACGTCGGGGGCGCGCCGAACCACCTCGTACGGATCGGCGATGATGCGCTCCTTGGCGGCAGGCCGCGCGGCGAGGTCCGCAAAGCAATTCTCCGCGCCGGCGATTTCGACGAGCTCGCCGACCCAACGGATGCCGCAGATCAGCGGATCGTCCCATTCCTCGAAATAGACGCGCGGCCGACAGGGCAGCCGAGATGCGGCGCGACGGGCATCGGCGATGGAGCGGCGCAGCCGTCCGATCAGGGCCTGGGCGCGCGCGCGCGCGCCGATCATCCGGCCGAGCATGGCGATCGATTCCAGGATCTCGCCGACGCCGCGTTGATTGAAGACGTGCACCTCGATGCCGGCTCGAATCAGATCGGCGGCGATGCCCGCCTGCAGATCCGAGAAGCCCAGCACGAGATCCGGTTTCAGCGCGACGATGCGCTCGATCTTGGCGCTGGTGAAGGCGCTCACTTTGGGCTTTTCGCGGCGGGCCTGCGGCGGGCGCACCGTGAATCCCGAGATTCCCACGATACGGTCCTGCTCCCCGAGCAGATACAGCGTCTCGGTCGTCTCTTCCGTCAGGCAAACGATGCGCTGCGGACCGGTCCTGCGCCGTTCGCTCACCTTATGACAACTCTCAGAGTCCTGCCCCGGTCCGTCTGCGCCTCGTTCCAGACCGGGCTCGACGCGTCTCGGCCCTTGCGAGCCTTGTTCCACACCTCGCGCTTGACTGCGAAGAGCCACCCGAGCACACGCCGTCGTCGGGCTGTCGGGTACGCTCTCATCCGATAGGCGCGCTCGCGTGTCAGGACATCGCTCATACTGTATATTTTAACAAATACGAGCGAGCCGGCTCAACGCCGGCAGGACCCGATCGCAGAGGCCGACGCACGTCCGGCTCCCCGCCAGCCGCATCGTCCTGCGGCTGGCGGGCACCGGCACTGTGCGCCGACCCGACCGCGGCGGGGTCACTCACGTCCGGGTTCGCTGCAATGTCGGCGGAAAAAACACTCGATCACTGGCTGGCGGAATACTCCCTCTCCCACCGCCACCCGGCCAATCGGATCATTCACACGGTGTGCGTGCCGGCGATCCTGCTCGCCAGCATTGCGCTGCTGTGGAATGTGCACCTGCTCGGGTTGCGGGCCGCCTACCTCGCCATGATCCTGGTGGCGCCGTTCTATCTGGCCCTGGGTTGGCGCGCCTCCATCATCATGGCGGGACAACTTCTCATCTGCGTTCTGATCCTGAGTGTCTGGCCCTGCGCAGTCCCGCTGCTGCCAAGCGCCGCCGGGATATTCGGGGCCGCCTGGATCGGTCAGTTCGTGGGCCATGCGATCGAGGGCCGTCGACCGAAGTTCCTCCAGGACATCATGTTCCTGCTCATCGGTCCCCTGTGGGTCGTCCTGAAGCATCGCTGAACTCACCCAGACAGCGGACTTTCCCTTCCGGACCGTGTGCGCGTCGGCCCTACACGCCGGCCGCCGCATCGGGCGGCGCTCGGAGGACCCCCATGCCTGCCGACGCTGCCGTTCCGCGCGAGGGCGGCTGCGACTGCGCTCAGATCCGCTACCGCGTGGAGCCGCTACGGCGGCGCCGGGCCAGCGCCGTGTGAACGCCAGCTCCGGCGGGATTGTCCAGGCCAGCGGCCTGGGCAGCGAATCGTTCACCACGCGCGACAGCCCGTGCCGTCCCTGCGGCGAGCACGGCTAGCCCGGCCCCTCGCCCGGGCGTAGGCTCTAGCGGCGCGCCGAGGGAGGCGCCATTGCGGCTGTTGGCGGCGGGGCTCGAGTTCGCCGCCCATGAGGGCACCGTTCCGCCCGCGTGCTCGGCATCTCTGGCGAGTGCTGCCCAGGGGAACCTCCAGGCGGCTCGGCCCGCAACTTTCCGGCTCCCGGCGTGTTCTTGCCTCAAACGATGACCCACCCGTGCAACTGGCAAGCCCAAGGCCCGATTCTCGAGAGTTCGCAGCGTTTATGCGCGCCTATCAGGATATGGTTTTCTCCACAGCAGTCCGCCTGACGGGCAGCCCCGCGCAGGCCGAGGACATCAGCCAGGACGTGTTCCTGAAGGCTTACGAGAATTTCGGGCGCCTGCGGGAAAGTCCGACCGCGGGCGGGTGGCTGAAGACCGTCGCCACGAATCTGGCGCTGAATCACCTGACCCGCCACCGTAAACGCTGGCGGCTGTTCTCCGAAGTCTTCGCCGACGACGGGCGCGAGGCCGATCTGGAGAGCGCCACCGCGACCTTCGACGGCGTCCTGCAGGAGATGGACGAGGCGCAACGCCATGCGCTCATCGAGCACGCCCTGGGTCAGCTCCCCGACCATCAGCGCGTGCCGCTCGTACTGTTTCACTTCGAAGAGATGTCCTACCAGGATATCGCCGCCCGTCTCGGTCACTCCCTGGCCAAGATCAAGACCGATATCCTGCGTGGACGTCTCGCCATGGCCAAGTCGCTGGCGCAAAGTGGCGTGGCGCCAAGCGCCGCGCAAAGCTGCAACCCGACATGAATTCCCGTAACCGCACGCTCGAAGAACATCTGGAACACTTGACGCACGAAGCGCTGCGGCAGCTTCCGCCGTGCCGCGCGCCCGCCTCGCTCGAGGCCCGCATACTGCGCGAAGTCGCGGCGCGCGCCGCACAGCCGCGCGGGACCGCCGGCATCAATCGCTGGCCGCTCGCGGCACGCCTGGGGCTGATGGCGGGCTGTGTTCTGTGCATCCCGCTCGCCTGGGTGCTCATGATGAGCCTGCGGATGCAGCTGAGCTACACGCTGGTGGCCACCGGGACGATCCATGTTCTCCACGGCTTTCGGGGCGTGAGCAGCGCACTGCTGCTGCTCGCCGAGCTTGCCGTTCATCTGGCTCAGCGGATTCCGGGAGCCTGGCTGTTCGGTGGACTGCTGGCCACCGGCGCGCTGTACGCGGCCCTGTGCGCGCTCGGCCACCTCGTGCTCCGTTCGGCTGCACCACATTCCAAGGTTCACTCGGTATGAAACAGATACTCCGCTCGGCGATGACCGGCGCGCTGCTCGCCGGACTGTGCGCATGCATCGCACCTGCCGCCGCGCACGACACCCGCCGCGTCGAGGTCGGCCCCACGGGCATCGACATCAGAGGCGGCGGCGGCCATGTCGTGATCGGCAACGGGGGAATCCGCATCACCAAGTCCATCGTCATCGCGAAACAGCAGTCCCGCTGCCCGAGCGGTCAGGAAATCGTCGAGGTCGGACACAACGCACGGCTTCCCACGGGCAGGACCGCTTGCGACGTCGTGACGGTATTCGGCAACAGCTCGGTCCACGGCACCGTGTCGGACTCCGTGGTCGCGGTCATGGGCCGCACCCGCGTCGACGGCAACGTCGCCAACAGTGTGGTCACCGTCTTCGGCAACGGCCACATCAACGGCAGCGTCGGCGGAAACGTCGTGACGATTTTCGGCAACCTCAGACTCGGTCCCAAAGCCATCGTGCAGGGCCAGACCGTCAACCTGTTCGGCTCCTACGAGCGCAACCCGTCGGCGGTGGTCCAGGGCGGAACGGTCCGGCTCATGTCCGGCATCTTCCGCTTCACG
Source organism: Steroidobacteraceae bacterium (assembly GCA_027456605.1). Taxonomy (GTDB): domain Bacteria; phylum Pseudomonadota; class Gammaproteobacteria; order Steroidobacterales; family Steroidobacteraceae; genus 13-2-20CM-66-19. Next base: position 694 of record DAIDUQ010000028.1, on the reverse strand, counting down.
GACGCGTTGCAGGGGTGGGGCGAGCATTGTCTGCTCTTCGGCCGGCTGCTCGCGCCCCGGCTCGACGTCCTGTGGGCCTGGGGCGTGGCGCTCGGCCTGCTGGCGATCTACCTGCTGGTGGCCGCCTTGTTCCGTGACGGTCTGCGTCGCTGCGTCCGGACGCTGGAGGAACACCCCGGTCCGTCGATTCTGACGGCGCTCGCAATGGTGCTGCTCACGCCGATCCTGATGCTCGTCTTGATGGTCGCGCTGACGGTGACCGTGGTCGGGATCATATTCGTTCCCCTGCTGTGGATCGGCCTGCTGTGCGCGGGAATTTTCGGGCGCGTCGTCACCCTTGCCTGGCTCGGCGGCCGGATACTGCGCGGCGCGCACCGTGGTGTCGACCAACCCGTCCTGCATGTGCTGGTCGGCGGGGTACTGGTGTTGGTCTTGTACATGGTGCCGGTGGTCGGCTTCATTGTCTTCGCCGCGATCGGCCTGATCGGCTTCGGCACGCTGACCTACACGCTGCTGCTCGCGCTGCGCTCAGCACGCAGCGCCGTGCCGCCGCCACAGCCGGCCGAGCCCCCGGGCACGGCCGGCGCGGCGCCGAGTCCCGAGACGGCCGCCGCCGACGCAACGAGCGAAACCGCCGCGATGAGCGCCGGCCCCATACTCGGCGCGGCGACGAGCGCCGCGCCCGCGGAGCCGA
>DAIDUQ010000027.1:0-2872 GCA_027456605.1 Steroidobacteraceae bacterium | reverse complement strand
TTGCCGGTGATGTTCTGGATCCACGGCGGCGCCAACATCGGTGGCACTGGCACTCGGCCGCTGTACAACTTCGGCACGCTGGTCGAGCACGGCGTCATCCTCGTCACCCTCGATTACCGGCTCGGCATCTTCGGATTTCTGGCCGATCCGGCGCTCAGCCGCGAGTCTGCACACCACGCCTCCGGTGACTATGGCCTGATGGATCAGATTCTCGCGCTGCGCTGGGTGCGCGCGAACATTGCGCGCTTCGGTGGCGATCCGCACAACATCACGGTATTCGGTCAGTCCGCCGGCGGCACCGACACCGGACTGCTCATGGCCTCGAGCGCGCGCGGACTGTTCCAGAAGGCGATCGAGGAAAGCGGCACGCCGTTCGTCCCGCCGGTCGCACCACTGGCGCAAGCCGAGCGCGCCGGGGCGCACCTCGTGGCGGCCCTGGGTGCAAAGCCGGGGCCCGCCGGAATCGCCCAGTTGCGCCGCATGCCGGCCCGGACGCTGCTCGCGAAACTCTCGGCGCTGCCGCGCGGTTCCGTGCAGTATCCGCTCCCGGATGTCGACGGCCGGGTGATCCGGCGTGTGCCGCTCATGAGCTTCGCCTCGGGACACGAGGCGCCCGTGCCGCTGCTGTTCGGCACGACCACCCGGGAGATGAATTTCCCGTTGCCGCTGAGCGTCGTGCGCGCGAGCATCCGCAGTGCGGCCGGGTCGTTGGCGCCGCAGATGCTCGCTCTGTATGGATTCGCGCACGGCGGACAGGGCCGCCGCGATCCGAAGTACGGCAGCGCAATCAACCAGTTGCTCGCCGATGACACCTTCAGGTGTCCCGCGGTGCTGGAGGCACGCTGGCACGTCGCGGCGCACCACCCCGTCTATGAGTATGAGTTCGATCATCCGCTGCCGGGGCACGCATTCGCGGTCCATTCCGCGGAGCTGCCGTACGTGTTCGGGGATTTTCCGACCCATGGGTTCGACGGCGCCCGCTTCGGCGCGCAAGACCGGCGGCTATCGGGGCTGATCGAGCGCTATTGGACGAATTTCGCCAGGACCGGAAATCCCAACGGGCCGGGGCTGCCCCCGTGGCCGGCATTCGGACACACGGGCCGATACGTCGAGGTCTTGGCCAACGGACGGCTCGGCTACGCCAGCCACATCCGCCGCGCGCAATGCCGACTGTTCCGCCAAGTCGTGCTGGCGCGCATGAACGCCTCGCACTGATCGAATTCGCCGGGGGCTCAGCGCCGGAGCGCTGAGCCCCGGATCAGCCGCTTCGGCGCAGGCGCCTGAGGCGAAAGTCGCTCACGATCTCCTGGGCGGCGTTGTGACCCGGCGCGCCGGTGACGCCGCCTCCGGGATGCGTTCCCGATCCGCACAGGTACAGCCCGCGCAGGGGCCCGCGATAATTTCCATACCCGAGCATCGGGCGGGCGGAAAACATCTGATCGAGCTGCAGTCGGCCGTGGAAGATGTCCCCGCCGATCAACCCGAACGTGCGCTCCAGATCCAGAGGACTCATGATCTGCCGCCCGAGCACGGACCGTTTGAAATTCGGGGCATGCTGGTTCACCGTCTCGATCATCAGATCGGCAACCTGCTCGCGGTGATCGTCCCAAGAGGCGCCATTGGGCAATTCCGGCGCGACGTGCTGGCAGAACAGACTCGCCACATGCCCTCCGGGCGGGGCGAGCGAATCATCCAGCGTCGAGGGGATCACCATCTCGACGATGGGCTTGCGCGACCAGCCGCCGGTACGCGCATCGAAGTAGGCCTGCTCCATGTAGCCGAGCGTCGGCGCCAGGATGATGCCCGCGGTGTGATGGTCGGCGACGGCAGTGCCGGGAAGGCAGGTGAAATCCGGCAACTCCGACAGAGCAACGTTCATGCGGAAGGTCCCCGATCCGCACCGCCACTGACCGATGCGCTCGAGAAACGGCTTCGGCAGGACCGCCGGGTCGATCAGACTGTGATAGAGGAGCTTGGGATTGAGATTCGAGACCACCGCCGCCGCCCGCACGGTCTGTCCGTCCGCAGTGACCACACCGACCGCGCGTCCCTGTTCCACGATCACTTCACGCACACCGCAGCCGACACGGATGTCGACGCCGCGGGCCGCGGCCGACTTGGCCATCGCCTGGGTGATCGCACCCATGCCGCCCACCGCATGGCCCCAGGCGCCCTTCTTCCCGTTCACTTCGCCGAAGCAATGGTGCAGCAGCACGTACGCCGATCCGGCGCTGTACGGACTGGCGTAGTGCCCGACGATGCCGTCGAAGCCATACAGAGCCTTGATCGGATCACTGTCGAACCAGTCATCGAGATAATCGCCGGCGGAGGTCGCAAACAGGCGCAGCAGTTCACGCCGCGAGTCCATGTCGAGTCGCCCGAGACGCGATCCGAGCCGCGCCGTACGGAGCAATTCTGGAATCGCTGCGAACCAACCCCCCGACACCACATTCGGCGGAGTCTGCAGCACCAGCTCGCGCAGCACGTCCGCGATTCTCTCGAGGCGCGCCCCGTAGCCTTCGAGCCGCGCGGCATCCGCGGCAGAAAATTTCGCGACTTCGCCCCGGGTACGCCCCGCCCCGCTGCACAGATAGCGGCCGTCTGAAGTCGGCAAGAAGTTGGCCAGCCGGCGCTCGACGATGCGCAGACCGTACTCGTGCAGCTTGAGGTCGCGAATCACCGTCGGATTGAGCAGCGACACGGTGTACGCCGCCACCGAGTTGCGAAAGCCCGGATGAAACTCCTCCGTGACCGCCGCGCCCCCGACCACCGGCCGGCGCTCGAGGACGGTCACCTTCAGTCCGGCCTGCGCCAGATAAGCGGCGCATACCAGCCCATTGTGGCCGCCCCCGACCACCACGACATCGCGGAC
>DAIDUQ010000026.1:0-32254 GCA_027456605.1 Steroidobacteraceae bacterium | reverse complement strand
GCCCAGGCGGTCTTCAGCGGATAGACACCCGCATACTGGTAGATGATGAGCCCCGGGAATTTTCCCGGGCGATCCGGCATCGCCAGATAGCCGCGCACCTGGGAGCCCAGGCTGTTCAGGCGCACGCGATACAGCTTCACGCCCGCCTGAGCGGTGGGCAGGGGCGTGAGCTTCGCCCGCATCGGCACCCGGGCGAGGGCGGCGAGCTTGGCGCTCCAGAATGCACGGAAGTTGGACGGCGGCGGCAGCGAGGGGCGCAGCAGCGTCGGCGCCACGGCGGCGCCCAATGTAGTGACACGGAGCTCGGCGCAGACAAACCGCGGGGCGAGCGGCTGATCGTGCGGGTGGCGAGCGAATACCGCGCGCAGGGACGGATCGGCTTTGATCAGCCGTGTCTTCACTTCGCGATCGACTGCCGCGAGGTCCTTGCGCGGGATCGCGGCGGGCGAGGGCCGGTAGGCGACCACGACGTACAGCATCGCCGGCGTATCCAACGTCGTGCCGAAGCGGGCTTTGCCGGTCGCGAGCGAGAAGCTGCCCGTCTTGAGCACATGGAGATCATTCCGCTTGATGGTGTAGACGAAGCGGCCGCGCGGGTCGGGTGCTCCGGAGGGCACCGTCACCGTCCAGCCCGCTGCGGCGCCCAGGCGGTAGATGCCGTCGGCGTGCCACGGTGTGAAGACGACTTTCGGCATGCCGGCGAGCGCCACAAGGGGCAGACAACAGCCAATCAGGGTCAAGCCGACGGCGCGTCTCACGGAGTGCAACATTCGGGCGCCGCCGGCCGCGGTTGCCGTGGCCGGCGCGCGCGGGCCGCGTCCGCGCGAAAGGCTCATCGCCGGGCACCGCTCGTCGCGGTGGACGCCTTGAACAACGACAGCGGGATCGCACGGGCCATTGCCTCGTACCCGGCCGGGTTCGGATGCAGATTGTCACCGGAGTCGAACATCGGGCGCAGCCGCTGCGGGTGCTTCGGGTCGCGTACGGCGCGCGCGAAGTGCGCTACCGCGTCGAAATGACCTGGCGCGCGGATCCAGTCGTTGATCTCCCGGCGATCCTGCAACGTGGCGGCCGACGGGTGATAGTAGTTCGAGCCCTTGAACGGCGTGATGGTGCCGCCGATGACCTTGATGTGGTGCTCGTGCGCCTGCAGGATGATCTGCCGATAGGCGCCGATGATGTCGTGGATCAGTGTGGCGTTCTGCGCCGCCGAAAGCGCTCGGTGCATGGTGGCGACACCGAGATCGTTCACCCCCTCGATCACGATCAGGTAACGCACCCCGGGCTGGCCGAGCACGTCGCGGTCGAAGCGTGCGAGCGCATCGGGACCCAGGCCGTAGCGCAGCAAACGGTTGCCGCCCAGGCCGGCGTTGAGCACGCTGATGTTGCGTGTCGCGGGATCGGCCTGCAGGCGCCGGGCGAGATCATCGGGCCAGCGGGTGTTGCTGTTGTTTGGTGTCGCGTGCCCGTCGGTGAGCGAGTCGCCCAGGGCGACGATCGCGGCGGCGGGCCCATGTGTCCGAACGTCGACGCCGGAGAGGAAGAACCAGTGGCTGAAGCGCATCGCGTGCGGCAATTTCGTTGCGCCGACGTGATTGCCGGGGAGCAGGAAGGACGTTTCTCGCGAGCCCGGATGGCTGGTTTCACCCTTCGGCGGCTTGCGCAGGTAGATCGTCACGGCCAGATTCGACAGCGGTGCGGCGGGGAAGGACACCGGATCGGAGTAGTACGACGCACCGGGCGGAATCGTCACGCCGGGGCGGCCATTGAAAGTCAGCGGCTTGACGGTGGACTGATCGATCGTGCCGCTGGTCAAGGAGACGGGGCGGGCGATGTCCGCCGCCACGATGCGCAGCGAGCTGTTGCCGAATTGGTTCGAGAAGCGGATCCGCAGGGTCTTGCCGCCGACGGTCAGGTGGACGATCTGTCGCAGCGTCGCATGGGCGAGCTCCGAGGCGGGCAGCGCGTTGTCGGGCTCGGGGATCTGCTGGGACGATGCCCAGGTTCCCAGCCACCGGGTCGTCTGCGCCGAGGGAGCCCTCTGCGTCGAGGGTGTCGACTGCACCGCGGGAGCCGGCTGCGCGGGGGGCGGTCCCGAAGCGCTGCACGAGGCGAGCGCGATGCAGGCGGTCCAGACGAAAGCGGTCGGCGCAAGCCGTTTGAGCATCGGCGACATGATGTTCCCCTCGTTGTACAGTACACGGTGCGTCACGACGCCGCCGCTGTGACCCCCACGGACATGGTAGCGATAGCACGCCGCTGCGACAACCAAGCGCGGATGGAATGCGCCGCGGCGAAAGGTGAAGTCACGCACAGCGCCGCGATGAATTGACACTGCGGAATTGATATCGCTACCATCGCCGCACTCGCAACGACGGGAGCAGGCCCCTGTACCTAGGTATTGATATCGGCACCTCCAGCGTGAAGGCGGTGCTGCTCGATGAGCACGGCGCGATCGCCGCGCAGACATCCGCGGGTCTGGAGGTGAGCCGGCCCACGCCGGGATTCTCGGAGCAGGATCCGCGGCACTGGTGGCAGGCCACGGTACGCGCCGTGCAAGCCGTGCCCCAGGGCGTGCGCGCCGCGATCCGCGCGGTGGGCCTTTCCGGACAGATGCACGGCGCGACGCTGCTCGATGCGCATGACCGCCCGCTGCGCCCGGCGATCCTCTGGAACGACGGCCGGTCGGCCGAAGAATGCGTCGAGCTCGAACGGCGCGAGCCCGCCGCGCGCAGCATCACCGGAAATATCATGATGCCGGGCTTCACCGCGCCGAAGCTGCTGTGGGTTGCGCGGCACGAGCCCGAGGTGTTCCGGCGCACGGCGCACGTGCTGCTGCCGAAGGATTACGTCCGGCTGTGCCTGACGGGCGAGCACGTCAGTGACATGTCCGATGCGGCCGGCACCGGCTGGCTGGATGTCGGGCGGCGCGAGTGGTCCGATGCGATGCTCGCGGCGACCGACCTCAGCCGTTCGCACATGCCGCGCCTGGTCGAAGGCTCGAGCGCGTCGGCATCGCTCACGGCCGAGGCCGCCGAGGAGCTCGGTGTGCCCCGGGTCATCGTCGCCGGCGGCGGCGGCGACAACGCCGCAAGCGCCGTGGGCCTCGGCGTGGTACGCCCCGGACAGGCATTTCTGTCGCTCGGGACCTCGGGCGTCCTGTTCGTGGTGACGGATCGGTTCCGTCCCAACCCGGAGCGTGCCGCGCACGCGTTCTGCCATTGTCTGCCTGAGCGCTGGCACCAGATGTCGGTGATGCTGAGCGCCGCCAATACCCTCGACTGGATCGCACAGATCGTCGGGGAGACCGACCTCGGCAAGCTGGCCGCCGGCGCCGAGTCGCACGGACTGACCCGGCACTCGCCGCTGTTCCTGCCCTATCTCACCGGCGAGCGCACCCCGCACAACGACCCGCACGCGCGTGGCGTGTTCTTCGGCCTGCGGCCGGACACGGCGCCGGCGGAGCTGACCGCCGCGGTGCTCGAGGGCGTCGCCTTCGCATTCGCCGACGGACTCGACGTGCTGACCGAAAAGAGCGATCAGGTGGGGGAGATCAGCGTCACCGGCGGCGGCGCGCGTGTGCCGTACTGGGGTCGCTTGATCGCCGCCGCGGTGCGCCGGCCACTGACCTATCGCGAGGGCGGGGAGGTCGGGGCGGCGTTGGGCGCGGCACGACTGGCGCGGCTGGCCGTGGGTGACGGCAGCGAAGCGGAAGTATGCGCCGCGCCGCCGGTGGCGCGGGTCGTGCATCCGGACACGGCGCTGTCGGCGCTGCTGTCGAGCCGGCGGCGCGTGTTTCAGCGCTTGTACCGGGATCTGAAGGGCGCGTTCGCCGAGTTCGCCTGAGCGCGCACGGCAGGCCCGCCAACCCCCGCCGGCGACCCCCGTTGGCCCCGGGGGAGGTGGGGCGTTGGGGATCACCGGCGGGTTAGAAGATCGACCCGCGCCTGCGCGGGGTCAACTCGTCAGCCGCGACGTCGTGGTCTCGGGGTGCACGCGTACCTCCGCCGCGCTCACGGGCACCGCCGGTCCGACCACGTGCCGCAGGCATGGGGTCCGGTCAATTGCAGCGTCGCGCGTTTGAGGTCCACCGAGTCCGGGCCCACCAGCACGTGCACCGTGCCAGGCTCGATGACGTGCCGCATGTACTGGTTCCAGATCGCGAAATCCTTCGGCCGAAGCGTGAAGCGCACCTGTTGCGATGCGCCCGGCGCAAGCCACACGCGCTTGAAGCCTTTCAGTTCCCGGGTGGGCTCGGCCACCGAGGTGACCAGCTGATGGACGTACATCTGTACGACCTCGCTGCCGGACACCTTGCCGGTGTTGCGCACGTTGACCGCCACAGTCACCGCGCCGCCCGGCGCCAGTGTCGGCGACGAGAGGTGTGGTGCTCCGATCCGGAACGTGGTGTAGGACAGGCCGTAGCCGAACGGGAACAGCGGCGAGTTGTTGGCGAACAGGTAGCCGCGGTGGGCGCTCGGCTCCTCGTCGTAGTTGTAGCGCACCATGCCGACCGAGCGCGGAATGGTCACCGGAAGCTTTCCGCCCGGGTCGGTCTTGCCGAACAGGACGTCGGCCATGGCGGTGCCGCCTTCCTGACCCAGATCCCAGCCCTCGATCAGGGCATCGGTTTTCTTCAGTATGCGATTCACGGTGACCGGACAGCCGTTGATCAGAACGGTGACCACCGGCTTGCCGAGGGCGAGGATCGCGCGCGCCAGCCGGTTCTGATCGGCGACTAGCTTCAGACTGTCGCGATCGCCGAGGTGATCGGTGGCCCAGCCTTCGCGGCACAGCGCGGTGCTCGTGCCGAGCACCAGCACGACCGCATTGGCGCGGCGGGCCACGGCGACGGCCTGGCGGATGCGCGGAAGGTTTTTCGCCGTCGGCTCCAGGACCTCGCGGTTGCTGTTCGCGTTGCCGTAGGCGAGCAGTTTGACTCCCGGGGCATACAGGACGTGCACGCGGTTGCCGACGAAATTGCGGATGCCCTGCAGCACGCTGATCGGATGGCTGGGGATGCCCGAATAATTTCCGAGCCGGGCCGGCGCGGCGTTCGGGCCGATCACGGCCAGGGTCTTCAATCCCTTGATTCGCAGCGGCAGCGTGCCGTTGTTCTTCAGAAGGACGATGGCTTCCCGAGCCGCCTGCAGCGCCACGGCGCGCGCATGGGCGTCGTCGGTGATCTTCTCGGCATAGCTGAGCTTGGCGAAGGGATGGTCGAAGATCCCCGAGAGGAACTTCAGGCGCAGCACCCCGGCCACCGCCGCGTTGATCTCGCTCATGGTGACCTTGCCCTCGGCGAGCGCCTGCGGCAGGTGCTTGAACGCATGGCCGTTGGGGAAGTCGACGTCGACCCCGGCGTTGAGAGCGCGGGCGGCGGCGTCGGTGAGATTCGGCTCAACGTGATACAGGGTCATCAGCTGCTCGATGCCCGAGTAGTCGCTGACCACGATGCCCTTGAAGCCCCAGTCCTTGCGCAGCACCGTCTGGAACAGCCAGGGATTGGCCGTGCACGGGATGCCGCCGATCGCGTTGTAGGCCGCCATCACGGCCTGGGCGTGCGCTTGCGTGATCGCCGCATGGAAGGCCGGCAGATACATCTCGAGCAGCTTCCGATGCGTCAGCTCAACCGGACCCACATTGGTGCCGGCCTGCGGCACGCCGTAACCGGCAAAGTGCTTGAGCACGGCGAGCACGTGACCGGGTCGCAGCGGCAGCGACTTGCCCTGCAGGCCGCGCACTTCCGCGACACCCATGCGTGAGACGAGATAGGGGTCCTCGCCGAAGGTCTCCTGGATCCGTCCCCAGCGCGGATCGCGGCCGAGGTTGATCACGGGCGTGAGCAGCATGCCGATACCCTGGGCGCGCGCCTCACGGGCCACCACGCGGAACACCCGGGTGATGAGCGCCGGATCCCAGGTGCTCGCCAGACCGATCGCCTGCGGGAAGCTGGTCGTGCCGCGCGCCACGTAGCCGTGCAGGCCCTCGGAATGGAACAGCGTCGGGATGCCGAGCGGCGTATGCTCGAGCTGGAAGCGCTGTACAGCGTTGACGAAGCGGATGGTCTGCGCGGTGGTGCGCAGAGCGTACTGGTTCCTCGGTGTGTAATCGTCCGGGCGGGCCAGATTGCCGATACCGTAGGGGAAATTGCGCGCCGCCTTGGCCGGATCGAAATTTCCGGCGGCGTTCTCGATCTCGGACTTGTTGGTCCAGAGCGAGGTGATCTGCGCGAGCTTCTCGGGGAGCGTCATGCGCGAGAGCAGGTCCTTCACTCGCGCGCTCACCGGCGCATGGGGATCCTTGTAGAGCGGCTCGGCGGCCCGGGCCGCCGGTACGCACGACAACAGCGCCGTCGCCGCCAGCAACGCCGGCAGCGCGCCGCGGGCACGCGACGCAATAGACTCGATTCTCACTGTTTCGATCCCCCACGATCCCGGCTGGTATCGCTATCATATCCGAGCGCGCGCCGGGATGAAAGAATGCCAGTTATCGGGTACCGGCCGAGAGCGGCCGCGCCGTGCATGGTTGCGACGCCAATATGGGAGCGATACCATGCGCAGCTCTTCTAAAAGCATTCGCGGGGGGGTCGCCGAGCGTGGCGTCCGAGTCACAGATCGCGCGCGAGTCCGGCGCCGGCGTGGGCCGCTATCGGTGGCGTATCTGCGCGCTGCTGTTCTGGGCGACCACCGTCAACTATATCGACCGGATGGTGCTCGGAGTGCTCGCCCCATCCCTCGGGCACGCACTCGGCTGGACGCAGGAAGACTACGGTTACATCGTCGCGGCGTTCCAGAGCGCCTATGCGGTCGGCCTGCTGTTCTCCGGCCGGCTGATCGACAGGCTCGGCACGCGCATCGGCTATGCGATCTCCATCGCCGTATGGAGCGTCGCCGCCATGAGCCACGCGCTGGCGCGCACGGTGCTCGAGTTCGTCGCGGCGCGCTTCGTGCTTGGGCTCGGGGAGTCGGCGAATTTTCCGGCGGCGGTGAAGACCGTCGCCGAGTGGTTCCCGCGTCGCGAGCGTGCCTTCGCCACCGGCTTGTTCAACGCCGGCTCGAACGTCGGGGCGATCGTCGCGCCGCTCGCCGTGCCGGTGGTGGCGACTCTGTGGGGACTTCGTTCGGCGTTCTTGTTTCCCGGGGTGCTGGATCTCGCGTGGCTGATCGTCTGGCTCATCGTCTATCACCCGCCGCAAGAGCATCCGCGCGTCTCGGCGCGCGAGCTGGCGTACATTCGCAGCGACGATGCGGGCAAGCCCGCCCAAACCCCCGTGCGGGTGCGGTGGCGCAAATTGCTGCGCCATCGCCAGACCTGGGCGTTCGTGGCCGGCAAGTTCCTCACCGATCCGGTGTGGTGGTTCCTGCTGTTCTGGCTGCCGAAATATCTGCATCATCGGTTCGGGCTCGATTTGCTGGCGCTCGGTCCGCCCCTCGTGGTCGTGTACGTGATGGCCGATGGCGGCAGCGTTGCCGGCGGCTGGCTGGCCGGGTGGATGATGCGCCGGGGATGGAGTCCCAACGCCGCGCGCAAGGGCGCGATGCTGGTCTGCGCCCTGGCGGTGACGCCCGTCGTGCTCACCCCGGTCGTGCATCACTTGTGGCCGGCAGTGGGGCTGATCGGGCTTGCGGCGGCCGCTCACCAGGGTTGGTCGGCGAACCTGTTCACGACGACGTCCGACCTCTATCCCAGCGCGGCGGTCGGTTCCGTGGTCGGGCTCGGCGGCTTCGCCGGCGCGGTTTCGGGAGCGTTCGTGTCGACGGCGGTGGGCTTTCTGCTGCAGACTACAGGCAGCTACGCGCTGCTGTTCACCCTGGCGGGCGGGATGTATCTCACGGCGCTGGCGGTCATTCAGCTGCTCGTGCCGCGGCTGACGCCGGTGGATCTCGCGGCCGACTCGGCGACGCCGACATGACGTGTGGCGTTCGCCCTATCGATCCGCAGATACGGCCGGTCCGCGTGCGGCGGGTCGGCATTCGCATACGAGGGATGTGAGTCATGGTCAATTCCGACACGGTGTCACAGGGGTCGGCGCGCGACCGGCGGATCGTTGCCGCGCATGTGATCGTCACCTGTCCGGGCCGCAATTTCGTAACGCTCAAGATCGAAACCGGCTCGGGCGTCTTCGGTCTGGGTGATGCCACGCTGAACGGCCGCGAACTCGCGGTGGCCGCCTATCTCGAGCACCATGTGGTGCCGAACCTCATCGGCCGCGATGCGGGCCGCATCGAGGACCTCTGGCAGTTCCTTTACAAGGGCGCGTACTGGCGGCGCGGGCCGGTCACCATGACGGCGATCGCCGCGGTGGATGTGGCGTTGTGGGACATTCTGGGGAAGATGGCCGGACTGCCTCTGTACCAGTTGCTCGGGGGGCGCAGCCGCGACGGCGTGCTGGTGTACGGACACGCGAGCGGACGGGACATCGAGGAGGCCAGCGCCGATGTGGGGCGGTTCATCTCGCTCGGCTATCGGGCCGTACGGGCCCAGTGCGGCGTGCCCGGACTCCCCAAGGCCTACGGCGTGACCCGCCAGAAGAACGCCTACGAGCCGGCCGAAAGCGAGCTGCCGCTCGAGACCGAGTGGTCGACGCCGCCGTACCTGGATCTCGCGCCGCGCTTGTTCGAGCGGCTGCGCAGCGATCACGGTCGGCAGATCGAGCTGCTGCACGATGCCCATCACCGTCTGACACCGATCGAGGCGGCGCGCCTGGCGCGCGATCTGGAGCCGTACCGGCTGTTCTGGCTCGAGGACGCGACGCCGGCGGAGAACCCCGACGGATTCGAGCTGATCCGCCGCCACTCGGTGACACCGCTGGCGGTCGGGGAAGTGTTCAACGCCATCTGGGATTGCCGAGCGTTACTCGAGCGCCAGCTGATCGATTACATCCGCACCACAATCGTGCACGGTGGCGGCATCACGCACGTGCGGCGCATCGCCGACTTCGCGGCGCTGCACCGGGCGCGCACCGGATTTCACGGCGCGACGGATCTGTCGCCGGTGACGATGGGCGCGGCGCTGCATTTCGACACCTGGGTGCCCAACTTCGGCATCCAGGAATACATGCACCATTCCGAGCAGACCCTCGAGGTGTTTCCGCGAGACTACACCTTCCGCGACGGCCATCTGTACTGCGGCGAGAGTCCGGGCCACGGTGTCGGGCTCGACGAGGAACTGGCGGCGCGCTTTCCCTATAGTCCGAAGCAGCTGCCGGTGGCGCGGCTGACGGATGGAACGATGTGGGATTGGTGAGTGGCCTACCGGGCGACTCGCCTGACAGCGCGCCGACGCGTTTTGGCGCGGGTGCGCGCCGAGGCAACCGGCGCATACGCCAAGTGAGCGGCGCTGGCGTTGGGCCACGGCGCTGCTGGCCGGGAGCGGGGACTGTGGCAAGAGGCGCGCGGGCGCCGTCCAGAGGCTTCAGCGCAGGCTGTTGAGTTGTACTTCGGAGTGGCGCGGACTATGCTGGGATTTCCGGTATGACAGCGTTGTCAATGCGACTCGTCGCGGGGGCCGCGGCCGGGTGCCGCGACGCCGATCGGGCAGCCGCTCGGCGCCTCGGCTCGCCGGAGGACTGCGCCGAGGAGCCGGGAATTCACCGAACAAGAGAGAGGGGAAACGCATCATGATTCGAAAGAGCCGAGCGAGCGGCATCCTGCTTGCCGTCTTCTGTGCGCTGTGCGTGGCCGGGCTGCGGCCCGCGGCCGCCGCGGCCGTGAAGACCCGGAGGCCATTCAAGAACTTCTCCGTGGCCGTCTACATCCCGGTGAGATCCACCCGGCAGCTGGCCAACCCGAAGACGCTGCGGCAACAGTTTCAGCGCATCTGGAGCCAGGTCCACTTCAATAAGGTGTACCTCGAGGTGTACCGCGACCGGGTTTTCGCCAATCCCGCCACCCTGGACCGGATCGCCGCCTTCTTCCGGCGGCGCGGCATCACGGTCGACGGCGGCATCACGTTGTTCTCGGGCGTGAATAAGTACGGCCAGTTCAACTCGTTCGATTTCGAAAATCCGCGCGACGTCGCCATGTGCAAGCGCGCGGTGCGCGAGGCCGCCAGCCACTTCAACACGGTCATCCTCGATGACTTCACGTTCTTCAACACGCGCACCAATGCCGACATCCGCGCCAAGGGCAAGCTCAGCTGGACGCGGTACCGGCTGCGCAAGATGCGCTGGGTGGCCAAGCACCTGATCATCGCAGAGGCGCACGAGGTCAATCCACACGCCAAGGTGATCATCAAGTTCCCGAACTGGTACGAGCACTTCCAGGGGCTGGGGTTCGACCTCGACAAGGAAGCCAAGATGTTCGGCGGCATCTATACCGGGGACGAGACGCGCGATCCGGTGCATACCGCGCAGATGCTGCAGCAGTACGAGAGCTATCTGATTTACCGCTATTACCACAACATCCGACCACATGCGGACCTCGGCGGCTGGGTGGACACGTTCGGCGATCGCTACGCCGACCGCTATGCCGAGCAGCTCTGGGACACCGCGTTCGCCAAGGCGCCGGAGATCACGCTGTTCAGCTGGCCGCAGCTGGCCTCGTCGCAGGTCGCGTACCCCGGCGACCGCTGGGCGTGGGCCGCCGACCGGACCAGCTTCAATTGGAATGCGATGGTCCGGTCGTTCAAGGCGCCGCGGGGTACCGATGCCGCGCCCGGCTGGGCGCGGGTGGCCGGCTACGCGCTCTCGCAGGTCAACGCGTTCCTTGGCAAGCTTGGCAAGCCCATCGGCATCGCGAGCTACAAGCCGTTCCAGTCGAGCGGCGAGGACTTCCTGCAGAACTACCTCGGCAACGTCGGCATTCCGATCAATCTGATGCCGCACTTCCCGGCGCACGCGCCCGTTGTGCTGTTGACGCGCGAGGCGTCCTACGATCCCCATCTCGTGCAGCAGATCAAAGCGAACCTGCGCGCCGGCGGCGACGTGATCATCACTTCGGGATTGCTGCAGAAGCTGCAGCAGCAGCACCGGGACATAGACAGTGTCGCCGAGATCACCTACCGGGGCATGCCGGTCACCGTGCGGCACTATCTCGGGAGCCCCAACGGCGCCGCGACGCTGGGCCTCGATGTCCCGGGCGCGAGGACGCCGCCGGTGACATTCCCGGAGATCCGTTTCTATACCAACGACACGTGGCCGGTCATTCAGGGAGAGGCCGCCGCGCACGGAGTCCCGGTGCTGCTGATGACCGGCTACTCGCGCGGTGAGCTGTACGTGCTCAACGTGCCGAGCAACATGGGCGACGTCTACAGGCTGCCCGAGCCGGTGCTCAACATGCTGCGCGGTTACGTGCTGAACCGCTTTCCGGTACGCATCAATGCGCCGGCGCACGTGGCGTTGTTCGTCTATAGCAACCACACGTTCGTCGTCGAGTCGTATCTGCCCAGGCCCGTCACGGTGCGCATCTTCGTGCGCCGCCCGGCCGCGAAGCTCGTCAGTCTGGTCTCGGGCCGCAGCGTGCTGCCGTCCCGGGCGGTGACGCCGAGCCCGCTGCCGGATCAGCGCAAGGAGACGAGCTTTCTGATACGGCTCGCGCCGCATTCGTTCCAGGCGTTCGCCGAGCGGTTCTGAAGCGATCGGCTCGGGCGGCCGCCGTGGCCGGGTGGGATATCACAGTGTGCGCGCGAGGCGCGCGCCTTTCGCCGAGGAGGTCGTAGAGTCCATGGCACACGACGAGTCGAAGCAGCGGCCGGCGGTCAATCGCCGCAATTTTCTTACCCTGGCCGGCTTCGGGGCGGCCATCGCCGCCTCCGGCTGGCCGCTCACCGGACGCGCGGAGACGCCGGCGGCGGCGCAGGGCGCGCCGCCGGCCGGGTCCGAAGCCGGTGCGCTCGACACCGGGCCGATCGCGCGGGATGCGTTCGAGGCGGCCCGCGGACGGGCCGCCGAGATCGTGGGAAAGCTGACGTTGGCGGAGAAGATCTCCCAGTTCGGCACGCGGGTTCCGGCCGTTGCGCGCCTGAATCTCCCGGCGTTCAACTTCTACTCCGGCGAGGCGCTGCACGGCCTGATGTACCGCGGGGAGGTGACCTCGTTCCCGCTGCCGCTCGCCATGGGCTGCTCGTGGAACCCCGAGCTCGTGCACCGCGTGTTCACCGCGGTATCGGACGAGGCGTGGGCGTGGCACAAGGTCAAGGGGTGGGCGTCGAGCGAGCAGAAGTTCTTCCAACCGGGCGGACTGACGTTCTTCTCGCCGCCGACGGTGAACATGGGTACCCGCGATCCACGCTGGGGCCGCATCGCCGAGAACTACGCCGAGGACTCTCTGCTGGTCGGCAAGCTCGCCGCCCAGGCCATCCGCGGCATGCAGGGCGACGATCCGCGCTTCCTGAAGACCATCTGCTGCGCGAAGCACTTCATCGCCAACGACACCGAGGACGACCGGCAGACGACGTCCGCCACGGTCGATCCGCGCAGCTTCTGGGAGTACTACAGCCGCAGTTTCGAGTATTGCGTTCGTGACGGCAAGGTGTTTACCGTCATGTCTTCCTACAACGCGATGAACGGCATTCCCACCTCGGCCAACCGCTTTCTGCTGACCGACCTGCTGCGCCACCGGTGGGGTTTCCGCGGCTATGTCGTTTCCGATTGCGATGCGATCGCCGACATTACGCGCACGCATCATTTCGTGCCCACGTACGCCGAGGCGTCGGCGCTCGCCGTCAACGCCGGCTGCGACATCAATTGCGGCGATACGCTGCAGAGGTACCTGGGCGAGGCGGTCAGCCAGATGCTCATCAGTGAAGAGACCCTCGATCACTCGCTGATCCGCTCGTTCACCGGCCGCATCCTGCTCGGCAACCTCGATCCCGAGGAGGCAAGCCCATATCACAGCATCCCGGTCTCGTGCCGAGGCAGTCAGGCGCATCGCGACCTGTGCCGAGAAATGGGCCGCCAGTCGATCGTGCTGTTCAAGAACGAGAACGACACCCTGCCGCTGAGCTCGGCGAGCATCCGCAAGCTCGCGGTCATCGGACCACAGGCGCAGTATTGTCATCTGGGCAATTACAGCGGCCGACCGTCGCATCGAGTTGCCCCGCTCGATGGCATGCTGGATCACTTCGGCATTCCCACGCCGCCCAATCCGCCCCGCAAGGACTGGTACGAGAACTGGTCGGACCACTTCGGGCCGCACAAGTACGTGGGCCCGCCGTCGATGACCTTCCGCAACGACCGCGTGCAAGTCACCTATGCGATCGGTTGCACCATGGCGGGCCCCAAGGACGAGAAGTTGTGGGATGCCGCCCTGGAGGCCGCGAAGGAAGCCGATGTGGCGCTGCTGTTCCTCGGTGACAGCCAGCAGATCGATCACGAGGCGCACGACCGAACCTATCTGCACCTGCCGGGCGTCCAGCACGAACTGGCCAAGGCCGTGCATGCCGTCAACCCGAAGACCATCCTGGTGATTGTCTCCAACTGTCCCGTGGCGGTCATCTGGGAGCAGGACAACCTGCCGGCCATCGTCGGGGGCATGTATCTCGGACAGGAGCAGGGTCACGCGCTCGCGGATGTCATTTTCGGGGCGTACAACCCGGGCGGCAAGGTCGGCACCACGTGGTACCGGCACGCCTCGGACCTTCCCGCATTCCACGACTACAATATCCGCAACGGCCGCACCTACATGTACTTCCAGGGCGTGCCGCTGTATCCGTTCGGGCACGGCCTCAGCTACACCACCTTCGAATACTCGGATCTGCGGGTGATCGGTGATGTCATCGAGCGCGGCGGCGGGATCAGCGTCGAGATGCGTCTCACCAATACGGGGGCGCGCGAGGGCGATGAGGTGGTGCAGTTCTACGTGCATGTTGCGGGGGGCACCGTGCAGCGCCCCATCAAGCAGCTGGTGGGATTCGAGCGTGTGCACCTCGCCGGCGGCGCCAGCCGGACCGTGCGCTTCACGCTGCCGCACGCCGATCCGGCGCTGTGCTACTGGGACGAGACGCAGTATCGATTCGTCGTCCAGCCCGGCGATGTCGATCTGATGATCGGCTCGTCCTCGGCGGACATCCGCCTGCGCAGCCGCGTCAGGCTCGAAGCGTAGCGGTGTAAAGTCTTGGCCCGACTTGCGCCGCGCCGTGGGGTCGGTTCCAAGCCATGCGATGCGGCGCTCGACGCTCTCCCCCTGCGTCGAGCGCCGCGGTGGGGACAACCCGATTGCGCGAGGTGTCAACGTGTCGAGCACTTTTGGCAAATACCTGTGTGCCAGCGCCACTTTCGATGGGGTCGAGGACCATGGCAGAACGTACGACTATGCCAAGGATGGGCGAATCACCGTGCTGCACCGGGACAACAGGACCCGGCGCCTCACCCATACGGGTGCGAAGGCATGGTCGGTACCGGACAGAAAACTCGTCGAGGTGATCCATGCAACGCACTGATGCAGCTCATTCTTTCGGGGGCTGGCGTGATGCCCTCACTGGAAGTGGGCAGCGCTTCCGGGGGGCGGCGGCGCGCGGCGCGCGGTGTCTGCGGCTCGTGCCGGGCGTCGCGGCGGGTTTGTGGCTCGCCACGGCGGGCCTGGCGGCGCATGCGTCGGTGCGGAGGCCGGGCCGCTTGGTCGTGCACATCGACCTGCGCGAGACGGCCCGGCCGATCTCGAGATATGAATATGGGATGTTCATCGAGAACCTGGGTCAACTCGTACACGTCAGCCTGTGGTCGCAGTTGCTCGATGACCGCAAGTTCTTTAATCCCATTCTGCCGCGCTCAGCCGAACCGCCGCGGCGGGCACACAGTCCGTTTCCGGGGATGCAGACGCGGCGCTGGCATCCGGTGGGGCCGGCTCGATTCGTGGTGATGGACACGCATGCGCCCTTCGTGGGGACGCATAGTCCGCGAATCACGCTCGCTGCCACGGCGCCGCACGGGATCCGGCAGGCCGGTCTCGCGGTCGTGAAGGGCAGGCGCTATACCGGCTACGTGTACCTGCGGGGATCGCCCGGAGTGCGCGTGAGTGCGTCACTGGCTTGGGGCACGGCCACGAACGATCGCCGGACGGTCACATTCGCGTACGTACCGGCGCACTTCACCCGGCTGCCGGTTCACTTCACGGCCGGCGCGAGCACCCAGGACGCCCGCTTCGAGGTGACGGGCACGGGCGCCGGGACCTTCACCGTCGGCGCCGTCTCGCTCATGCCTGAAGACAACGTGGATGGCTTCCGGCCGGGCCCGATCCGGTTGCTGCGCTCCGAGCATTTTGGCTTCATGCGCTTTCCGGGCGGCAATTACGTATCGGACTTGAACTGGTACCACACCGTGGGTGATCGGGCCAGTCGCCCGCCGTTCTTCGACCACGCCTGGAACGCGGTGAAATCTGACGACGTCGGGTTGGACGAATTCATGACACTGTGCCGGCTGATCGACACGCGGCCCTACATCACGGTGAACGCGGGCTTCGGCGGCGCGCATTCCGCGGCACGGGAAGTCGAATACATGAACGGCTCGGTGTTGACGCGCTACGGGGCGATGCGCGCGCGCGACGGGCATCCTGCGCCGTACGACGTGAAGATCTGGAACATCGGCAACGAGCCGTACGGCAAGTGGGAGCTTGGCCACACGAGCGTGAAGTATTACGTGCTGAAGAACAACGAGTTCGCGCGTGCCATGCGCCGGGTGGATCCATCGATTACGCTGCTCGCCTCTGGCGATATGCCCGACGAGAGAATCAACACGGACAAACACGCGGCGATCTGCTCCAAGGGCGACTTCACCTGTGGGTTCCTGAAGCACTCCTGGGGCTACTTCGACGGCATCACCCAGCATTGGTACGCGAGCGCCGTGCCGGGGGTGCATCCTGCGGCGAGCCCGGCGCGGCCACATCCGACGCTCTTGCAATGGGTTAGGGTCCCCTCGGACGTGGTGCACCTGAAAGTCGAGGAATGGCATGCGTACCAGCGGCTGTTCCCGCGGATGATCAAGAAAAAGACCTTCATGTCCATCGACGAGTATGCCTACACGGGCGTGCCGCCGAATCTGAAGCTGGCGATGGCCTATGCGATGATGTTCAACGAGATGCTGCGGCATACGGCTGCGCTGCGCATGTCGGCCTTCACGATGGGAGTCTCGACGCTCGATTTCACCCGCACGCAAGCGATACTTAACACGACCGGGTATTTGTTCAAACTGTACACCGGGCATATGGGCCCGGGGCTGATTCCCGTGGCGCTGACCGGCAATTCACCCCAGCCCGTGCCGAGACATCACGTGTTCGGGGATTTCCCCCATACCGAGCCGGGCAGCCCGACCTATCCGCTCGACATGGTGGCAGCGGTATCGCCGCATCGCCGGTACTTGAGTCTTGCCGTGGTGAACGCGACGCACTCCCCGCGGCGATTCGTGCTGCACGTGGCTGGCGGAGTGCTCGGCGGACGGGCGACGCTGTGGCGGATGACCGGGCCAAGCCTGAACGCGGCCGATACCCTGGGGCACAAGCGGCAGGTCGTGGTGAAGCAGTACGAGGTGAGCAACTTCGGCCGGCGCATCACGGTCGCGCCGCTCAGTATCGATATCTATCACATTCCGCTCGCACGACACCATTGAACGGCAGTCACGCCGGGTGAGGCGATGAGGACGGCGCGCGTGCGGCTGCGGACTCGGGCGGGATGGGGCACTGCGCGGCGCAGTGCGGCGCTGCTGCTGTGCATCGCCGCGGGTGTGCACGCGCCGGTGCGGGCTGCGGGCCGCGGTTCCGGCGTCGCCGTTGCGCAAGCCGCGCTGAGCATCGTTGCGGGGGTTCATGGCGCGTGGGCGAAAATGCCGGGAAACATCGTCTCGCCGCTGATGACACCGGGGGCGCTGATTGGTAACGGCAGCCTGGGTGTGGCGATTGGGGGCAGTGCCGATCGTCAGGAGTTTTATGTCGGTCGGGATGGCTTCTGGAGCGTGCTGCGCGGGCGCATCATGCCCGTTGGCCGGCTGACTCTGGAAATCCCAGCGTTGCGGGGCGCTACGGCGCGGCTGCGGCAGAACATCGGTCCGGCGGACGTGACCGCGCGCTTTGTGCGTGATTTCCGCGCGCTGCGCTGGCGTGCATGGGTGTTCGACGGGCGGGATCTGTTTGCCGTGCAGCTGAACAATCCGGGCGAGGAACCGTTGCGCGTGCGGGCCGTGCTGCGCGATGCCTTCGGGCACAGGGATCTTCGGACCCTGAGCGGAAACATTGGCGATGTACGTTGGCTGCGCGTATCGCCGGAGACGGTGCGCGCAACTATTGGGGGTGCGAGGCCCGGGCATGTTCGGGCATCGAATGTCGGAATTCGATTGGTGCGAGTGTTCGCGAGCGATCTTGTGTCCGGGGCGACGATTGGGTCGCGCCGGCTGCTCTACGCTTGGCATGTGCCTGCGGCCGAAGTGGATGCAGTGACTTCGTTCCCGTGTGGCGACATCATCATGCCGGTCCGCCGCTTTACCGTGCGTGCGAAGGTCAGAGTGAGCGGCGCCAACGGGAGAGGGGTGATCTTTTCCGCTGCGGTCGCGCATCGCTGGATGAAGCAAAGGGTGGATCCGATGGATCCGCTGGGGAATCTTCGCGGCCATGATGTGCCGCGGGCGCAGGGCGCGCTCGCAGGCCTATTGGTTTATGTCGCGCACGGACGGCTGGTCGCCAATCTGAACGGAACCCTCGTCACGGCACGGCGGGCGCTGCCGCTGCATCGATGGATCGAGGTCACGGTCGCCTACGACGGTACGCAGCTGGTCTTGCTGGAGAATGGGACCCGGGTCGGGGCGACCCGGAATTTCCCGACGGCCAGGCAAGTCATGGGTCCTCAATGGGAGTGGGCGGCCACGCATCCCGGCGATGCGCGGATTCCCTTTGGCGGCATCGGGCCTGTGGGCGTGCTCGCGCTGCGCGTGCTCGGCGCCGACGCCACGGTGCGCCAGGGGGCGACACAATTCACGGTCCCGCCGGACGGGCGCGTCACGGTCCTTGTGGCTGCCTTCGATGATCGCGATGAGCCGGGATATTTCCAGGCGGCCCTGCGTGCAGTGGGCCGTGCCGATGCGGCAAGTATGGTGGCGAGCTGGTCGCGGCACCTGGCGTGGTGGCGCAGGTTCTGGTCGAAGTCCTACGTGGACATACCGGACAAGACGCTGCAGGCGTGGTGGTATGGATCGCTGTACGTGCTCGCCTCCTGCAGCCGGGCGGGTCATGTCGCCCCCGGTCTGTGGGGCAACTGGATCACCTCCACTCACATGGGGTGGCAGGGCGATTACACCCTGGACTACAACTATGAAGCGCCGTTCTGGGCGGCGTATCCGACTCATCACGTGAGTCTGGCCGATCCCTACGACGTTCCTTTGCTCGCGTGGATGAAGCGCGGCAAGGGACTGGCCCGCAAGCTGCACGAGCATGGGCTGCTGTACTACACGCATCTCGCGCCGTCACCGGGCTGGAGTGCGGACAATTTCCGCTCGCTCGATCAGAAGAGCGATGCGCTGTTCGCGGCGCTCGACTGCATTCAGCGCTGGCGCTATACGGACAGCGCCGCCTACGCGCGCAAGGTCTGGCCGTTCCTGACCGGAGTCGCACGGTTCTGGGATCACGATCTGCGCTGGGTGCACGGCAGGTACGTCGACGATGACGATGCGCCAGATGAGCACTTGTGGGGCCCGGCGGACGACCAGAACCCTGCGACTACGATCGGCTTCTTGCGGATGTTGTATCCGGCGCTGATCGCCATGAGCCGACAGCTGCACAGGGACAAGAGGGAGCGGGCGACCTGGCGGCGCATCGATGCGCATCTGAGCCCTCTGCCCATCGCCCCGGCACGCCGCGTGGCGGCGATCCGCGCGGCGATCGGCCGGCCGATTCCCCGCGACACTCCGGTGATCCTGCAAAGCGAGCGCGGCATGCAGTGGGTGAATATCAGCCAGGGAGACCGCTTTGGCCCGAATCCGCCGGTGCGACCGGTCGGCTCCTCCGCCGGGATGGATTCGCTGCAGGTGGTGTTTCCGGCCTGGAACATCGGCCTGGAGAGCCGGCCGCGGCTGCGGCGGGCGGCGCTCGATACGGTCAATGACATGCGGCTCTGGTATGACAACAATGATACCTCGAGCTTCTATCCGGCCGCCGCCGACGTCGGGTATCACCCCGAGGTCATCTTGCGCCATCTGCGTCTGTTGGTAACCCATATCGGCTATCCGAATTTCGCCTTTGCCATGCCGGCCGGCGGGATCGAAAACGAGGCCACCGTTCCGACAACCATTGCAGCAATGCTGCTGCAGAGCTATCAAAGGAACATTCACGTGTTCGCCGACTGGCCGAAGATGCAGGATGCCTCGTTCGGTGATCTGCTGGCGGTCGGGGATTTCCGGGTTTCGAGTAGGATGACCGCCGGTCGCGTGGCGTACGTGCGGATCGTCAGCGGCCGCGGCGGCGCGTGCAGGCTTGCCAATCCGTGGGGTGCGCGGCGAGCGGTGATGTTGCGGATCGCGGGCGAAAGGCCGGTGGTGCTGCATGGGGCGGTCCTTACCGTCTCCACGCACGCCGGGCAGCGGCTGACGTTTACGCCAGTGGCAATGCCTGCGGCGTGAAACCGCCGGGCGCCTCAGCGGAGGAGACGATCCGGCAAAGCGAGAGTGGACCGGGAAAATCCGCTGCCGCCGACGGGGGCGTGGCGGCTTGCCGCGGTCAGAGACGGTAGGCCTGCTTCGGCAGCCGATAGGCGAGGTCGCGAGCCACTTGCAGCGCTTCGCCCTCCGGCAGGCGATGCTCGGCCACGAGGCGCGCGAGGAACGAGCAGTCGATGCGCCGGGCCGCATCGTGGCGCGCCGGGATGGAGAAGAATGCGCGCGTATCGTCGTTGAAGCCCACGGTGTTGTAGAAGCCGGCGGTCTCGGTGGTCCGTTCACGAAAGCGCATCAGTCCCTCGGGACTGTCATGAAACCACCAGGCGGGTCCGAGCTTCAGCGCCGGGTAGTGCCCGGCGAGCGGCGCGAGCTCGCGGCTGTAGCTCGACTCATCGAGCGTGAAGACGATGACGGTGAGAGCGCGCTCATTGCCGAAGCGGTTCAGCAGCGGTCGGAGCGCAGCCACGTAATCGGTCGCGGTCGGAATGTCGGCGCCGATGTTCTCGCCGAACCGCGCGTGCAGCGGCGCGTTGTGATTGCGCCAGGCGCCCGGGTGGATCTGCAGGACCATTCCGTCCTCGAGACTCATGCGGGCCATCTCGGTGAGCATTTGGGCGCGAAACGCCTCCGCGTCATCGCCGTGCAGCGTGCCCGCCTGCGCGCTGCGCACCACGCGCTGGAACAGCGCCTCCCTCTCGCGCTCACCGAGGTCGGCGGTGCGCGCCGTGGGATGGCCGTGGTCGGTGGAGGTTGCGCCGAACCGCGCAAAGAACGCCCGCCGCGTCCGGTGCGCCTCCAGGTACCCGCGCCACGTCAACGCATCGGATCCCGTCAGCTCGCTGAAGCGGGTCAGGTTCTCGAGGAACCCTAGGGTTTGCGGATCGACGACCGGGTCGGGGCGGTACGCGGTGATGATGCGCCCAGGCCAGCCGCTGGCGCGGATCGCGGCGTGGTGCTCGAGGGTATCGAGCGGGGATTCGGTGGTTGCCAGCACTTCGATACCGAAGCGCTCGAACAGCGCGCGCGGCCGGTAGGCCGGCTGCGCGAGGCGTTCGCTGATGCGCTCGAACGAACGATCGGCATTTTCCGGCGCGAGCGGCACGTCGATTCCGAACACCTCGGCGAGCACCCAATCCAGCCACAGCCGCGTGGGTGTGCCGCGGAACAGATGATAGTGCGCCGCAAACGTTCGCCAGATCACGCGCGGCTCGGGGCGCGCGCTGCGCGCGTCCCCAGCGGGCACCCCGAGCGCTTCGAGTGCCACCCCCTGGCTGTAGAGCATGCGAGTGATGTAATGATCGGGCGTCAGCAGCAGCGAGGCGGGGTCGCTGAACGGCTCGTTGGTCGCGAACCACCGCGGATCGGTGTGTCCGTGCGGGCTGATCAGAGGCAGCGCCCGCACCTGCGCATAGAGACTGCGGGCGATGGCGCGTGCGCCCGGATCGGCCGGGAACAGCCGGTCCGGGTGTATGGCGCCGGCGGTCGACGGGGATCCCTCATTCATTCGCGAGCCTCCGCGAGCCTCATTACGGACACATCATAATGTACTGCTCCGGCCCACCGAGGCGTCGGGCGCGCGCGCTCAATACGGTACCGGCCCGTTGTCGGGCGCGCAGGGCGGTTTCGCCCCGGGTGTGCCCGCGACGTAGGGGATGCAGAACGCCTCGTAGGCCTTCAGCGGGAACGGTGGCGGAGCGATTCCGGGCGGCAGCGGCAAGTGCGAAATCGACTCCCAGTAGGCGATGCTGGCATCGCGCCACCATTGGGCGTTGTGCTGTTGGATGACGAGGAAGTCCGCGGTGAGGCGGAAGCGCTGCGGATCGACGTAGCGGGCCAGCCCATCCCAGGTCATGCGCATGCGCTTGACGGTGTCGACGCCGCGCTGGTAGTGCCTGAGGAGAGAATTCCACAGAGTGTGGCCCGTGCGCAGGCGATATGTCCACGGCACGTGGTGAAACCACAGCAGCAGGTCCAGCGGGCAGCGCTTCAGGCTGGCGAATTTCGCGGCCACGTGCGGCGCGTATTGGGAGACCGCATCGCTTCCGGTGGCTGTGCGATTGAAGCCGATGCCCTCGGCGTTCGCCCGGCTGTAATACGTGCTCGACCAGTCCGGCGGCATGTGCGGGCCCGGGTGAATCCAGGGCCCCGGCCCGAAATGCGTGCCAGCCTCCATCTGACTCGCCAGTCCGAGCGGATCCATGTAGTTCACCACCGCCTCGCGGGAGATCATCATCATGTGCACCACCGGCCGCACGAACGCCGGATTGCTGGTGAAGGTCATGCGGACCCAGTCGGCGGCGATGTCGCGGGCGGAGGCGTACGGGTTCCAGGCGAGCCGGCCGAATGCGTACCAGTTGGACTGATTGAAGATCGAGCCGCACCAGTTGCGGTCCGAGCCTATGTTGGCGACGCCGGCGATCCCGGTGTCATGCTCGCCGTAGAGCGAGCCGTCGATCACCCGGGCGACGGTCGAGCCGCGTCCGCGTCGCCAGGTGTCCGCGCGCAACGCCCCCTTGAACAGCGTCCCGAGGTACACCAAGCTCGTCTGCTGGCCGAGATATTCCTTGGTGATCTCGAGCTCCAGCATCTCGTTGCTCTTGGGCATGGCGCCGAACAGAGGATTGAACGGCTCGCGCGGCTGGAAGTCGAGCGGGCCGTTCTTGTTCTGCAAGATGACGTTCGGGTCGAACTTGCCGTCGAGCGGCTTGAAGATGTCGTACGCCTGCATGACGCGGTCTTCGGAATGCGGGTTCGTCGAATAGACGAACGTGCGCCACATCACGATGCCGCCGTAGGGTGCCAGCGCCTGGGCGAGCACGTTCGCGCCCTGCGCCTGCGTGCGCCCGTACTGCTCGGGTCCCGGCTCGCCCTCGGAGTCCGCTTTGGTCAGGAAGCCGCCGAAGTCCGGCACGTCGTGGTAGATCTGCGCAACTTTCTTGCGCCACCAGGCCTGCACGGCCGGAGCGAGCGGGTCGGCGGTCGCGAGGCGCCCGACCGTGATCGGGGCGCTGAACGGCACCGACAGATAGACCCGGATGCCATACGGGCGCAGTACGCGGCTGAGCGCGGCGACCTTCTCCAGATAGAGTGGCGTCAGGATGTATGGACTGGCGTTGACGTTGTTCAGCACCACGCCGTTGATGCCGATCGAGGCGCAGGCGCGCGCGAGCTCGGTATAGCGCGGCGAGAGGTATTGCGGCAGCTCGTCCCATTTCCAGATGGAGCTCCCGGCGTAACCGCGCTCCACGGTGCCGTCGAGGTTGTCCCAGAAGTCGAGCACCCGGAAGCGAATCTTCGGCCGCGATACGATATCGAGCCGGCTGATCGGGCGGCGTGTCTGGATTTGCCGCAGAAAGCGGAACGCGCCGTAGAGCACGCCGATGTCGGTGTTGCCGGCGATCACCGTCGTGCGATGACCGTCGACCGTGAGGGTGCGGATGAGGTAGCCTTGCGCACCGACCCGCGCCAGGTCGAGGCGCAGCGAGCGGATGAGGGGTGAGGCCTT
This sequence comes from Steroidobacteraceae bacterium, assembly GCA_027456605.1. Taxonomy (GTDB): domain Bacteria; phylum Pseudomonadota; class Gammaproteobacteria; order Steroidobacterales; family Steroidobacteraceae; genus 13-2-20CM-66-19. The sequence goes on along the minus strand of DAIDUQ010000026.1, from coordinate 9,176 downwards.
GGGCGTGCCGAACAGAATGGCGCCGTTGATCGTGACCTGCGCGGCGTTCGGGATTGCCCGGCCGAGCATCCCCGAAAGCCCGCGCTCGAGTTCCGCCTCCGTGTCGCGGACTGTCGGCTGCGGCCCTCCCGCCGGCACCAGTTCGGTCGCCGCCTGCCGATAGCGCTCGAGCCGGCGACCGTGGACGGGAACATAACGCAGCCACAGGCGATGACCGTCAGCGGCGCGCGCGGTACCGAGCCCGCCCAGAATCAGCAGTGCGGCGAGCGCGACGCTGTGCGCCGCACACGGCTTGCGCCGGCCGGAACCCGTGCTCCCCTGAAACATGACCCCCTCCGATCGGTCGATTTCCTGCTAGTATGATAACGCTACCATCGATGCCTATTCAATCATGCCTCTGCGATTGAGCGAACAGACTTTGGGCCGTGCGCAGCCGGGTACGGCCCGTCCGGCCTATGTGCGCGCCACCTGTGGGGTGGGCTGGGCGCACTTCGGGCCCGGCGCGTTTCACCGCGCGCACCAGGCCTACTACGCTGATCGGCTGCTCGAGCACGACCCGCGCTGGGCGATCAGCGCGGTGGCGCTGCACAGCGCCGGCGTCCGCGATGCGCTGGCGCCGCAGGATTATCTGTACTGTCTCGCCGAGCTGGGCCCGGAGGCGCCGGTGCGCGTCATTGGCGCGCTGCGCGAGATCCTGCTCGCCGCGCGTGAGCCGGACGCTGTCTTCGCCCGGCTCGAGTCGCCCCATACGCGGCTCATCACGCTCACCGTGACCGAGAAGGGCTACTGCCTCGAGGGCGGCGGGCAACTCGACGTGTCGCATCCCGACGTCCAGCACGACTTGGCCGTTCCCGACCGTCCCCGCGGCGTCATCGGCTTCCTCGCCGAAGGGCTGCGCCGCCGCCACGCCAGCGGCCATCCGCCCTGTGCGGTCGTGAGCTGCGACAATCTGGCGGATAACGGCCCGACGCTGCGCGCGGCGGTTGTCGCATTCGCGGCGCGGCGCAGCGGCGAGCTCGCCCGCTGGATCGAGCGGGAAGTGGCCTTCCCGCGCACCATGGTGGACAGCATCACCCCGGCCACCGACGAGCGCCTCCTCGAGCGCGTGGCGCAGGCGACGGGTCTGACGGACGCCTGGCCGGTGCAGCGCGAGATGTTCACCCAGTGGGTGATCGAGGACCTGCCGCAAGTGCGCGTCGCCGACTGGGCATCCGTGGGTGTGCAGCTCACGAACGATGTCGGGGTTTACGAGCGGGCCAAGCTCCGGCTCCTCAATGCCGCGCACTCCACCTTGGCTTACGTCGGCCTGCTTCGTGGGCACACGACTGTGGCCGAGGCGATGATCGACGGGCCGCTCGCGCGGCTGGTGGAGCATCTGATGCGCTGCGACATCACCCCGAGCCTCACCGGTGGCGGGGTGATCGACATCGGCGCCTACATCGAGGCGACGCTCGGGCGCTTCCGCAACCCGAGCGTGCGCCATCAACTCGAGCAGATCGCTTGGGATGGCTCCAAGAAACTGCCGGTGCGGCTGTTGCCGACGCTGGCCGAGGCGCTCGCGGCCGGCCGGCCGCTCGAGCGGTTGGCGGTACCGGTGGCCGCGTGGATCCGCTTCATCGTCGAGCGCGCGCGCACCGGAGGCGAGCTCACCGATCCGCTGGCCGAGCAGCTGCTGGCGCTCGGGCGCGATTGCACGGGTGATCCGCGCGGGGACGTCGCCGGCTTCCTGGCGCTGCGGGAGGTGTTCCCGGCGCCGCTCGCCGCGGCACCGGCATTTGCGGGCGCCGTGTCGGAGGCGTACCGGGCGCTCAGCGCCGCGGGCGCGATTGCGCCGCGGCTGTGCGCCGCGGGATAGCGACACTGGGTGCCGTGCGGGGCGCGTTTTGCGGTTTTCCGAGCAGGTGCGGGGGTCCATGACACAGATTTTTCGTGCAACTGATTCTGCGGGGCGGAAGCCGCGTGCACTGGCTGCGGGCCGGAGCGTTGCGAATTCGATGCGCTGCGCTCGTGCCCTGGACCGTGCCGCGCGACTCGCCGCGCTTCTGACCGCACTGGCACTGGGACTGTCGGCTCTGCCGGCGCAGGCCGCGGACGCCGGCTCTTACGTGCGGATCCCGCAGGGCATCATCGTCACGCCGGCAGTGGGCCCGGCCCGGCGGGTTCGACTGGAAGTCGTTTCGCCCGAGATTATTCGCGTGACCGCCTTCCCGGGCACGAATCTGGCGCTGCCGGCCAGCCTGATGGCGGTACGCACCGGCAGCTCGCGCGTGCCGTTCACGGTGGCGGCGGTGCCGGGCGCGGTAGCACTGTCGACCGGCCGGCTGACCGCCGAGGTGCGCTTGGCCGACGGGCAGGTCGTGTTCAAGAACGCGCGCGGGCGGATCATCACGCGCGAGCTTCCCGGGGGCAGCAGCTTCCAGCCGGTGACGGTGGATGGCCGCGCCTACTACGCCATCCGTCAGCAGTTCCAGTCGCGACCCGGCGAGGCTTTCTACGGGCTCGGCCAGCAGCAGACCGGGCTCATCAATTACAGGGGCCGGAGCCTGACGCTGGCCCAGCACAACATGAGCATCGCGGTGCCGTTCGTGGTGGCGAGCCGAAATTACGGCATCCTCTGGGACAACGACTCCATCACGCGTTTCGGTAATCCGCGGCCCTGGCAGCCGCTGTCTCGTTCATTGATCCTCTTCAACGCGCAGGGCAGGCGCGGCGGGCTGACGGCCCGCTACTACGTCGACGGAAAGCTGGTTCTCACGCGCACCGAACGCAACATCGACTACCAATACCTCACCTGGCACGACCACTATCCGCGATCGTTCCCCAAGGCGCTGGTCAATCTGCCGCGGGTAAAGGTTGTTTGGACCGGCAAGATCGAGGCACGCACCACCGGACTGCAGACCTTCACCCTCTACGGCAGCGATTCCCAGCGACTGTGGCTCGGCGGGCGCAAGGTCATCGACACGTGGCGGCAGAGCTGGAATCCCTGGTTCGACGACTTCCGCGTGCGCATGCGGGCCGGCAAACCTCTGGCGATCCGCCTCGTCTGGAACCGCCAGGGCGGGTACATCGCATTGCTGCATCGCCCGCCGCGCCCCAAGACCGTGCGCGACAGATTGTCCCTGTACTCGCAGCTCGGCCGTGCGATCGACTACTACTTCATTCGCGGTCATGACCTCGATCAGGTGATCGCGGGCTATCGCCAGGTCACCGGCCGCGCGGTACTGCTGCCGCGCTGGGCGTACGGCTACTGGCAGAGCCGCAATTACTACAAGACACAGAAGCAGATACTGCGGGTGGTCGAGACGTACCGCCGGCTCGGCCTGCCGCTCGACAACATCGTGCAGGACTGGCGGTACTGGAAACGGGACGCCTGGGGCTCGGACCGGTTCGACCGGCGGCGTTATCCGGATCCGCGCGCCATGATTGCCAAGGTGCACGCGTTGCACGCGCATTTCATGGTCTCCGTGTGGCCGAAGTTCTACCCGAGCACGGCCAACTTCAAGCAGCTCGCCGCGCACGGCGACATCTTCCCGCTCACCTTGAAGCTCGGCATCAAGGACTGGGTGCGCCCGGGCTTCACGTTCGGTTTCTACGATCCGTTCTCGGCTGCGGCGCGCCACCTGTACTGGAGCCAGATCGAGCGCAACCTGGGGATGCTCGGTGTGGACGCCTGGTGGCTGGATTCCGACGAGCCGGACATGGTGTCGAATACCTCGATCGCCGAGCGGGAAGCGTTCATGACGCCGACGCCGCTCGGACCCGGCGCCGCGCTGTTCAATACCTATGCGCTCGAGCACGTGTGCGGTGTCTATCACGGCAATCTGCGCTCGCGCCCCGGGCGCAGGGTATTCATCCTGTCGCGCTCGGGCTTCGCCGGACTGCAGCGCTGCGCAGCGGCGGTCTGGAGCGGCGACACGGCCTCGAGCTGGGCGGACATGAAGGACCAGATCGCCGCCGGCATCGGCTACTCGCTCTCGGGGCTGCCGAACTGGACGATGGACATCGGCGGCTACGAGCCCAGGCAGCGCTACGTGCACCCCGATGCGGCCAACCTGGCCGAATGGCGCGCGCTCTATACCCGCTGGTTCGAGTTTGGCGCGTTCTGTCCGATCTTCCGCTCCCACGGCATGCCGCCGCACCGCGAGATCTACAACATCTCGCCGCCGGGAACGAAGATCTACGACATCCTGGCATCCTACGACAGGCTGCGCTACCGGCTGATGCCGTACATCTACACCCTGGCGGGTGATACCTGGCTGCGCAACGGCACGATCATGCAGGCGCTCGAGATGGATTTCCCGCACGATCCGCGGGTGCGCAGCATCGCGACCGAGTACATGTTCGGGCCGGCGTTCCTGGTGAGCCCGGTGTACCGTTATCGTGCGCGGCGCTGGCCGGTGTATCTGCCCGCCGGGGCGCTCTGGTATGACTTCTTCACCAACCAGGAGTATCGCGGCGGCCGCTCGGTGAGCGTTGCGGCGCCGCTGGCGCGCGAGCCGCTGTTCGTGCGTGCCGGCTCGATCGTGCCCGTGGGACCGGCGATCCAGTACACCGGCGAGCGGCCCGGCGCGCCCATCACGCTGCTGGTCTATACCGGAGCGAACGGCGCTTTCACGCTGTACGAGGATCAGGGCACCACGCTCGGCTATCGGCATGGGCAGTACGCGCTGATCCCCTTCACCTATGATCAGGCGAGCGGAACGCTCACCATCGGGCGGCGCATCGGGAGCTATCCGGGCATGGCGCGCACGCGGCAGTTCAGGGTCCGCTTCATGGCCCCGGGTTCGCCCGCCGGCGACGATTACACGGCACCGGCCGACCGCGTCGTGCAATATTCGGGCGCGCCGGTGCGCGTGCGCTGCGCGGCGTGCGCACACAAAGCGGAGGACAACACATGATGCGTGCAATCACGGGAACCCGCCGCCGTGGCGGCGGGGGAGTCGGGCGAGCCCGCGGCATGCCGGGGCTGGCCGCGGCGGCCGCGGCGGCCGCTGTGTTGGTCTGTTGCCCAGCGCTTGCCGGTGCGCGCGACGTCGCGCGCCGGCCCCCCATGGGCTGGAACAGCTGGGACGCGTACGGCAAGACCATCACCGAGGCGCAATTTCGCGCCAACGTGCGCTGGATGGCCCGGCACCTGCGTCGCTACGGCTGGCGCTACGCGGTGATCGATGCGGGCTGGTCCATACCCTCCGGCGGTGCGCACCCAGGGGTCTTGACCATGGATCGCCATGGTCGCTATATCCCAGCTCCCGACCGCTTCCCCTCGGCAGCCGGCGGTCGGGGGTTCGGTCCGCTGGCCCACTATGTGCATTCACTGGGCTTGAAGTTCGGCATTCACATCATGCGCGGCATACCCCGGGAGGCGGCGCGCGCGAACCTGCCCATTGCCGGCTCGCCGTTTCGTGCGCGGCAGGCGGCTGTTCTGAATGCGCCGTGTACGTGGGACCCGCACAACGACGGGGTGGCGGACAACGCCGCCGGCCAAGCGTACTACGATTCGATTCTGCGCCTCTATGCCCGTTGGCACGTCGATTTCATCAAGGTGGATTGCATCTCCAGCCGGCCGTATGCAGCGGCCGATATCCACATGCTCGCCCAGGCGGTGCGCGCCGCTGGACGGCCAATGGTGATCAGTCTCTCGCCCGGTCCGACGCCGCTGGATAAACTGGCGCAATTGCGCCGCGATGCCACTATGTGGCGTATCTCCAACGATGTCTGGGACGTATGGCGCAGCAAGACCGCCTACCCGCAGGGTGTGGCCAACCAGTTCGCGCGGCTCGCGCGCTGGGCGCCGCTGGCGCGACCCGGGCACTGGCCCGATGCCGACATGCTCGCGATCGGCTATCTCGGACCGCATCCCGGGTACGGCCAGGCGCGCTGGAGTCGCCTGACGCACGCCGAGCAACGCACTTATATGACATTGTGGTGCATTGCGCGCTCGCCGCTGATGATCGGCGCCAATCTGACCCGCATGAACCGCTGGACCCTCTCGTTGCTCGATAACCGTGCGGTGATTGCGGTCGATCAGGACGCGACGGACGACCATCAAGTCCTGGCGCGCGATCGGTTCGTGGTGTGGCTGTCGCGCCCGCGGCGCGGCGGCGGCTGGTATCTGGCGGCGTTCAATCTCGCCGGCCGTGCGCGCACCCTGAGTCTGCCTTGGCGCGCTCTGTCGCTGCGGGGGCGGAGCTATCGTCTGCGCGATCTGTGGCGGCGCCGAACTCTCGGCGTCGCGACGGCGTTGCGTGTGCGGCTCGCGCCGCACGGCGCGGCGCTGTACCGCGTGTGGCGCCGCGCGGCGCCACACCGGTAGGGAGCGGCGCGAAGCGCGGCGGGCTCCCGATCCGCGGCTGGTGTGAATGTCTGGAGCGATCCGTGTCTGAAAACTCTCTGTCACAGTGTGTTTGCCTCGCCTCTGGCGATTACGCCCTCGATGTCCTGCCGCAGCTCGGTGGCGCGCTCGCGGGCCTGCGCTTTCGCGGCCTGGAGGTGTTGCGTCGCACGCCGCCCGGAACCGACGAGCCCCTGTCGAGCTCCGGCTTTCCGCTGGTGCCCTTCGCCAACCGCATCGCGCATGGACGGTTTCGCTTCGGTGCGGCCGAGGTGCGGCTCGATCGCAACGCGCCCGCGCAGGCGCATCCGCTGCACGGCCAGGCGTGGCGTCACCCGTGGTCGGTCGAGTCGCGCTCGGGCCGGGAAGTCGCGTTGACGTACGAGCACACGCCCGGGCAGTGGCCCTGGCGGTACGGAGCCCGGCAGGTGCTCACGCTCGATGCGGACGGGCTGCGGGTGCAGCTCTCGCTGGTGAACCGGGCCGATGAGCCCATGCCGGCCGGATTGGGCTGGCATCCGTATTTTCACCGCTCGCCGCGCATGCGCCTGCGGACCGAGGTCGCGCAGGTCTGGCTCACCGACGAAGAGTGCCTGCCCACACGGGCCGTACCGGGAAGCCACTTCGGCGAGTGGAAGCGTGTCGAGGCGCTGCCCGAGGACCGTCTGATCGATCACTGCTTCGACGGGTGGGGTGGATGGGCCGAGCTCGAATGGCCCGAGGAGGCGCTTTGCGTGCGCCTGACGGCCGAGGGTCCGCTCAGGTGGCTGCACGTGTTTGTGCCGCCGGGCGCGGATTTCCTGTGCCTCGAGCCCGTGAGCCACATGCCCGATGCGCTCAATCGTCCCGAGCCCCCCGGGATCACCGGGCTGCGGGTGCTCGCGCCCGGGGAGACGCTTGCCGCCACAGTTCGCCTCAGCGCGGTGAGCGGATCCTGCGTGGGCTGAGGCGTTCTCGGCGCGCAGCCGACGGTCGCCGCTCACTCCAGCGGCGCGACGTCGTGGAATTTCGTGTAATCGAGGTAATCGACGCCGTCCTCGCCGGTGGAGAGGATGTCGGAGAAGGTGTGCCGCCAGCGCAGCGCCTCGGCCGGATACTCGCGGCGCGCCATGAGCGTCTGCCCGGTGGTCTCATCGATGCCGAAGAGCGTCAGGATCAGAAAGGCGTTCTGCGCCTGGAGCGATTCGAGCGTGGCGCCGGCGAGCGGACTGTCGGGGCCGAGCGGATGCATCAGTGTCCAGCTGAACAGGAACGCCGGCTGCTCGCTGCGCCGCAGCCGCAGATCGTGAATGCGGCGGATCGAGTAGCCTTCAACGGTGCGCTCGTCGCGCACCAGGCGCAATCGCGCCTGCGCTTCCATGATCACGTTCCCCCGCTCGTTGGCGGCGCGCAGCATCAGCGTCTGCTCGCCGTCGAGCGGGCGGATGACGGCATAGCGGGCGAAGAGGATGCGGGCCGTCGGGCGCGAGAAGCGCGCAAACATCATGCCGGCGATGACCGCGAGGCTCATCATGCCGGTAAAGATCTCGACCGAGGCGACCACGTGCGTGAACAGGGTTTGCGGGTGCATGTCGCCGTAGCCGACGGTGGCGAGCGTCTCGACACTGAAGAAGAAACAGCCCCAGTACCCCGGCGGGTTGAGATGGGCGATGCCGCCGTCGCGCAGCCAGTAAACCACGGCAAACAACAGATTGAACACCATCAGGAAAGCGGCGAAGCTGGCGAACAGCCGTGGCCAGCTGATGGTCATGTAGAAGTGATACAGGTCCTGCCAGCGGCGCCGCGGCAGACCGCGACGCGCGAAGCGGCGGCCGGTGGTCAGGGTATGAACGACCGGAGAACTACGGGGCACGGGGGCTCCTGCGCGGCGGCGGACGGCTGTCGGCCCAGGCAGGGTAGTCAAGCCGGTGCGGGCGTTCAAGCGCCGGCAGCGGTCTCGGTCCGGGCCCGCGGATGCCCGGTCGCCCCGCCGCGTCTCCCGGCGGCGTACGGGTTGATCCTGGTTGCGTTATCATATGATAATTGCCTCGACCATCGAGGCCTTGCGGGCGCCGAGCGTATGTTACAGTTCGCCGCCTGTCGGGGTGGGTGAACAACCAGTAGTCCGCGGGGATAGCTACAGATTCGATGAACAAGCCGGCACGAAAATCCCGCAGTGGTGCCCGCAGAAGCGTAACCATCAAGGACGTCGCCCGCTATGCGGGCGTCTCGCCAATGACCGTCTCGCGCGTGGTCAACGGCGGCCAGTATGTGAGCGACTCGACCCGCCAGACGGTGATGCAGGCGGTCCGCCAGCTCGGCTACTCGCCGAACCTCGCCGCCCGCAATCTTGCCAGCGCGCGCGGCGAGCGGTTGGGCCTGCTCTACGGCAACCCGAGCGCGTCCTATCTGAGCGAGTTTCTGGTCGGTGCGCTCGATGCGGCGACCCGCCACGGCGTGCAGCTGGTGCTGGAGAAGTGCGAGCTCACACCGGCGGCCTCGCGGCGCGCGGTGCGCCGGCTGGTGGCCGGCGGCGTGGTGGGCGTGGTGTTGCCGCCGCCGCTGTGCGAGTCGGCGGTGATCCGCGCGGAGCTGCAGGCCGCACGCATGCGCATCGTGGCGGTGGCCGCCGGCCGGCCGCCGGTGGATGCGATGTGCGTCAGCATCGATGACTTCGCCGCGGCCCGCGAGATGACCGGGTACCTCCTGGCACTCGGACATCAGTGCCTCGGCTTCATCAAGGGGCATCCGAACCAGACGGCGAGCGACGAGCGCTGGCATGGATTCGTGGCGGCGGTGCAGGAGCATGGCGAGCTGCCGCCGCCGCGTGTCGAGCAGGGCTTCTTCACGTTCCGCTCCGGGCTCG
>DAIDUQ010000025.1:0-22456 GCA_027456605.1 Steroidobacteraceae bacterium | reverse complement strand
ACGCCATGAACGACCCGCCGTACGTCTCGGCCATCACCTTCGTCAGCGCCGCCGTCAGCGTCGTCTTACCGTGATCCACGTGCCCAATCGTCCCCACGTTCACATGGGGCTTGCTGCGCTCGAATTTCTCTTTGGACATGGAAAATTCCTCAAAGACATCTGGGGGCTAAGCGCCCCGGAAAGATCATCGACCCTGACTCTCGCCCATCACGCGATGGAGCCCACGACCGGGATTGAACCGGTGACCTCGTCCTTACCAAGGACGTGCTCTACCGACTGAGCTACGTGGGCGCGGCGCTGTGTCGGACAACGCGAACCTGGAGCGGGTGATGGGAATCGAACCCACGTCATCAGCTTGGAAGACTGAGGTTCTACCATTGAACTACACCCGCTGATGCCGCCGCATCCGCCCACTCACGCCGCCCACTTCCACGCTCGGCCTGGTGGAGGGGGTAGGATTCGAACCTACGAAGGCGTAAGCCGGCAGATTTACAGTCTGCTCCCGTTGGCCGCTTGGGTACCCCTCCGCGAAAACGAGCCGCGTATTTTGATTTCCGTTCCCGCCGCTGTCAATGAACTTTTGGCGCGCAAATTGCACTTGGGGCTCGAAAGCGGGCTAGCGCTCAGTCCCGTCCGCCGCAGCCGCGAGCGCAGCCATCGCCTGGGCGTCCAAGTACCGCCACTGTCCGGGCCGAAGGCCCTCGGGAAGGCTGATCGGGCCGTACCGCACGCGCAGAAGACGGCTCACTTCGTATCCGGCGGCCGCCCAGAGCCGGCGAACCTCTCGATTGCGGCCTTCGTGCAGCACCACCCGGTACGCGGCGTTACGTGACGGCACCGCTTGCGGCACAGACTGTTCCACGATGCGATCGAACGCGGCGGGACCGTCCTCGAGCATCACCCCTTGGCGCAACCGTTCGAGCACCACCGCATCCGGACATCCCTGCAGCCGCACCAGGTATTCGCGCTCGATCTGTCGTGAGGGATGCATCAGGCCGTGCGCCACCGTCCCGTCCGTGGTGAACAGCAGCAGGCCCGCCGTATTGACGTCGAGCCGTCCCACCACGACCCACCGGCCATGCCGCGGGCCGGGCAGGCGGTCGAAAACGGTGGGCCGTCCCTGCGGGTCGCGGCGCGTCGTGACCTCTCCGGTGGGCTTGTAGTAGAGAAGCGCCTCGGCCCTCTCGGCACCCGCTAAACTGCTAAGATCAAGTTTACGTCCGTCCAGGCGGATATCGGCGTCGGCACCCGCCCGCTCCCCGAGCTGCGCGGGACGGCCGTCCACGGTCACCCGTCCCTCGCGGATCCACTGCTCGACCTGCCTGCGTGAGCCGACGCCGGCGCTCGCGAGCAGTTTCTGCAATCGTACCGCGCAGAGGGATAGGGTCATGGGTCCAGGGTGAAGCCCGCGAAGGCGCCGCCTCGGGGGGCGGCATCATAACCTACGGGTCTGAGAAGATAGCCGACCATTGTTTGTGACCCCCCGGAACCGGGGGTAGAAAGACGAAATGATCTACGAAAGCATTCTCGACACCATCGGTAAAACGCCGATCGTGCGGATCAGGCGGCTTGCGCCTGCGCACGTCACGATTTACGTCAAGTGCGAGTTCTTCAATCCCCTGAGTTCGGTCAAGGACCGCTTGGCGATCGGCATCATCGAAGATGCCGAGCGCAGCGGCGCGCTCAAACCGGGCCAGACGGTGGTCGAGGCCACGTCGGGCAATACGGGCATCGCGCTGGCCATGGTGTGTGCGGCCAAGGGCTACCCTTTCGTCGCCGTCATGGTCGAGAGCTTCTCGATCGAGCGGCGCAAGATCATGCGCATGCTCGGAGCACGGGTGGTTCTGACGCCGGCGGCCGAGCGCGGCACCGGCATGGTCCGCAAAGCCGCGGAGCTTGCCCACGAGCACGGCTGGTTCCTGGCACGGCAATTCGAAAACCCCGCCAACCCGGCCTATCACCGCAGCACCACCGGCCCGGAAATACTGCAGGACTTCGCCGGACGGCGGCTCGATTACTTCGTGAGCGGCTGGGGCACGGGCGGCACACTCACCGGCGTCGGCCAGATGATCCGTCTGGCTCGTCCCGACGTGCAAATCATCGCCACGGAGCCGGCCGCCGCGGCACTGCTGTCCGGCAAGCCGTTCGCTTCGCACAAGATCCAAGGCTGGGCACCCGACTTCGTGCCGGGTGTGCTCGATCGCGACGTGCCGCACCGCATCGTGCCGGTCACGGACGCCGAGGCCATTGATGCGTCGCGCCAGCTTGCCCGCTCAGAGGGCATCTTCAGCGGCATCTCCTCAGGCGGTACCTTTGCCGCGGCCCTCAAGGTGGCTGAGGAAGCAGCGCCCGGCGCAGTGATCGTCGCGATGCTCCCGGATACCGGTGAGCGGTATCTGTCGACGCCGCTTTTCGAAGGCATCCCGGACGGCAGCGACTCAGAGCTATAAGGCCATTGTGATGTCCGCCGTGCACGCCCCCCGCGCCGACCAGTCCGAACCCGATGCCCGACGCTACGTCGGTCTGCCGGATGACTTTTCGATGTGGCGCGGCGGCACTTTGCGCGGCGCGCGGCTGGCCTATGAAACCTGGGGCCGGCTGAATCGCGCGCGCGACAACGCCATTTTACTGTTCACGGGACTTTCGCCCCCCGCCCATGCGGCCGCCTCCCCCGAAGATCCCCGCGACGGCTGGTGGCAGCGCATGATCGGGCCGGGCCTGGCCCTCGACACAGACCGCTACTTCGTGGTCTGCGTCAATTCCCTCGGAAGCTGCTTTGGCTCTACGGGGCCCGCCTCGCTCGACCCGGGCACCGGCCAGCCCTATAGACTGACCTTCCCCGATCTATCGATCGAAGACATCGCGCGAGCCGGCCACGAACTCGTGCACACGCTCGGCATCCTGCGACTCGATACGGTGATGGGACCTTCGCTGGGAGGCATGGTCGTGCTGGCCTACGCGGCACTGTTCCCCGGCGGCGCACGACGTCTCGTGAGCATCTCCGGAACCGCGGCCGCATCGCCCTTCGCGATCGCGCTGCGGTCGATTCAACGCGATGCGATCACTTCCGACCCCGACTGGCGCAACGGACACTACGGCCGCGAGCGGCCGCCGGCGGCCGGCATGCGCCTGGCGCGCAAGCTGGGCACCGTGACCTACCGGTCCGCGGCCGAGTGGGCGCAGCGCTTCGATCGCCAGCCCATTCGCGCGGACTTGCGCCGCGACGTCCCGTTCGCGCCGGAGTTCGCCGTGCAGGGCTACCTGGAGATCCAGGCCGAGCGATGGGTCACCGCGTTCGATGCCAACGCTTACCTTTATCTGTCGCGCGCCATGGACCGCTTCGACCTGGCCGCCCACGGCACCCCTCAGGCGGTCTGGCGGCGCGCCGATCTGGCGAACGCGTTGATCATCGGCGTCGAATCCGACATGCTGTTCCCGATCAGCGAACAACAGGCGCTGGTGCACACGCTGGAAGCGGGGGGCACCGCCACCCGGTTCGTGCCGCTGCCGTGCATCGAGGGTCATGACGCGTTTCTAGTCGACACCGAGCGCTTCGGCCGTGCCATTGGGGACTTCCTCGGCGCTTGAGCGGCCTGCGGCACCGCGCCGGCCCGGGCGCGCGGGCGGATAAGTTCAATCGTGTGCCGCACCGTTCGGATGCAGGCATAATGGGCCCGTTCAGCATCGTCAGGCTCATCAGCACAGCGCAAGGCACAACGTGGAACGTCGGCTGCACACCCGCCATCGCGCCCGCACCATCGTCTTCGTGAGCGTGCCCGGCGGATGCCGCAAGCTGTGCAAGGCGGTCAACCTCAGCGCCACCGGCGTGTTCATCGAAACCACCGATCTCGGCTTGCGCAAGGGCCAACAGGTGGTGCTGTCGTTCGCGATCAATCTCGGCACGGTCACCAAGCTGCACCGGCGGACGGCGGTCGTCGCGCACGTCTCCCGCGGGGGCACCGGGCTGTTGATGGAAACCTACGGTGCGGGCGCGGCCCGCGCCGGCTGATCCGCTCGCCCGGCATTCCGGGCTGATGTCCTGAAATGGCCAGTCAGCCGTCCCGCCGGGGCGTATCTTCGCGGCGTGGATGCAGGACTGCCCTTCGCACGGTCGATGTTGGAGCGCGCACGGCGCAGCCGCGACCCGCGCTTCGACGGCCGGTTCTATATCGGCGTGACATCCACCGGCATCTATTGCCGGCCCATCTGTCCGGCCGCGCCCCGCGCACAGAGCCGCCACACACTCTATTTCGCCACCGCCGCCGCGGCTCACGCGGCGGGCTTCAGACCCTGTCTGCGCTGCCGCCCGGAGGCCGCTCCGGGGACCTCGGCGTGGCTGGGTACCTCGGCGGTGGTGCGGCGGGCGCTGCGGCTGATTCAGGACGGCGCGCTCGATGAATCACGCGTGCCGCAATTCGCGGCGCGGCTCGGACTCGGCGCGCGCCAGCTCGATCGGCTGTTTGCCCAGCACGTGGGCGCCTCGCCGCTCGCACTGGCACAGACGCGGCGGCTGCACTTCGCCAAGGGACTGATCGACGGCAGCACGCTGCCGATGACCGAGGTCGCACTGGCCGCCGGCTACGCCAGCCTGCGCCGCTTCAACGACGCGGTTCTCGCGGCGTACGGCCGCTCTCCCCGTTCGCTGCGCCGACTGTCCGCCCGAGAGCCCCATGCCGGTGCGACCGGCGAGATCCGGCTCGTGCTGGCTTATCGGCCGCCGTACGACTGGGAGCAGATCGGCGAATTCCTCCGTGTACGCGCGGTGCCCGGGCTCGAAACATTCGACGACCACGGGTATGCGCGGCTGATCCGCACGCACCAGTCGCATGCCGTGATCTGTGTGCGCCCCATTCCCGGGCGCGATGCGCTCGAGCTGTGTGTCCGCTCGGCGCCGCCCACGGCGCTGGTGCCGATCGCGGCCGCGGCGCGCCGAATGTTCGATCTGGCGGCGGATCCTCGGCAGGTTGCCGCCGACCTCGGGGCGGACCGGCAGCTGCGCCCGCTGTTGCGCCGCCGTCCCGGGGTGCGCATCCCCGGGGCCTGGGACCCGTTCGAGTGCGCGGTGCGCGCCGTGTTGGGACAACAGGTCAGCGTGGCGGCGGCCCGCACGTTAGCGGCGCGGCTGGTGCGGCGCCTCGGCGATCCTGTGAGCACCGGCAGTGGTGCGCTGACGCACCTGTTTCCGACGGCCGGGCAGCTCGCCGACGGCGATCTCGACGGTCTTGGCATCACCGGCGCTCGCATTCGGGCGTTGCGCGCGCTGGCACACGCAGTCGCGCGGGGCGCCCTGGACTTCGACGCAGGTCCCGCCGAGGTCGGCGCAGGACTCAAGGCGCTGCCGGGCTTCGGCGCATGGACTGCGCAATACATCGCGCTGCGCGCACTCGGGGAGCCGGACGCGCTGCCCAGCGCCGACCTGGTGCTGCGGCGCATGGCTGGAGGGAACTCCGGTCCGCTATCCGCGCGGCAATTGGAGCAGCGCGCCGAGTCGTGGCGCCCGTGGCGCGGCTACGCGGCCGTCCACCTGTGGTATACCGCGGGCCCCTCGCGCGCCGGCCGGACAGGATCCGCAAGGTGTGGAACAGGAGTCGGAAAATGACGCGCACAAATCCGGCACCCAGAGATCGCGGCGGCATGGCCGGCGATACGTGCTTCTGGCACGAGGTCGACTCGCCCATCGGCACGCTCCTGCTGGCCGGCGACGGCGCCCGCCTGATACGCGTGCATTTCCAGTCCGGACCGCGCCCGTTGCGGCCCGAACGGAGTTGGGTCGAGTCGGACGTGCCGTTCGCAGCGGCCGCGCGCCAGCTCGCGGAGTACTTTGCGGGACATCGCCGCACGTTCGATCTGGCGCTCGCCCCGGCTGGCACGGCCTTTCAGCTTCGGGTGTGGCGGGCGCTTTGCGCCGTTCCCTACGGCGCGACGATCAGCTACGGCGAGCTCGCGCGCCGCATAGGCAATCCCCGCGCCTCGCGCGCCGTCGGTCTGGCCAACGGCGCCAATCCTCTGCCCGTCGTCGTGCCGTGCCATCGTGTGATCGGCGCGAACGGAGCGCTGACCGGCTTCGGCGGCGGTCTGCCGATCAAGCGGGCGCTGCTCGCCCTGGAAACGCGGCGCCCATTCGCGCTCGACTGAACCGACAGCGCTCACGCCGTTGCGGCGACGCCGAGCGCCGAGAGGGGCGGGACGAGCGGCTTCGCCGCCGCGTCCCGCGAGAGGTCAATCGACTATGGGAGCCTCGCCCGCGGCTTTCAGGCGCGCATCGAGCTTCGGCACATCCACCTGCTCGACGTGCCGCCAAGCCGCCAGTGTGGAATCGAGCTGGCGCGACACGATCGCGTATCCGGTTCGCGCATCTGGACTCGGGGCGGCGTCCGCACCGTCGACGGCCCGCTGCAGGTGCAGCAGATCCTGTGACAGCATCACGAAGCTCCTGAGATTGCGCGGCGGAGCGCCGCCGAAGCCGATGTGGTGCTGGGGGAACGGCCGCTCGCCGGAGAGGTTGCGCGCCCGCGCATAGAGCGCCGTGACCGCGCCATGCTCGGCGCCGCCCTGCTCCATCCGAGTGGCGAGCCCATTGAGCAGCTTGACGGCCGCGGCTTCGGCCTGCGCGGCCCGGAACTGGGCGCGCTCGATTTTCCGTGCCAGGTGGAACTGGCTGAGCAGAGCCGCCTCCGATACGTCGACATTCGGATCCGGCTCGACGCGCAGCGGCTGTCGATACGTCCTTCCGTCCACCGTCAGATCGACTGTGTACATTCCGGGAGGAGCCCAGACGCCCGGCTTCTCGGGGCCTACCGCACCCGGCGCGCGCGGCGCGGCGTAGTGCAGATCCCACACCAGTCGGTGCATTCCCGGGGTGGCCGCCGGAACCATCGGCCGCTTCGCCCAGATCGGCGCGTAATCCAGCTTCTCGGGATTCGGCGGGACGAGGCGCTCGGCGCTGCTGTAGCGTCGCACGACGCGGTCCCGTGCATCGAGAATGGTGATCGTCACGGGGCCGGTGACGTTGCGCGGCAGAACGTAGTCGATGTATGCGCCGAAAGGCGGATTGGCCGCCATGGGCTCGCTCTTCGGGAACGGCGTGCCCGTAAAGCCGGCGGGCCGCAGCCGGATCGCCGGCTCGGGCTTGAACAGAGTAACCGCTCCGGGGCGCACGGCGCCCATCTGCCGCAGCGCGGCGATGTCGTCCATGATCCAGACGCCTCGGCCGTGCGTCGCGAGCACCAGATCGTTGTCGCGGATCTTGATGTCGCGCACCGACGAGACCGGCAGATTCTGCTGCAACGACTGCCAGTGTGCCCCGTCATCGAACGACACGAACACACCATACTCGGTGCCCGCGTACAGCAACCCGGGCTTGACCGGATCCTCGCGCACCACATTGACGAAGTCATGACGCGGGATGCCGTCGGTAATCAGGCTCCAGGTCTTGCCGTCATTGCGCGTCACGTAGATGTACGGCGTCTCGTCGTCCAGGCGATGGCGGTCGATGGCCACGTAGGCCGTGCCGCGGTGGAAGTGCGACAGCACGATTCCGGCAACCTTCGACCAGGGGGTCAGCACCTTCGGAGTGACGTTGATCCAGTGCGCGCCGCCGTCATCGGTGCGCCAGACCAGGCCGTCGTCCGTGCCCACCCAGATCACCCGGTCGGTGAACGGCGAGGGCGCGATCGAATAGATCACGCCGCGGCGGGGGCCGACGTCGATGTTGTCGGCCGCCGTGACCGGGCCGAGATTCGGGGGAACACCGGGATTCTTGCGACTCAGGTCAGGGCTGATCCGCCGCCAGTGCGAACCACCGTCGTCGGTGCTGAACAGATACTGATTGGCGAAATACAGGGTCTTGTGGTCGTAGGGCGAGAACACCAGCGGCAGCGTCCAATCGGTGCGGTAGCGCGCATTGGGATAGGCCAGCATCGGATCGACGTCGCGCACCTGGCCGGTGCGCACGTCGAGCTTCTGCACAGTGGTGGCTTCGCCCGTCCCGTCGCCGTACACGATGTTTGGATTCTCGGGATCGGGAACGACATTGCCGTTCTCCCCGCCCGGGGTGAGCTCGCGGAACTCCTCCATCGTGATGCCGTCGTAGCCGATCGTCTGGCTCGGCAGCGCAAAGGCTCCCGAGTCCTGCTGCGAGCCGTACACCCAGAACGGGTAGCGGTCGTCGGTGCTGATCTTGTAGACCTGCGCGGTCGGCTGGTTGTACCAGGTGCTCCAGGTCTTGCCGCCGTCCAGCGTGACCTCCGTGCCCTGATCCGAGCCGAGAATCATGCGCTTCGGGTCGGTGGGATCGATCCACAGCTGATGGTAGTCATCGCCCGTCGGATCACCCTTGAGCGCGATGAAATGCTTCCCGCCGTCATTCGAGCGCAGCACGATGGTGTCCATCACATACAGGCGGTCGGCGTTGGCGGGATCGACCGTGAGCGCGCAGAAATACCAGCAGCGCTGCGTGATCCGCGGATCCCGCGACAGGCGCCGCCAGGCCACGCCGCCATCCTCAGAGCGGTACAGACCCGCGGTGTTCCACGCGCCGCCGACGATGGCGTAGAGCCAATCCGGCCGCGTGGGCGCCACCGCGAGGCCGATGCGGCCCGGGTGAGCCGGAAAGCCGCGTCCCGTGATGTGCGTCCAGTGACCGCCCCCGTCGTGGGAAACGTACAGGCCGGTTCCCGGCCCGTTCGAGGGGGGATACACACTCCATGGCGGCCGGCGCGTCTGCCACAGCGCCGCATACACCGTCCGGGGATCGCCCGGCTTGAACGCCAGATCGACGGCCCCCGTGTTGTCATTCAGGTACAGCACCTTCTGCCAGTGCCGTCCGCCGTCGAGAGAGCGGAATACGCCGCGTTCGGCATTCGGGCCGTACGGATGGCCGAGTGCGGCGACGAACACGATGTTGGGGTCGTGCGGATCGACTATGATGCGGGCGATCTGCCGAGTATCGGCCAATCCCAGATGTGTCCAGGTCCGCCCGCCGTTGGTCGACTTATACACGCCGTCGCCCTGGGCGACATCCGAGCGCATGTCCCCCTCGCCCGTGCCCACGTAGATGACGTTCGTGTCGGAGGGCGCGACGGCAATGGCGCCGATGGAGCCCACCGGCTCGTGAGCGAAGATCGGCTTCCACGTGCGCCCGGCGTTCCCGGTCTTCCACACCCCGCCGTCGACGGACCCGAAGTAAAATGTCCGGTTGTTCCCCGGCACGCCGGTCACCGCCAGCACCCGGCCGCCGCGGAACGGGCCGATCAAGCGCCAGTGCAGCGCTTGATAATCGCCGCGCGGCACCTGTGCGACCCCGGATACCGGCATCGCCGCGTTTGCGGCACAGGCCAGTACGGCCGCAGCCGCCCCCAAAACCAGCATCGCAGCGCTACGTACTCGCACGGGAAACCTCCCGGATTGACGTGGGATGTGAGCCCCCCGGGCGGTCCGCAAAAGGCTCGATGATCGGTGCGGTCCGCCCCTTGCTCGAGGGTCCCAAATTTAACCGTTCACCCCGTTTCTTGCGCGCCTCGGCGCAATCGGGCTCGATCAAGCGAGCAACCGCTGCGATGAGCCGTGGCGCGATCGCGACCCAGCGCCGCCCGGGGCGCGGGGCTCCGGCGCCGCTATGATTCAGTGCGCGGCATCAGAGTGCGCGCCGGAGGCGACGGTCATGCCCGAAGAAACCCTGGTCACGCATCATGGCGGCTGCCATTGCCGCCGCACCGCGTTCGGGCGTGCTCATCGCTTCAAGCCGGAGAGCTTGCTGTGGGTACGGGCGGTCTCTGCCTGCGAGTCCGCAGCCGCCGTCCGCTGCCACTCACTCAACAGGGCGGCGAACTGCTGCGGCGGCAGCGGCGGACTGAAGTGAAAGCCCTGATATTGATCGCAGCCGATGGATTGCAGGAACGCCAGCTGTTCGCGCGTCTCGACGCCCTCCGCGACGACCTTCAACCGCAGACTGTGCGCCAGCGACACGATCGCGCGCACGATCGAGGCGTCGACCTCGCTGTCGAGCGCCTTGACGAAGGATTGATCGATCTTCAGCTTGTCGATCGGGAACCGCCGCAGGTAGCTGATGCTCGAGTAACCCGTGCCGAAATCGTCCACCGACACCAGCACTCCCATGCGGCTCAGCTGCTCGAGTATGGCCGAGGATTCCTCGGGATTGGTCATCACCGCGCTCTCGGCGAGCTCGATCTCGAGAAAGCGCGGCTCGAGATTGGCCTGAGCCAGCGCGTCGCGGACGATGTCGAGCAGGTCGCCGCGCCGGAACTGCGTCGGCGCCACGTTGACTGCGACCCGCGGCGTCGGTAAGCCGTTGCGCCGCCACTCGGCGCATTGCCGGCAGGCTTCGCGGAGCGCCCAGGCGCCGATGTCGGCGATCAGCCCGCACTCCTGCGCCACGGGAATGAACTCAGCCGGCTCGATGAGACCGCGCTGCGGATGCCGCCAGCGGATGAGAGCCTCCGCGCTGTAGACCTCGCCGCTGCCGGTCTCGGCCTTCGGCTGGTAGTGCAACTCGAACTGGCGCGCCTGGATCGCCCGATGCAGATCGCTCTCCAGGTTGACCCGCGCCACGGTCGTGGCGTCCATGCCCGCGGCGAAGCGCTGCGCGTTGTTCCGGCCGCGCTGTTTCGCACAGTACATGGCGGCGTCCGCGCATGCCATGAGGCTTTCCGCCGAATTGCCGTCCATCGGGTAATAGGCCACTCCGATGCTGGCCGTCACGTGCAGCTCGACTTCGCCGATCCGCACCGGGGCGCGCAGTGCGTCGCCGGCACGCTGGGCGACGCCGAGCGCGCTCTGCGCATCTGCGCTCGGACTGATGAGAACGACGAATTCGTCGCCGCCCGTACGCGCCACGGTATCGATGTCTCGCGTTACGGACAGCAACTGCCGCGAGACGTGCACCAATACCGCGTCGCCGGCGCGATGTCCGAGCGTGTCGTTGATCTGCTTGAAGCGATCCAGATCGACCACGAGGGCGGCGAACGACGTGCCCTCCCGGTTGGCGCGCGCCATGGCCCGGGCCAGCCGGTCATCGAGCAGGATTCGGTTGGGCAGTCCCGTCAGGGCATCGTGGGTGGCCAGGTGGCGAAGCTGCAGATTGGCGGCCTCGAGCTTCTCGGTGCGCGTGGCGACCACGTGCTCGAGCGTTTCCACATGGCTGCGCAGCGCCCGCTCGTGCCGCCATTTGCGCGACAGGGCGCTCGCACACTGCAGCACCTCGATGGGTTCGAACGGCTTCTTCAACACCAGCAGACGATCGGACTGCCCAAGACGGTCGATCACGTCATGCCAGTCGTAATCAGAGTGCGCCGAGCAAATGACCACCTGGATGTCCGGGTCGACCGCCCACAGCCGCTCGATGGTCTCGAGCCCGTCCCAGCCCGGCGGCATTCTCATGTCGATGAACGCGATTTCAAACGGCCGGCCGGTCTCGCGCGCCTGCCGTGCCAGATGGACGCCCTCTGTGCCCTGGATGGCGAATTCCAGCACGTAGGGCATGCCGCGACGGTTTTCGCGAGAGGCCTCGCCGAAAAGGAGCGTCTCGACATCAGCCAGTCCGCGCACCGGCTCCGTGGGCCGGGCCAGGATCTTGTCGAAATCGCGGTGAATGGCCGGATTGTCGTCCACCACCAATACCCGCACGGGATCTTCGCGCTGCTCCGGCCCGCTCATGCGCTCTGCCTCTGCGACTCGGCTTCGCTGCCCGTCATCGGCAGCCGGAGCGTGAAGCACGCTCCCCGGCCTGTCCCGTGGCTGCGCGCGCTGAGCTCCCCGCCCATCTCGCGGGCGAGAGCCGCGCTCGAATGCAAACCGAAGCCGTGGCCGTTCTTCTTGGTGGTGAACCCGAACTCGAACACGCGCCGCATCGCCTCGTCGCTGATCCCGATGCCGCTGTCCTCGACTTCGATCTGGAACGAGCCCGGCGCCCCCGGGCGCAGACGCACGATCAGCACCTTCGAGCCCTGCGGCTGCTCGCCAATCGCATCGCGGGCGTTGCTCAGCAGGTTCGCCAGGATCTGTACGACCTTGTGCGGGTCGATCATGGCGCGTCCGACGGGATGGTAGTCCCTGCGTACGGTGATATCCGACCCGAGCGAAAAGTGCAGCGCGATGGCGCGCTCGATGAGCTCCGCGACATCGAGCTCCTCCGCGTTGCCGCCGCGGCGCGCATAGGTCTGCTGGGCGGCGACGATCGCGCCGATGTGCTCGACGTGGGTCGCAAGCCCCCGGACCTCTTCCTGAAGCTCGCGATTCTCGAGCAGCAGGTGCTCGCCGAGCTGGCGCAGGTATCCCGGCAGCTCCCTGCCGCGGGGATCGGTTGCGAAGAACGACGCGAGCGCCGGCGCACGATCGGGCAGCAGCTGGGCAATGCGTCGCACGTTGACCACGCGCGACTCACGCAGCCGCGAAGTCAACAGTGCGGCGGAGACGCTCACGCTGTTCAGAACATTCCCCACGCTGTGCAGCACCCCGGTGGCAACTTCCGCCATGCCCGCCTGGCGCGACGCCTCCTGCAGCTGGAGCTGCAACGTGACTCTCCGCTCCTCCTGACGCACCTGTTCCGTCACATCCCATGAGACGCCGAGCAGGTGAGACACGCGTCCCTGAGCGTCCATCAGCAGTTTCGCGTGCGCCTGCAGATAGATCATCGCCGCGGAGCCCGCGACCCGCAGTTGGAACGTACAGGTGGCAAGTCGCGCCCGCGCCGCGCGCAGGATCGACGCTCGAACGGCCGCCGCGTCTTCCGGGTGGATGCTTGCCAAAAGCGCATCGCCATGGTGACGGGGATCCAGGTTCGAGTCTCTGAGCGAGGCGATGTCGTTCTCGGTCCACAGGAAACGTCCGGTGGCGAGATCATATTCCCAGCTGGCGATTCCCGCCGCCTGTGTCGCGAGGCTGAGCAAGTTCTTGCCGTATCGCAGCTCCTCGTTGAGCTTGGCCAGGCGCCGCGCATCCTGCCGGCTGCGCGATTCGAGATGAGCGTCGTAAACGAGGGTGATGAGCGTGATCGCCAGCACCGCAAAGGCAGCCATGCCGACGGTGACGCCAAGCCAGTCGTTGTTGAACGCAGCCCCCCCATAGGAATATGAACCCGGCGCAAACCGCGCCGCGATCATCCCGGTGTAGTGCATGCCCGCTATTGCGCAGCCCATGATGACCGCCGACGAAGCGCGCACCACCCTCACGAAACGATGATCCAGGGTCCGCAGCTGGAAGAAGAGCCATAACGCGACAAACGACGCCGTGATCGCGATGAGCACCGACGTCACAACCAACACCGGGTTGTAGGTGATCGCCGGCCGAATTCGGATCGCCGCCATTCCCGTGTAATGCATGGCAGCGATGCCGGCACCCATGACCAGAGAGCTGATCGCGAGACGCCCGGCCGTCAGGTCCGGGCGGTTTGCGATCGACAGCGCAAAGCCCGAGGTCAGGATCGCAATCAGCAGCGAAGCCAGCGTGATCAGGATGTTGTAGCGCAGCTGGACCGGCACGGAATAGGCGAGCATGCCGATGAAGTGCATCGCCCAGATGCCGATGCCCATCGACGCCGCGCCGCCGAGCAGCCATACCCGCGCGCCCGACCGTTCCGAATCCGCCACTCGGCCGGCCAGCATGAGCGCCGTATAGGAAACGGCAATGGCCACGAGGACCGAGAGGCTGACGAGCCATGGATTATACGTCGCGTGCACGAGTCATCATTCAAGCGCGCCCTATCGTTGACCACAATACTGGAATGCCAAGCGCCTGCGGCAGTGCGTGCGTCTCAATTGGCGGCATGCGCGATGTAATGGATGCTGCGGCCGCAGGCCGTGCGCGGCATCCGCAGCGCCCGTCATCGGCGTCTGGCGTCGCGTCAGGCCGGATCCGGGCCCGCGGCAGACAGCCGGCGCCAACCCTTGCGCTTCGGCTCCCGGTATGTCAGAGCTTCCGTCCGCGTGGGATCGTTCGATGGCCTCTGCCGCAAGGCTGCGGCCGGCACCCCGGCGCATCCGCCGAGCGTGGATCGGCCGATCTCGCGGGCGGCGCGTACGGCGTCACGACGCCGACAGCGCTACCCGGCGCTTCACGGATGGGCCGGCTCGGCGTCATGGTGTCCCTCGCGCAACCGGACCCGCCAAGCGGCAAAGGCCAGCACGAAGCAGGCCGCAACACACCAGCCGGACAGCCACAGCAGCTGGGTCGGCAGGGAGATGCCTCTATCGATCAGCAGGCCCGAGAGTCCCGGTCCGATCGCCGTGGCCAACACCATGGCCGACACGACGATCGCGCGGATGCCGCCGAGATTCGCGAGACCATACACTTCCGGCCACAGCGCCCCGAGCACGGTGGACGTGAATCCGCTGCTGATGCCAAGCAGGAGCATGAATACATATACGCCCCAGACGGGCGTTATCAGCGCGACCGCCGCCGATGCGACGGCGAGCGGCAATAGAAAGAACGGCAGGAGCTTCAGCGCGCCGTGCCGGTCGATCAGGTGGCCGCAGATCAGGCCGAACACCACTGTCATCACGGACATTACCGGGAATGCCGCCGCGAAAACCAATGGATCATAGTGGCGAATATCGATGAGATAGTCCTGCTCGAAGAACACGACGGTCTGGATGAAGGGCGGCGCCAGAGTCCCCAGGAGCAACAGGTAGAGAATCGGGTCCCGCAACACCTGCGCGCGCGTCCAGTTGCGCGCGCTGTGCCGCCGGCCGGCCTTCGCTTCGGACGATTGTGGTGTTCGCTCGACCCTCATCAGCGCCATGATCGAGGGCAAGCCGACCAGAACGACCAGCGCGCCCGAGGCGATCCACGCCACCCGCCAACCGCCGCTCGTCCGGTCCATCAGCACGACGAGCAGCGGCAGGATCGCCATGCCCGCCTGCTGGCCCGGCATGATCAGCGCCATGGCACGACCCCGGTTGGCGACGAACCACCGCCCCATCTCGGTGTAGGCGATTTCGTTCATCATCCCTTGGCCGAACAGACGCAGCAGGTACAGAGCGATGACCAGCACCACGAGGTTGGGTGCGACCGCGATCAGGACGCAGGCCATGGCAAGGATCGGCATGACGAACCGGGCGACCTTCCAGCCCGGCATCAGATCGAGCGTACGACCGAGCCACGGCAGGCTGAGCGCGCTCGACAGAGTCGCCAGCATATACAGTCCGCCGAAGGCGCCACTGGAGAGGTGAAAGCTGGCGCGCAGATCATTGCCGGAAAGACCGATGAAGAAAGTCTGTCCAAAGGACGAGAACAGGGTGAGCAGGAACCCGCTGGCGATCCAGCGGGCGTTGTCACGCAGGAACCGAAACGTATCGCGTCCGAAGTCGAGCATGGGCCCGCGAGGGGTTTGAGAGTCACAATAAGAGATAGGGCCAGGCCCGACAGGTGTCCCACCGGGATGTCACGGGCATTGGCGCGCTTGCGACCAGCAACACGCGGCGCCTGCGGTAAGACGGCAGCTTCTCGCAGGGCGGTGGCCGCAGGGGAATTCTACCTGAGGCGCAGATCGCAAGACGGACTTGCTGCGTTACCGGCGCGTCACGGGCTCGGTTCGCGTTCCGCTCCCGCCCGCCAATCCCCTTCCTCGGATCGCCGCCCGCCCGTGACGGCGCTCGTCAGCTCGCTCGGGGGCGTTTTCGGGCGCTTGCCGCGCTATCGGCTCATTGAAGCTGACCCTCGTTCGCCTCGTACGCTGCCACGGTATTCCCATGCGCGGCGGCGTAGGCGCGCAGATAGCGCCGAAAATCGGCATAGCTCCTGCGGCCCTTGGTCGCAATCCATTCTTGGCGCAATTGTTCGGGCCCCGACACTTTCAAGAGAGACGTCGGGGTGTACCGCTGTTTGGCCGAGAGGGGCCTGCTTGCGGCGCCGTGAGCAGCGGTGTGACGCTCGAGCCACTGCGCGGTCAGTGCATGGCCGGCCGCACCCGCCTCGCGCCGCAGCAGCAGCCGGTTGCCGCAGTGTCCCGCGTTGAACCGCACGGGCACCCTCATGGGCAGCACGGGCATGGGGTCGCGGCGCGGCGTCTGGCGCCAAATGCCGGAGATCACCCGCGCGCCGGCATCCCATTGGGACATCGGCGGCAGATCGAGCGCCGCCTCGATGGTGCGCACGATGTTCACTTGCGACAGCGGTTGCGTATCCAGGTCGCCCGATTTGACCCACGGTCCCATGGCCAGTCCGAGCGTACGATGCGCATTGATGTGATCGGCACCGCTCTGGGCGTCGTCTTCGTCCAGGAAAACGACCATGTGGCGCCACTGGCTCGTGCCGGCGAGATAGTGGAGGAATTGCGCAGTGGCATGATCGTTGTCGGCCACGTAGTAGTCCGGGGCGTAATAACACGGACTGAGTCCCGCCGTGTGATCATCCGGTATCCAGATGAAAATGAAATGGGGGAAGGTCCTGCCGCGGTGCGCCTTGAGCCACGAGATCGCCGCGGCGACCCTGCTGTTGTCGCGGATCATTCGGTCCCAGCCGGGATAGGTGCGGTCGACGTGGACGAGCAGGCGGGCGCGGATGACGCCGTCTCTGGCGCGTGTCAGATTCTCGCCGAAATCCTCGAACGAGACGTGGTGCGCGAGCAGATCATTGAACAGATAAAGGCGCTCGGGATAGCTGATCCAGGGATTGGCGAAGTTCCCCAACGTCCTGCTGGCGTACTGGAAGGGATCGTGGCTGCCGCGCGCCTCGCGGTTCAGTGCGCCGCTGCCGCCGGGACCTGCGTTCCAGACCAGGCCGCGGCCGGAGTAGTACTCGGGCCACAGCCGTTGGACCACATCCGAATCCGATGCCCCGTCCGTCCACTGATGGCCCTGCGCGGTGACTTCCCCGTCCGCCATGAAGTTCGCGAACAGCGCGTTGTGCGCCGCCCAGTGATACAGATTGGGCAACTCCTTCGGGCCATAGAGATCGAAGTGCGGATCGGCCCACTTTCCGGCCCGACGATAGTCCCCCAGGTCTTCGTCAAAGGTCTTGTTCTCGCGAAGCACGAAGACCACGTAGCGGATGTGCCGGCGTAGAAAGGCGCTGGTCCGCGTGTTGCGCTCCACCAGAGCGCGGCGCTCGCTGCGCTGGAACCCGTCATTTTGCAACGCTTCGCGGCTCCATGCGGGCAGGTTCTTCGACAGCCTCCGCAGGGAGACCCGCTGCAGCATGCCGTGCATCATGTTACCGATGTACTGCCAGCGCAGGTTCGCTCCGGTGCCGAGCCCCTTGGCCGCGACGACGTACAGAGCCCGCCGAGCGATCGTGAGCGCGCTGGGGTACCAGCCCGTGGGGATCAGGCCGCGCAGCGCACCCGTGGCGGCGTCGAACACCGCCACGTCGTCGTTGCCGGCGTTGGCGACGAACAGGTCGCCATTCGCGACCGCGAGCGCATCAGGATAACTGCCGGGCGGCGCGTGCGGATACGGGCTGTCCACGAGCACCCGCACCACCTTGAGCGCCCGAGTATCGACTTCGACCAGCGCATCGTCGTTGGCATCGGCCACCCAGATATCCGGCCCATGAGGCACGCGCGTCAATGCCGTGGGATGGACTCCGGCGGCAACCGTGCGCGGTCCCACCGCCGGTCCGGTCGGAACGGTTCCCAACACCTTGAGAGTGCGGCGGCTCAGGATCGTGACGCCGGGTCCGGCCCAATCGCTCACCGCCAGCCGGCGGCCACCATCGGCCAGGACCACCGCGAACGGGTACGAGCCCACGTTGACGTACTCAGTCCTGCCGCTGCGAATATCGATGCGCGCCAGACTGTTGGCCAGCATGCCCGTCACATAGAGATGGCGGTCTTCGGGACCCGCCGTCACGGAGTCCGGGTAGAAGCGGCGGGGCTTTTGCTCGTGATTCCCCTGGTAGACATAGGGATACTGGCTCGCGGGAAACGCCTGCCATTGCAGCACATACCGGCGGATCACCCTGACTTTGCCGTCCGTCATCTTCAGGGCCAGCACCTCGTCCGAATCCCCGCCCGTCGCATAGACGATGCCGTTCCCGCCCGCATCGAGACCCTGGAACAGGTCGCCGTGGGAGACGACCGTCGTCGGAACGGGCAGCGGATTCTCCTCGGCCCGCTCCGTGGCCGCCGCCTCCGCCACACGTTGTCGCGCCGACTGGTCCGTGGAATAGATCATGCCGGCGGCGCCCGCATGCCGCGGATTCTCCGCCTGAGCCGTGCTGCCGCCGATCGCGGCGACGGTCGCGTGGGTAGGCGCCACCTTGCCGAAGGCCGCCAGACGCGCCTGCCGTCGCAAATCCAGGCCGTACCAGGTGACGGTCTGAAATGGCGCCGAACCATTGGCCAACACGAGCACGTGTCCCGCGGCGCTCACGACGCTGGTCGGGAAGTTCGGCGTGCTGATCAGGGTTCCCACCGGGGTAACGCGCCGCCAGGTCGGCAGAATACCGGTGTAGCGCGCGCGGTTGGCCGCCGTGACCGTGACCGGTCGAGGAACGAAATGGCGCCGAGGGTGCGCCACCGCTCCCGCCGAAGCGGCCAGGCAGATCGTCAGAGCAAGGCCGCGCCATGACCTCGAGCTGCCGCCCGCGCGTCTGTTTCCCCGTGTCTTCATGTCGATTCTCCGCCCGCCGTTGCCCCGTTCCAACCCGACGCCACGCTTTCGCGCAAGCGACGTAACGATGATATATCACGAAAATGGCGGGACAATGACCGCTGCGAACGCTCCACGCCCACGATGCCGAGCCGTGTGGGCCGGCGATTGCGGCGGGCGCCGGCCACGCATGGGTCGCGCGGCGCCGCAGGGGAGCCGATTCAGTGCGTATGGCAGCGAAGTTTCTCGACGTCGCAGACGGTCACCTCATCGCCCGAGACCTCGATCAAGCCTTCATCGCTCAATGCCCGCAGCGTCCGCGAGAGAGTTTCGGGCGTAACGGCCACATGCGCGGCAATGACCATCTTGCGCGCCGGGAGGGTCACGGCGATTCGGCCCTGGGCGTTCCGGGGCACGAGCCCCAGCAGGTAGTGCACGACACGGTAGCGGCTGTTCTCGAGAGCCAATGTCTCGATCTCGTCCCAGTGGGACTGGATGCGCCGGGTCATCTGCGCCATCACCGCCCGACAAGTGGCGAATGATTCGCGCAGGACGCCGAGAAAGGTCTCGCGATCGAATGCGATGAGCTCGGCGGCATCCACCGCTTCGCCGGACACCGGAAACCGGGGCACATCCATGAACAGGACGCTCTCGGCGAATGTCTGCGCGGGGCGGATGAGTCTCATGATCTTCTCGCCCCCGTCGGGCGACAGGCGATACAGCTTCACGCAACCGCTGCGCAGCAGGAAGAACTGCCCCGCCGAATCGCCGCGGCTGAACAGCCGCTCGCCGGCGGCAAGCCGCCGCGGCACGGCGGTGGCGAGCAGCCGCGCCTGCTGAGCCTCCGTCAACGCGCAGAACAGGTAATGATGGCGAAGCTCGCGCGCCAGAGCGCTGTCTGCCTGCATCGTAATTTCCTGGTCAGCGTTGTCCGGTATCACATCGAGGCTCGCCGCCCGCAAAGCTATACCCGGGAGACGCCGGGGAGCAACCGGGTGCGGTTCCGCCGCCGGGCGGCGCCCGCCGCACGGAGCCGGCGCGCCGGGAGGAACGGCGGACTTGATGCCCGTCAAGGCGCCCGAACTGCTGCCTGCGTTAGCCTGTTCGCACTATCCGCGACGAGCGGCAAGGAGCGCATCGTGGCCTACGTGGTCACCGAAAACTGCATCAAGTGCAAATACACCGATTGCGTCGCAGTCTGTCCGGTGGACTGCTTCCACGGCGGACCGAACATGCTGGTGATCGAACCTGACGAGTGCATCGATTGCAGCCTGTGCGTCACGGAGTGTCCAGCGGAGGCGATTTTCCCCGACAATGAGCTGACGCCGGAGCAGGCGCACTATGTCGAGCTCAACAGGCGGCTCGCGCGCACGTGGCCGGTGCTCGCCGCGAAGCTTCCCGCCCCGGATGACGCCGAGCGGTGGGACGGCGTCCGGGACAAGCTCCCTCTGCTGCAGTGCTGATATGCGCCCGCGCCGCTCACGCGCCCGGACCGGAGTGCAACTCGCGTTCCAGCGGCAACCGGCGGCCGCCGATAATATCGGGCTGCGATTTACTAACGCCGAACGCACGGCGCGTCCCGGTCAGAGCGGGGCCACCGGGAGATCCGGATTGACACATCAGGCGACGATGTCCGCGGTTACCCGTACCCGCCGATTCGCCTCGTCCGCCCCTGCGGGCGCAGGGGGCGCCCGGTTGCATCACGTACGTCAGGAGGCTCAGTGAGCATGTCTTGCGAACGCGCGGCGGGCGACCCGCCGATGCTGCTCTCGTGCGGCTTTCGGCCGTTCTTTCTGGCGGCGGCGATCTGGGCCGCCATTGCCCTGGTGATTTGGATCACGATGCTCACCACGGGTCTGACGCTCCCGACCCGTTTCGATCCGCTCGACTGGCATATCCACGAGATGCTCTTCGGGTTCGTACCCGCCGCCGTCGCCGGCTTCCTGCTGACCGCCATCTCCCAGTGGACCGGCCGGCGTCCGGTGAGCGGCGGGCTGCTCGGGCTGCTCGTCGGCCTCTGGCTGCTCGGCCGGATCGATGCCCTGGCCTGCGACGTCGTGCCCGTATGGCTGGCCATCGCCGCGGACATCGCGTTCCCGTTCGCCCTCGCGCTGATCGCCGCGCGTGAAATCATCGGCGCACGCAACCGGCGCAACTACGGGATGATCGCGCCGGTGATCGTGCTCGGGATCGCCCAGCTTATGATGGATCTCGGTGCGATCGGAGGCGTCGGATGGCTCACCGGATATGGTTGGCGGCTGGGGCTCGTGGTGACGCTCGTGCTGATTTCCGTGGTGGGCGGGCGGATCGTCCCCGCGTTCACGCGCAACTGGCTGGCGAGTCGCGGAGAGTCGCGGCTGCCGCGTCCGGCGGGGCTGCTCGACCGAATATCGCTCGGCGTACTGCATGCGGCGCTCCTGGTGTGGGTGTTTTTCCCGGCGGCGCATGCAACCGGCGTGGCGCTGCTCGCGGCCGCGGCGCTCAATCTATGGCGCCTGCTGCGGTGGCGCGGCGCCGCGACGCGCTCCGAGACGCTGCTGCTGGTCCTGCACGTGGGATTCGCATGGTTGGTACTCGGGGTCGCCGCGCTCGGCTTCGCGACGCTCGACGCGGCATTCCCCTGGGACGCAGCGATCCATTCGCTCACCGTTGGCGCCGCCGGCACCATGATTCTGGCGGTGATGACTCGGGTCAGCCGCGGGCACACCGGCCGGGCGCTCTCGGCGGACGGCCCGACCATCCTGATCTACGCGTTGATCATCCTCGCCGCCTGCGCGCGGATTGCGGCGGCGCTGGCCGGTGAGGCAATAGGCCTGCTGATTCTCGCGGCGGCCCTTTGGGTCGCCGCATTTGGACTGTTCGCGATGCGCTACGCGCCGCTCCTGCTTCGCCCGCGCAACGCCGACGGCTCCACACAGGCGACCACGGGTCCCTCACGCTTCGGTCAGACCGGGATCGGTACGGCCCCGCGCTCGGCTCCCTGACGAGAGCCGAGCGTGCTTCGAGGGGCGACTGCGGATGCAACTCCGCGAACATCCCCTGCAGCTGCTCACGACAAGGACTTGTTCGCGCGCAGCGTACGGGTCATCGCTTCCCAGTCTGTCGCTTGGAGAACACGTCCTTGAAGACCGCGCGCGCCGACATCGCGTTCGGCCAGCCTGCGTAGAAGGCAAGATGCGTCACGACCTCCGCCGCCTGCTCCCGGGTGAGACCATTGTCCATCGCGCGGTCGGGCGCCGGCCGGTTCCACACCTCGCCCAAGAGGCGCTCCCGCGTGTACCGTTCCAGGGCTGGCGCGACGGAACGGACCTGCTCCGGCGCAACGGGGCGGCCTGCGCCATCGGCGGCGTTGGCAGGCATCGGGTTCACGGCTCCGTTCGCCGGGCGGGCGGGGCTTCTCGGCCGACCATGGCCAGATGCTGCGGCCCGTAGCGCTCACCTTCCGCCGTGATGTGCGAGGCCGCGACTTCGATCTCGCGTAGATCGTCCTGGCTCAGCTCGACGTGGACAGCCCCGATATTTTCCTCGAGCCGGTGCAGCTTGGTCGTTCCCGGGATCGGCACAATGTACGCCCGCTGAGCCAGCAGCCAGGCGAGCGCGATCTGCGCCGCAGTCGCGCCCTTGTCCTCGGCGACGCGTTTGAGGAGGTCCACAAAGGCCTGATTCTTCTCCATCGCCTGCGGGGAGAAGCGCGGCACAGCGCTGCGGAAATCGTTCTCCGGCAGCTTCGTGTCCTTGCTCATCGCCCCGGTCAGAAAGCCCTTCCCGAGCGGGCTATATGGCACAAAGCCAATCCCGAGCTCATCGCAGGCCTGAAGAATGCCGTTGGTCTCCGGCGCGCGCCACCACAGCGAATACTCGTTCTGCAGCGCAGCCACCGGCTGCACGGCATGAGCGCGACGCAGAGTCTG
>DAIDUQ010000024.1:0-6297 GCA_027456605.1 Steroidobacteraceae bacterium | reverse complement strand
CCGACGCAACGAGCGAAACCGCCGCGATGAGCGCCGGCCCCATACCCGGCGCGGCGCCGAGCGCCGCGCCCGCGGAGCCGACCCCGCTCGAATTGATGGCGCTGCCGCGCGCCGGGTTCTGGATCCGCATGACGGCGCTGCTGATCGACCTGGTGCTGATCAGTGTCTGCCTGAGCCTGATCGGTCATCACGACAGCGACGGCACGCTGATCGCACTGGCCGCCTACGGCGCGCTCATGTGGAAACTGCGCGGCACCACCGTCGGCGGCATCATTTGCCACTTGCGCGTGGCGCGCATCGACGGCCGCCCGCTCAACTGGGAAACGGCGATTTTGCGTGCCCTCGGCTGCTTCCTCTCGTTGATTGCCGCCGGACTCGGCTTCTTCTGGATCGCCTTCGACGCCGAGCGTCAGGCTTGGCACGACAAGATCGCCGGCACCGTGGTGGTGTCGGTTCCCAAGGTACGGGGCTTGGTGTGACATGAGCACGCAGAACGACCCACAGCCCGTGATTGAGCCCGTGATGCGGGAGTCCTCCGCGATCGAGACTTCGGTCACCGTCGACACCGGCGGCGGAGCCTGGGTCGGCCTCGATCGGGCACCCCCCGAAATTGCGGCCGAACGCGGCGTCGGGGCGCGCAAACTCTGGTGGACCGCGGCCGGCGCACTGCTTGCGCTCGCCGTCGCCGCCGGAGTGACCATGCGGGTGACGCGCGCATCCAAGCCGCTGACGCCACTCGCCGATCAGCGCAACATTCCCCTGGTCTCGACCTTCGTCCCGGGCGTACGGCCGGTGAACACCGAAGTCATGGTGATCGGCTCGATCTCGGCGCGCCACGATCTGCCGATCGGCGACGGCGGTCAGGCCGAGCGCATTGTCGCGGTCTACGTGCAAGTCGGCGACGTGGTCAGGCGGGGTCAGATCCTGGCGCAGCTGGACGATTCCGTTTTGAAACCGCAGGTCGCGGAGCTCGCCGCCGCCCTTGCCAGGGCACACGCCCAGGCGGCGCTCGCGGCCGCCGAGTACCGCCGGGCCGTGGCGATCGGCCCGAACGGCGGACTGTCGGCGCAAAATGTCGAGCAGCTCCAGGCCGCGGCGGCGATGGGCGTCGCCAACACCAAGATGGTCGCGGCGCAGCTGCGGCAGAAACGCGCCGAGCTGGCCCTGACCCGCATCGTCGCGCCGGTCGCGGGCACCGTGCTGACTCGCGCCGCCGAAGTCGGTCAGGTGGCCAGCCCCGCAGGCCCGCCGCTGTTCACCCTGGAGGATGAGAATCGCGTCGAGCTCATCGGACAGGTCGCCGAGCAGGATCTGGCCTCGTTGAAGGTCGGGCAACCGGCGCAGGTATATCTGATCGGATATCCGCGGCCTTTCCCGGGCCACATCTGGCTGCTCGGCGCCACCGTCGACACGCAGAGCCGGCTCGGCGAGGTACGCATCGCCCTTGCGCCCAATCGGGCCTTGAGGCCCGGAGCGTTCGCGCACGCCGTGATCAGCGAGAGTCACGCCGAGCGGCCGGTAGTACCGCAAACGGCGGTCATGACCGATTCCAAGGGATCGTATGTGTTTATCGTCAACCGCCGGAACATCGTCGTGCGGCGACCGGTGCAGCTCGGCGGCGTGCTCGCCTCGGGCGTGGTCATCGCGAAGGGTCTGAGCGGGCGGGAGCGCGTGGTGACCCTGGCGGGCGGCTTCCTGCAAGGCGGCGAGAAGGTACAGGTGGCGCCCGCCGGGCCGGCACACTCATGAAACGTCTGTCCGCATGGGCGATCCGGCACCCGCTGCCGCCGATCGTGCTGTTCGTCGTGCTGCTGTTCGTCGGCATCGTGTCCTTCCTGCGCCTGCCGGTGACACAGAACCCCCACATTTCCTATCCCATCGTGTCGGTGGTGGTCAGCGAGCCGGGTGCGGCGCCGGAGGAAGTGCAGATCCAGATCGTACGGCGAATCGAGGCGGCGGTGGCCGGGATCGGCAACATCCACCGCATTCTCTCCGACGCCTATCAGGGCGGCGAGGAAACCGACATCGAATTCCGGATCGGCACCCCGATCGATCGCGCCGTGACCGAAGTGCGCGACGCGGTCACCGAAGTACAGCCCGATTTGCCCAACGACATCCTGCCGCCGGTGGTGCAGCAGGTCAAAGTCGACGGCGGACCGATCGTGTACTACGCCGTCAGCTCCACCGATATGAGCGACCGGGCGATTTCCTGGTTCATCGACAACACGATCACCAAGACGCTGCTCAGAGTGCCGGGGGTCGCACAGATCTCCCGCTACGGCGGCGTGAGCCGCGAGATCCGCGTCGAGCTGAATCCGGCGCGCATGCAAGCCCTCGGCATCACCGCCTCGCAAGTCAACCGGCAGCTGGCCAATCTCAACATCGACATGCCCGGCGGCCGCGCCGATCTCGGCGACGGCGAGCAGACCATCCGCGTGCTCGGCAACGCGCACACCGCGTGGCAGCTCGCGCAGACGCAGATTGTCCTTCCCGGCGGGCGGTTCGCCAGGCTCGGCAGCATCGCCACGGTGCGCGACGCCGCCGCCGAAGTGCGCAGCGTCGAGCTGTACAACGGGCGCCCCGCCATCTCCTTCGGGGTGGCGCGCGCCCGCGACACCTCCGACGTCACGGTGCTGCAGGGCGTCCAGCGCGCCCTGGCCAAGATCCGCAAGGAATACCCCGGGGTCGACATCAATCAGACGTTCAGCTCGGTCTCTTACACCACACAACAATATCACTCCGCGCTCGAGGCGCTCATCGAGGGCTCGATCCTCTCGGTGTTGGTGGTCTGGCTGTTCCTGCGGGACATGCGCGCCACGTTGATCTCGGCGCTGGCGATTCCGCTGTCAGCGATTCCCACGTTCGCGTTCATGGAGGCGATGGGCTTCACGCTCAATCAGGTCAGCCTGCTCGCCCTGTCGATGGTATCGGGCGTGCTCGTCGATGACGCCATTGTCGAGATCGAGAACATCGTGCGGCACAAGCGCATGGGAAAAAGCGCCTACCAGGCCGCGATCGACGCCGCCGATCAGATCGCCCTCGCGGTCGCCGCGACTTCGTGCACCATCATCGCGGTGTTCGTTCCGGTGAGCTTCATGAGCGGCATCATCGGCCAGTACTTCAGACAGTTCGGGCTGTCGGTCGCCGCCGCGGTATTCTTCTCGCTGCTCGTCGCCCGGCTGTTGACGCCGGTCATCGCCGCCTACACCCTCAAATCGGAGCCGGAACCGGAACACCGGGACGGTCCGGTCATGGCATGGTACCTGCGTGTACTGAATTGGTGCGTACACCACCGCTGGAAGACCGTCGGACTCGGCGTGCTGTTCTTCGTGGCGTCGATCTACGGCCTGGCGATGATGCCCAAGACGTTCATCCAGGAGCCCGACACCAGCGCCGCGTCGCTCGAGATCGACTTACCTCCGGGCGTGCAGCTCGCCGACACGAAACGCGTCGCCACCGCGGCCTACCGAATCCTCGCCCGGCAGAAGGACGTGAAGGCCATCGACGAGTCGGTCGGTGTCAACGGCAGCGTGCGCAAGGCCAATCTGTCCATCGTCCTGGTGCCGCCGAGCGAGCGCAGGCTGACGCAAGTCCAATGGCAGAACAGCATGCTCGGCAAGCTGCGCGCGATTCCCAATGCGCAGATGTACTTCCAGGACTTCAACGGCGACAGCAACGGACATGACGTCACCATCGATCTGACCGGCGACAACCTGACGCTTCTCGAGCGCACCGCCCGCAAGGTGATGCGGCAGATGGCGGTGCTGCCCAGTCTGCGCGACGTCAGCTCCGAGGACGATCTGCCGCGCCCGGAAATCCGCATCCGGCCGCGGTTCGATCTGGCCGCCCAGCTCGGCGTGACGGTTGCCGACATCAGCCAGACGATCCGCATCGCCACGATCGGCGATCTGCTGCAGAACGACGCGAAATTCACCCTGCCCGACCGGCAGGTACCCATCCTGGTCAATCTGCAGCGCTCGGCGCGCGGGAGCCTGACGACGCTGGAGAATCTGCCCGTGCCGACCGCGGACGGCGGCACCGTGCCGCTGAAAGCCGTCGCCGCCTTCGGCTTCGGCGAGGGCCCCACTCAGATCCACAGCCGCGACCAGCGCCTGCGCATTGCAATCAACGCCAATCTCAACAGCGGCGTGCAGCTCGGCGAGGCCATGAAGGAGATCCATGCGCTGCCGGCGCTCGAGCACCTGCCGTCCGGCGTGCATCTGACGGACACCGGCAATGCACGCCTGATGTCGGAGCTGTTCACCGACTTCCTGATTGCGATGGGCACCGGCGTATTGATGGTGTTCGCGGTGCTGGTGCTGCTGTTCGCCCGGCTGCTGCAGCCGCTCACGATTCTCTCAGCGCTGCCGCTGTCCATCGGCGGGGCGGTGGGCGCGCTCTACGTCACGGGCGAGCCGCTGTCTCTCGGGGTGATGATCGGCTTTCTGATGCTCATGGGCATCGTGGCGAAGAATTCGATCTTGTTCGTCGACTTCGCGATCGAAGAGATGCGCGCCGGCAAGGATCGGGTAACCGCGCTGCGCGAAGCCGGACACAAGCGCGCACGGCCGATCGTCATGACCACGGTGGCCATGGTCGCCGGCATGCTGCCGGTCGCGCTCGCGATCGGCGACCCCTTCCGCGCGCCCATGGCGATCGCGGTGATCGGCGGCCTGCTCGCCTCCACCGCCCTGACGCTGGTGGTCGTGCCGGCCGGTTTCACGCTGGTCGACGACATCGAGCGCTGGATCGGACCGAAATTGGCGAGAGTCGTGATCGCCGAGCCGGGCGCGGTGCACGCGGCCTCCACGCCCGCGGGTCAGCCGGGATGAGCTGCTCGGCATCCGCAGTCGAGCTTCGTGGCAAACAGAGGGCATGACGATGATTGGTAAACCGTTTGTCGCACTCTGCGCGGCGCTGCCGCTCCTGGCGCTCGCCGCATGCGGGCATACCGACGAGACCGCCGGCCGCGGATCGCTGTCGATCGCCTCCGACGCCGTGCACTTATCGGTGCGCGGCGCGCCGAAGGCCACCATAAAAAGCGACGGCGGTTTTCTGATCGGCCAGCGGACCGTGCCGCTCAGCCCGGCCGAGCAGGCGCTCGCGCGGCATTATTATCAGGACGCGCTCGACATCGGCGCGGCGGGCAAGGCCACCGGCGAGGCGGGCGGCAAGCTGGGCGTTTCCGTCTTCGGGTCGCTCTTCTCCGCGATATGGCATGACAATTCAGCGATCATCAAGCGCTCCGCCAAGCAAGGCGCAGCCGGCGTGGCAGCCGACGTCCGGACTCTGTGCGCGCGGCTGGCGGGCCTCGAGGCGGTCCAGAACACTCTCGCGGCGGATCAGCCCGCGTTCGCGCCCTATCGCATCATCCGCCACAAGAATGTGACCGACTGCCGCAAGGGGACCGGGAAGCATGTCATCGTGACGTATGCGTACTGAAACCAGGCGGGTCACGCTCCGGAGAGATTGACCGCGCCTCGGCCGAGCTCGGACCTGTCATCGTCCCGTTCCGGCCCGCACCGGGCGCTCCCGCCCAGCGAACCGGCGGCAGCGCGCCGGCGGCGCGCCCGGTAAAATGGCCGGTGACCTCGGGGCCGGGCCCACGATTCCCGCGGGCGGCGGCGGCGCAAGGGGAACCTCGGCGGCGCCGACCGGTCAATCCGGCTCTCGGCAACACACTGGAGGCCATGCGCCATGATCGGCACCGGTTCGCTCCCCCACTCTGCTCCCGCCCCGGAATCGGCCCAATCGGGCGCTGCGGCGCGGACGGCCTTCTCGCGGCTGCGCGACTATCTGCGCAGCCAGATCCTCGGCCAGGAGGCGCTGGTCGAGCGGCTGCTCGTGGCCCTGCTCAGCGATGGTCACCTGCTGGTCGAGGGCCCGCCGGGTCTCGCCAAGA
Organism: Steroidobacteraceae bacterium; assembly: GCA_027456605.1. Classification (GTDB taxonomy): domain Bacteria; phylum Pseudomonadota; class Gammaproteobacteria; order Steroidobacterales; family Steroidobacteraceae; genus 13-2-20CM-66-19. Next base: position 395 of record DAIDUQ010000024.1, on the reverse strand, counting down.
CGCGCGCCGTCAAGGCGCTGGCGCACGGCGTTGAGGCCGATTTCCAACGCGTGCAGTTCACACCGGACCTGCTGCCGGCCGACCTCACGGGATCGGAGATCTACCGGCCGGAAGAGGGCACCTTTCGCTTCCAACGGGGACCGCTTTTTCACAACGTGATTCTCGCCGACGAAATCAACCGCGCGCCGGCGAAGGTTCAATCGGCGCTGCTGGAGGCCATGGCCGAGCGCCAGATCAGCGTCGGCGCGGCGACCTACCCGCTGCCGCCGCTGTTCATGGTGATGGCGACCCAGAACCCCATCGAGCAGGAGGGCACCTATCCACTGCCCGAGGCGCAGCTCGACCGCTTCATGCTGCATGTGCGCATCGACTACCCCGACCGCGCCACGACGCTC
>DAIDUQ010000023.1:0-79684 GCA_027456605.1 Steroidobacteraceae bacterium | reverse complement strand
ATTTTCACCGGCCTCGGCCCCGGAATCGGTGCTGCCGGAGCCGGTGGCCACCCCGGGGGAATTTGCCCCCGCACCCTCCCTCGGTGCCCGTTCAAGGCGGCGGATCGTCTTGCGATCCACCCCGGTGAGCCGCTCGATCTCGCGCTGCCCGCGCCCCTGGCGCAGCAGCGTTTCCACAGTAATTCGCAGATGCTGCTTCAAGACGTTCAACTCCCCGCCCCCGTTCAAAAAGGGGGCAGCGTAACGTCTCGCCGCCTGCAGACCATCGGCGCCGACCGGCGCCCCTTCACCTCAGGGGTGGGGGATTTTCAAGCGGCCACAGGTGGGGGATTTTGGGTGGCCGCCAGGGAGAGTGCGGAGTCCGCGTTGCGCAGCGCCCGGGAGCATCGCTACACGGTACTGCAGAAGCCGGTCCCGTTCGATACCCTTTACGCGGCCGTGAGCACTGCGATGCAGCCATCTGCCTGACCCTGCAGGCGATGCGGCGTGCCGGTTCGCGCACGAGCCTCGATTCGTCTTGGAGACGAAGGACACTCGGATAAGGCGCGGCGCGAGAGCGGCGACGACGTAGGGTTTTGAAAATCAAAGAAGAAGGTAACTGATCAGCCTTGAACCATCGGTTGCACGCAAATGCGGCAGTCGGAGTGGACGGCATCAAAATTGAGCACAGTTACTATTGCCTGCGCGATGCCGATGTCGCGCATGCGATCGAGGCTCTCTCATTCACGGCCAATCTTGCGCGGCAAAAGACGGCGCACCTCGAGCCGGCGCTCAAGCAGGCGCGCCGCTGCTACGATCACATCGCCGGGGCGCTCGGCGTGGCAATCTGCGACTCCGTCATCCTGAGAGGCCGCATCATCGCCGGCTCCGACGGGTTTGCGATCAGTGCAACGGGATACGAATGGCTCGCGCGGCTCGATCTATCGCCGCCCAGCACGATACGCCGCGCCCTCAAACGCAATTCCGTCAATCGCGGCCTGATTCTGACTCGTGTGATATCGAGCCGCGAATACGGTAAGACGCTCACGACGTCATAGAGCGGCGCCAGACGGACCTGCCCTTTTGCCGCAATCGGCGGACGGTAATTCTTGGCATGACCGTCGGTGCCGGCGATCAGCCAGTCGAGCGCTCCTATCGCACTTGGCCAGGCGGCTACCTGCGCGTGAGGTGGCGGTGATCGCCGAGTGCGTGGACCGGGGGGGGCGGAGCAATCGACCGGCCGATGGCGGAACTGGCTCGAGTCTGCGCTGAGAGCGCCGGCGGTTGGTCACATCGCGTGTTTCCGCAGTACAATCGCCCTGATCGCGGCCGCCGATTGCGGCATCATGACGCGCACACCTCATCGGGGCGCCCCATTCCCGGAGCCTATCGCTTGCTTCGTATCTCACGTGATCTCAGCGCATTCTCAGGAAACGGACCGTCATCGCGGCCGAACGCCGCTGCTTGGCGCGTGCTCAGGCTCTCTTGGCTTGCCCCGGCCGTGCTTCTGGCGGCCTGTGCGAGCACGCCGCCGCACTATCCGTCGCAGACGGCCCAACGTTTCATCGGTAAGCCGCTGTTCAGCCTCGAAATGCACTGGAGTATTCCCATTGCATTGCGGCATGCGCACGCCCACGGAGGACGCCGGGCAATCTGGAAATTCAATCAGTATAACTATGATGGCTGCCGCGTCACGGTCTTCACGGATCGAAAGAACATCATCCGCAAGGTGACCTGGACGACCGGTTGCGGACCGAAGGCGGGCGCGACGAAGCGCCATCCGCCCGCGGCGAAGGCGCCGTGACCGCGCCATCGGTTGCTTCGCGTCCGCCGGCGGCACATGCTGCCGGAGAGCGCAGATCCGCCCTCGACACGCTGTGGGCACTGCTGAGCACGGGTCCGGCCCCTTGGCCGCGCGCTCAGCGCCGCAGACGGTGTTCGTGATTTTGTCCGCGCGAGATGACCTCGGCGATCGCTTCGGCGGCGCTGGCGAACTCCTTGAGCACATCATCGAGGGTGAGAATGCCCACCAGCCGCTCGTGCTCATCGACCACTGGAACACGGCGCACCCCGTGGGTCGTCATCCGCTCGATCGCCTGTGAGAGGTCTTCCGATGCGCGCGCCAGGACCACCGGCGTGCGCATGATCGAGCGCACGGCCACCTGGGCCGGATCGCGTTCTTCGGCCAGCACTTCGATCACGATATCCCGGTCGGTAACCAGCCCGATCGGCCTCTGGCCGTCGTCGGCGGACTCGATGACGACCAGGTCGCCCACGTGCCGCTGGCGCATCAGGCGAGCGGCCGCCAGCACGCTGGTCTCCGCCGGGCATTGCGCGACTTCGGGCGTGCAGATCTCTTTCAGTAGCACTTCGGTACCTCCTGCCGCCTATTGCGCGAGCACGTGGGCCAGATGAACGAGCCGTGGATCGAGCGGCTTGTGCAGGCCGCCGAGCGCGGCCAGCGTAGTCGCGGTGATCTGTCCGTCCACGATTCCGAGCAGGACGCCATGCGAGCCGGCCTGCAGGTGCTCGACGGCGGCGGCACCGAGCAGCGAGGCGTAGATTCGGTCGAACACGTGAGGCGCGCCGCCGCGCTGAACGTGGCCCAGCTTGGTGATGCGCAGCTCGAACCCGAGCCGCTCGGCGTGCTCGGTGAAGTAATGGGCGAGGGCGTCCGCATCATGGCGCGCCCCTTCGGCCACGATGACCACGGCGTGGCTCTTGCCACGCTGGTACGCCGAGCGGATCGCGGTTGCGACGTCTTCCGGACTCTGCTCCTCCTCGGGAATCACGATGGCTTCCGCGCCGCCGGCGATGCCGGCCAGGAGCGCCAGGTAGCCGCATTTTCGGCCCATGACCTCGACCAGGAATACCCGGCCGTGGGCGCTGGCCGTCACCCGCAACCGGTCGATGGCCTCGAGCGCGACGTCGAGCGCGGTGGTGGCCCCGAGAGTGACGTCCGACCCGGCCAGATCGTTGTCGATCGTCGATGCGATGCCGACGACCCGCACGCCGTGCTCCGTCAGGGCGTATGCGCCGGCCTGCGAGCCGTTGCCCCCGATGATGATGAGGCCGTCGATGCGCAGCGCTTCCAGCCGGCGCACCGCCTGCGCCTGACCGGCTTCGGTGCGGAATTCCTCGCAGCGGCTCGTGCCGAGAATCGTCCCGCCGCGCTCGAGGATTCCGCCGACCTCGCGGGCCCCGAGCCGCAGCACGTCTCCGGCAATCAAGCCCTTGTAGCCGTGCCGGACGCCGAACATCTGCAGACCCGCGGTCACGCCCGCGCGTACCACGGCGCGCACCGCGGCGTTCATTCCCGGTGAATCGCCGCCGCTGGTCAGCACCGCGATTCTCGAATTGGCCCGGGACATGGTCTCAGGCCGCGTCGGGGGCGTGAGCGGTCCGGATTTCACGCTCGAGCGCCAGTACCTGCAGTGTCGTCTTCAGCACGGCGTCTGGATTGAGACTGATCGAGTCGATGCCGAGGCGCACCAGCTCGGCGGCGATCTCGGGGTAATCCGACGGCGCCTGTCCGCAGATGCCAGAGTGGCGGCCGTTACGTTTGCAGCCCTCGACGGCCAGCCGCACCATCTTGCGCACGCCCGGGTCGCGCTCATCGAACTCGAAGGCCACCAGAGCCGAATCCCGATCGACGCCGAGGGTGAGCTGGGTGAGATCGTTCGAGCCGATGGAGAAGCCGTCGAAGTGACGGCTGAACTCGTCGATCAACAGCACGTTGTTGGGTATCTCGCACATCATGTAGATCTCCAGGCCGTTCTCCCCACGCGCCAGGCCGAGCTCGCGCATGCGCGTGACCACGGTTCGCGCCTCCTCGATCCTGCGGCAAAACGGGATCATGAGCTTGATGTTGGTCAGCCCCAGTACCTCTCGGGCGCGCTTCATGGCGGCGCACTCGAGGGCGAAGCCCTCGGCGTAGGCCGGGTGGGTGTAGCGGGAGGCGCCGCGCAAGCCGAGCATCGGGTTCGCCTCCTGCGACTCGAATCCCTGCCCGCCGAGCAGCCCGGCATATTCATTGGACTTGAAGTCGGACATGCGCACGATGACGGGCTTGGGGTAGAACGCCGCTGCGATCGTGCTGATTCCCTCGGACAGGCGCTCGATGAAGAAGTCCGCGCCATGCGCGTATCCGCGCGTCAACTCCGCGAGCGCCCGGCGCTCGGCGATCCCGCTGACGCGCTCCGGATGCAGCAGCGCCAAGGGGTGCGCCTTGATGTACTCGGTGATGATGAACTCCATGCGCGCCAGGCCGACCCCGTCGTTCGGCAGGAAGCTCATCCGGAAGGCGAGTTCGGGGTTGGCGAGGATGAGCATGATGCGGGTATGAGGGCGCTCCAGAGTGGCAACGTCCGTACGCCGCACCTCGAACGCGAGCGCGCCGGCGTATACCTTGCCGGTGTCGCCTTCGGCGCATGAGACCGTGACCGGCTGCCCGTTGGACAGTTTCTCGGTTGCGTCCTGCGCGCCGACGACGGCGGGGATGCCGAATTCCCGCGTCACGATCGCCGCGTGGCAGGTGCGGCCGCCGCGGTTGGTGACGATCGCCGCGGCGCGGCGCATGATCGGCTCCCAGTCCGGTGTCGTGTTGTCGGTGACCAGCACTTCGCCCGGCTGAAACTCGCCCATCTGCGCGCTGCCGGCGATCACCCGGGCCAGCCCGGCGGCGATTCCGCTGCCGACGGCGCGGCCGGTCGCCAGCGGCGGCGCGGGGCTCTCGATCCGGTACTCCTCGAGAACGCTGGCCGGCTTGCGCGCCGCGCTCGTCTCGGGCCGCGCCTGCACGACATAGAGCCGCCCGTCGAGTCCGTCCTTGGCCCACTCGATATCCATCGGCAGCGCGGCGCCGGCCCGCTCGCTGTAGTGACGCTCGATGCGCAGGGCGTAGTCGGCCAGCCGCAGCGCTTCCTCATCGCTGATGCAGAAGCGCTCGCGGTCGGCCTGGGGCGTGGCTACGTTGCGCGTCGCCTCGCGAGCGCCGAGCTCGGCGTTGAGCATCTTGATCTTCTTGCCGCCGAGGGCGCGGCGCAGCACCGCCCGGCGCCCCTGCAGAAAGGTCGGCTTGAACACCGTCAACTCGTCGGGCTCGACCGCCCCTTGGACGATGTTCTCGCCGAGTCCGTAGCTGGCGGTGATCAGGACAACATCGCGAAAACCGCTCTCGGTGTCGAGCGTGAAGATCACACCGCTCGAGGCGAGGTCGGAGCGGACCATCTTCTGTACCGCGATCGACAGGGCAACCTTGAAATGATCGAAGCCGTTGTCGACCCGGTAGTGGATCGCGCGATCGGTGAACAGGCTGGCGAAGCAGCGGCGGCAGGCCTCGAGCAGCGGCTGCTCGCCGCGCACGTTGAGAAACGATTCCTGCTGTCCGGCGAAGCTGGCGGTCGGCAAGTCCTCGGCGGTCGCCGAGCTGCGCACGGCCACCGTCAACTCCGCGCCGTACTCGTCGCGCAACGCGGCATGGGCCGCGAGGATCTCTCGGGCGAGGGTCTCGGCCAGACCGGCCTCGTAGACGATGCGGCGTGCGAGCGTGCCGCGCTGCGCCAGGTCCTGCACATCATCGACACGCACGCCCTCGAGCGCCGCGCGCAGCGCCGGCCATGCCCCGGCGCGCTCGAGCATCTCGCGGTAGGCCTCCGCGGTGATCGCGAAGCCGTTGGGTACGAGCACGCCCTGGGTGCGCAGCGTTCGATACATCTCCCCGAGCGAGGCGGTCTTGCCCCCGACCTGGGCCACATCGGCAGCGGAAATCGTCTCGAAAAAGCGGATGTAACGGGACGGGTCGGTCATGGCGGGTCGGCGCGGCTGCGCATGGGTTGTTGGCGCAGCCTTTCATCCCGGCCGCCGGCCGCACAGTCGTACTGTGCGCAGCGTGATACGTACTGGCCGACCAGTGCTCATGGCATCAAACGGCCGTCACGGGACCGGCGCCTCGGCAACTCGCCGAGCAAACGAGCCGCAAGCCTCTCGACCGCCGCCTGCACCGGGGCAGAGAGGCACACGCCGAGCCCGAACGCTGCGCCTTCGACCAGATAGACGATGCACCGCGGCGGCAGAGTGTGCAGAGCGCGCGCCATTTCCACCGCCGGCCCGAGCCCGAGTCCATGCGTCGAATGCGTGCGCACAGCGGCGGACAGCGGCCGGGCGGCATCGAGCCGCAGGATCGTTCCGGGCGGCGCCCCGCTCAGGCAGGCGTCGATCAGCGTCACGTGCCGCGCGCCTTGCAGCAGTGCCAGCAGCCCCGTCACCTCCCCGTCGTGCTCGATCAGAGTTGCGGTTGCGCCCAACCGGCCGCGCAGCCGTGCGAGCACGGCGCGTCCGGCGCCGTCATCGCCACGCGAGGGATTGCCGATGCCGATGATCACAGGAGCACGGTTCACGGTCTACCGCCCGAGAACCTCGAGATCGAGAAAGTGTGCCGAGCAGGAGATGCACGGATCATGATTGCGCACCAGCCGCTCGCAGTGCCGGCGCAACTGCGCCTGTGGCAGGTCGAGATGCCCGGAGACGAAGCTGCGCAGGTCCGCTTCGATAGAGCCCTGGTTCTGCGAGGTCGGCGCAACGATGCGCGCGGTGACGATGGTGCCGTCGCCGTCGAGACGGTAGCGGTGATAGAGCAGGCCGCGCGGCGCCTCCGTGGCGGCACAGCCGAGCGCCGCCCGGGGCTCGAGCGGGACACACGGTTGCTCGGGCGGTTCGTAGTGCTCGATGAGACGCAGTGCCTCGTCGCATGCGTACAGCACTTCCACGCAGCGCACCACGATGCTGCGGTAGGGGTTGCGGCAGACGGAGCCGATGCCGGCATGCTCGGCCGCCTCGCGGGCGATGGGCGAGAGGCGCTCGTAGTTGAGGTTGTAGCGGGCCAGCGGCCCGGTGAGATACACCTCCTCGCCCTGCAGCCGGCAGTGCAGGGCGCTCGAGCGCTCCACCTGGGTCTCCTCGAAATGCGCTTCGAAGTCCTCCACCGCGATGTCCAGACCCCGGCTCGAGACGATCCGCCCGGCGTTGAGCGGATACTCTTGGCGGTGGCGCAGGGCAACGAAGGTATAATCGCGTCCGAATTCCGGGTACGGCAGCGCCGCGCTCCAACGCACCAGCTCGAGTGCCGCCTGTCGCGCGGCCGTGATCTGCGGCAGCAGGGCGCGCAGCTCGCGCCTGGCCGGTACGCGGTAGAAACCGCCGACGCGCACGTTGATCGGATGGATCTCGCGTCCGGCCACGGCCGCGACGATCTCGTTGCCGGTCTTCTTCAGCGCCAAGCCCTGACGCAGCAGCTCGCCGTGCTCGCGCGCCAAGTCGATGGCGCTCTCGCAGCCGAGGAAATCGGGCGCGTGCAGCATGACGATGTGCAGGACGTGGCTGCTGATCCATTCGCCGCAGTACAGCAGCCGGCGCAGCGCCCGTAGCGGCGCGGTGATCTCGATGCCGAGCGCGCGCTCCATCGCATGCACCGCGCTCATCTGATAGGCGACGGGACAGATGCCGCAGATGCGCGAGGTGATGTCCGGGGCCTCAGTCAGGTGACGACCGCGCAGCAGCGCCTCGAAAAAGCGTGGTGGCTCGAAAATGCGCAGTTGCGCGCTCTCGAGCGCGCCGTCTTTCACGACGATTTTCAGGGCGCCTTCGCCCTCCACACGGGCCAGGTAATCGACCGTGATCGTCTTACGGGCCATGGCGGTCACCTGCGGCGCGAAAAGCCGCGGCGTTGGCATTGAAGGTGCGATACAGCCGCCGCAGCGGCAGCTCTTTCAGCCCCAGGGCGCGCAACCGCGCGCTGAGCGCCGCCACGTTGGGGGTTTCCTGAGGACCGTAACAGCCATAACAGCCCCGTCGGTACGCCGGACACAGCGCGCCACAGCCGGCGTGCGTGACCGGGCCGAGGCAGGCGAGGCCGTCACGCACCATCACGCACGGGGCGCCTCGGGACTTGCACTCAATACAGACGCTGTGCGCGGCGATCACCGGCCGACGCCCCGCGAGCAGCGCCGCGAGCACCTCCAGAAGCTGGTGTTTGTCGATCGGACAGCCGCGCAGCTCGAAATCCACCGGCACGTGTTCGGCGATCGCCGTCGAGGTGGCGAGTGCGCGCAGAAACTCCGGGTGCGGATAGACGGTTGCGGCGATCACGCCGGCGTCGGCAAAATTGCGCAGCGCCTGAATGCCGCCGGCGGTGGCGCACGCGCCGAGGGCCACGAGCAGTGTGCTGCGGCGGCGAATCTCGGCGATACGCTGTCTGTCCTCGGGCGCGCTGATCGAGCCCTCGATGAGCGAGATGTCGTAGCGGCCGCCGGCCATCGGACCGGCCTCCGGGAAGTAGGCGATCTGCAGCGTGTCCGCCAGCTCGAGCAGCTCGTCCTCGCAGTCGAGCAGCGTCAGCTGACAGCCGTCACAGGAGGCGAACTTCCACACCGCCAGACGGGGCTTGCGCGGCACGTTGTGCATCACAGTTCGCGGATGCCGAGCAGGGGACGCAGGCGCGCATACGGCAGCACCGGGCCGTCGCGGCAGATGAGCGCGCCGCCGAGCTGGCAATGACCGCACAGACCCACGGCGCATTGCATGTTGCGCTCCAGCGATAGATAGATGGAAGACTCGGCGATTCCGGCGGCGCCGAGCGCCGCGGCGGCGAAGCGCATCATGACTTCGGGGCCGCAGACGAAGGCGAGCGCGCGCGTGCGCTCGAGCCGCCGCCGCTCGATGAGCGACGTGACGACTCCGACGCGTCCATGCCATCCGGCGGATGCGTGATCCACCGTGACGTCGATCTCGAGATGCCCCTCGCGCCGCCACGACTCGAGCTGGCGGCGAAACAGGATGTCTTGCGGCGTTCGGGCGCCGTAGAGCAGAGCGATCCGGCCGTAGCGGGCGCGCTCGGCCAGGATGCGGTAAATCACGGGGCGCATCGGCGCCAGGCCGAGTCCGCCGGCGACGAGCAGCAGATCCCGCCCGAGCGCCTCGTCCATGGGCCACCCGAGGCCGAAAGGTCCGCGCACACCGATCGGCGCACCGTCCGGCAGCGCGGCGAGGGCGCTCGAGACCGCGCCGACGGCGCGCACGGTGTGAATCAGACGGCCGGTATCGGCCGGGTCCCCGGAGAGGCTGATCGGAATCTCACCGATACCGAATGCCGTGAGCATGTTGAATTGACCGGCGGTGCCGGGCGCGATGGAGGTGCCGGATGCCTCGATCTCGAGTGTCCAGACCTCGGGCGCATCCAGCCTGTGCCCGCGCACGCGGGCAACGCTCGGAACCATTGGGTCCGGCGCGGGAGCATCGAGACGCCGGTCAGCGGGAAGGGCCATAGACGTCCAGGAATTGCAGGCGGGCCGCGTGCAGCCGTTGGATCAGCACCGGCATGACGCGCTGCATCAGATCGTAGCCGAGGTGGTGATCGGCTTCGCACTTGCCCCGCAGACAGGTCGCATCGAGCGCGATGGCGCGCACGGGCTCGAGCGCCCGGGCATCGTAGTTCCAACGGTACGGTGGAATCAGCCAGGAGACGCCGACGACTTCTCCGGCGTGCAGCGTCTGGACACTCTTGGCGTCTCGTCCCGGAACGTTGACCTGCAACGCGACGTGTCCGTCGCGCAGCAGATAGAACCAATCGGCCGGCGCGCCTTCGCGCAGGAGGTACTCGCCCGGCTCGAAGCGGACGTTCTTGGCGCAGCCGGACACCAGCGCCAGATACGCCGGTTGCAGGCCCGTGAAGAAGGGGTGTTCGCTCAGGATGCGATCCAGGGACTGCACTGCGCTCTCTTATCCGGACGGGGCGCCACGCATCGCGCGGACTTCCTCGGTGATGTCGATGCCGACCGGGCACCAGGTGATGCACCGCCCACAGCCGACGCACCCGCAGCCGCCGGACTGATCCTGTGAGGTCGCCAGCTTGTGCGTCATCCATTGGCGGTATCGGGAGCGGTTGCTCTGCCGGATGCTGCCGCCGTGCAGATGGCTGAAGTCGAGCGTGAAGCAGGAGTCCCAGCGGCGGGAGCGGGAAATCTCCCGGCCGCCGAGATCCCCGACATCGTTCACGGCTGTACACAAGCAAGTCGGACAGACCATCGTGCAGTTGCCGCAGGCCAGGCAGCGCTGCGCGACATCGTCCCAGCGCGGGTGCTCGAGATTGGCCAACAGCAGCGCGTGCAGATCGCCGCTCGGCATTTCCCGGCCCATGCCGGCGCGGGTGCGCTCTACGACGGCCTGGGCCGAGTCGATCTCCTGCGGCGTGGCGGGTCGATGCGCCAGTGCGGCGAGCACACTGCTGCCGGCATCGCTGGCGGATTGCACGACGAAGGCATGCGGGGTGTGGTCCGCGAGTTCCGTGAGCGCCAGATCGAACCCGTCGCGCACGTGCGGGCCGGCGTTCATCGAGGCGCAGAAGCAGGTTCCGCTGGCCGATGAGCAGTTTACCGCGACGATGAATACCTGCCTGCGGCGGGCGCGGTAATGCGGATCACCCGGCCCGTCACCGAGCAGCGTCCGATCCATCAGCTCGAGGGCGCGCAGCTCGCAGGCCCGCGCGCCGATGAAGGCCAGCCGCTGCGCCGGTGCCGGTTCCGGCTCCGGCTCGATCTGCACGTCGTTGCCGGTTCTGCGGGCTCGCCACAGGCGCTGGATGGGCGGGTGAAGAAAGGGCTTCCACGACTGGGGGCCCACGGCATATCCGAACAGCGCCGCATCGGTGCGGCGGCGCAGCCGGTAGTAGCCGCCGCTTTGCTCGTCGGTCCAGCCGCGCGGCAGATCGTCGGCGGAGTCGATGTCTGCGTATGCGATGACTCCATCGCGCACTGTCGGTCCGAGCAGGCGATGAGCGCGCCGCTTCAGCTCGGCGAGCAGCGCCGTGAAACCCTCGAGCGTCAGCAGGCTCGGTGGCACGAGAGTCAGCGTGGCGGCCGGCCGCCGGTGTGAGACGGGGGTGATTCGCCGCCGGTCCGCTGCGGGGACCGGCCCGCCGCAAACCCGAGCGCCACGGTGGCCGCGAAGACCTCTGTTCGGTGTTTGATCGGTCGCCTCATGGACGCACCACCTGCGCTTCGTTCAGCGCATCGTCTCAGTCCCGGGCGCGATCGCGCATGCGCACAACTACCTACCGGGCCCGCGTGTCTCCCGGCACCCGTGGCGCGAGCGCGGCGATGCGCCAGCGCGGGACAATCCGCGCCGTGACCGGCGAGCGGCGCGGTGGTGTGAGCGCTTGGACGCCCGGTAGCATGCTGCTCGGCACGGAATCGCGCTTGACGAAGCGGTGATACAGCGCCGCGCCGACGTGCATTGCGATCAACGCGAGGAAAATCCAATACAGCACGTCGGCGTGGCTCATACCGAGTATGAAGCCGATCCGCGCTCGGTAGGGCACGAGCGCCGGCGGCGACAGAATGCCGAACGCACGCGCGGGGTAGCCGTGCGCGCAGGCCGAGGCCCACCCCGCCAGCGGCTTGAGAATCAACGTCAGAGCGTTGCCGACGCTGTATTCGGCGAGCACCAGCAACGCGGTCATCCAGTGCAGGCCGCGCGCCACAGGAGCGCAGGTTGCGGTCGATACCATTCGATCGTCAGCGATTGTATTCATCCAGACTTCAACATGCCGGGCAATACGCAACCACTGCCACCGCCGGCGCAGCGCCGGCGCGCAGTGAGGTCGGCAGGGGTGAGGAATCTCCAGGGAGAGGCGCGAACGTTAACATCGCGCGCGCCCAGGCGGTGGCAAAACTGAGGCCGTGCAGCCCCGCATCGAGCGCGGTGCGCACGCCGGGATTCATCGGGATCTGCGCGAAATTGAGCATCGCGAGCCGGGTATAAACCGCCGAGGTCGTGGGGTGATTCGCCGGGAAGCTGTGATCGTTGGCATGGTTCGGCCGCTCCCGGGGCACACTGCGGCTGATCAGAGAATTCGTCTCGATCGCGGCGGTGGCGGCGAGCAGATTGACCAGGTACCCCTTGGCTTTATCCTCCCGCCAGGTTTTGCCGAAGCGCCCGCTCGAGGCGAGCAACAGCGCGGCGATATCCATTCCGACCGAGGCGCTGCGCAGCCGATAGCTCCAGCGCGTGGCGTTGGCGTTGGAGCCGAATATCGGCGTCTGGGTGCGGCCCCAGTGCGAGACGCGGTGATCGAGGTTATCAACCTGGAGCGCCGCCGCGCCGGCGAGCGGGCCACAGACCCAGGGGTCGATTGCCGCCGACCAAGCCGCCCGGCGCACGCGCGCTCAGCCCGGCGCCAGCGTAACATTCTGGCCCCAATGGCCGCTCCTGGGCGCCGTGGCGCAGCCGGCCCACGCCAGCAGCCGCACGGCCAGCGGAAGGGGCAGAGCGGCGTTCGGCCGGCGCGTGGTTAGAACTCTCTATAAAAGCCCACCGACAGTCCGTGCGGGAGAACCTCGACGAGCAGCGGTATCTTGCGCCGCGAGGCCCAGTAGCCGAACGCCGAGCCGAGTATCCAGCCCGCCAGTACGTCCGATTGCCAATGACCCTGGCTCTTCATCCGACCGTACGCGTCATAGACCGGAATCAGCTCCGCCGCCCAGATCCACGGGTATCGATGCCGGTAATGCAGAATGAACGGAGTGACGAAGCTGGCCTGCAGCGTGACCTCGCCGCTCGGGAAGCTGCGCGACCCGCCCTCGAAGAAAGCGTTGGGTCCCTCGTTCTGGTAAGGCCGGGCGCGTGCGAACGCGATTTTCATGGCGTCCGCGGCGAAGCCGGCGAACACCGACGAGTCCGCCGCCTGCCAGAACACGTGGCCGATCCCCTTGTGGTTGCCGAAGAACAGCGCGCCGGCGGTCTCGAAGGCGATGGTGCCGTATTCCAGGCCCAGCTGGTTGGAGCGGGACATGATCCCATTGCTGTCTTGTCTGCTCAGCCGGTAATCGATGCCGAACGGCCCGTGGCTGGTCCCTTCGTGGATTCTCATCGCGGCGAGGAAGGCCGTCAGTCCCATGGCCGGTAGCGCCCAGGGATGCTGCTGCCACCACGCCTTCGCGTGCAGATGCATCTTGGCCGAGCGGGTGTCGGGCGCTTGACTACGCGGCGAGGATTGACCCGCCGGCGCAGGATCGGCGCCGACCCGAGTCGAGCTGGCGTGCGCAGGGGACTGAGCGCGATTCCGCGATGTGCCGACCGCGGATGTCGCGTTGCTTTGACGCGACAGGTTGATCGTCGACTGAGGCCCGCTGTCGAGCGGCGCACCGCCGGCGCGGAGTCGCAGACGCAGCCGCGGCGCCTGGATCGAAGCAAACTCGGCGGTTTGGGCCGACGCGCGCACGGCCGGCGAGGGCGGGATGGCGACCAACGCGGCGCTTGCCTGCGCGATCGGCGGCAGAAAGGCCACCAGCACCAGCAGCGATCCTGCCACGGGGTGCGGGCGCAGTCCGCGCCCAGTAGTGAAGCGCCTCGTCATGAGCATTGCACTCTCCTCAATGGACGGACCCTCGCGTTCCGTTGCGACCGAACACAGTGTCCAGACTTGCCAACAGAAATCTTCGAGCGCGTCCCGTCAGTCATTGTGGGAGCGATTATGTTCGTGACCCGCGCTCCGGTCAGCAGAGCCAATCATAAACTTTATGCTGCAAAGTACAAGGCTGATGCGGAGGCGATTGAGAAAATGCAGCGCTCGAGCTCGTGGGATCGCTCGCCGATGACTGCCAGGACTAATTCTCCCCGAGCGCGCCCGCTCGCTCGCGCGGTTGGGCGCGGCTTGCCGCCGGTCTGGCCCTCGTGACCGCCCCGGCGCGCGCGTGATCGAATCGCGCCTGACGGAGTCAGCCGCGCGCGGCGGCGGCCCGGGATGCCAGGCTCGAATCGCCGCCCATCGCATCGGACGCGTCGAGGAGCACCTGCTCGAGGACCTCGAGGTAGTCGAGCAAGCGCTTGCGGCCACCGGAGGTCAGACGGCACATGGTTTGAGGCCGGCCGGGTCCGAGCGCCCGGGTCACGCCGACCAGGCGCTCGGCCTGCAGCACCTGCAGGTGGCGGCTGAGGTTGCCGTCCGTCAGGTCGCACGATTCCAACAGCGCGCCGAACGACAGCCCCCGCGGATGAGCGAGCAGCGAGGCGAGGATGCTGAGTCGCGCCCGCTCGTGAATGACGCGATCCAGTCCCTGGTAAGAGAACCGATGCGCCTGCTCCTGCTTCGCGTTACGAGAATTCATGCGCCTCCCGATAGCCCAACCATAGAACGGCGGCAACCACGATCTGACCGACGCCGAAGGGGATGCCCATCGCCCACGGCGAAAGGGTGCACGAGCAGTTCGCATGCGCCAGGAGGACCAGACCGCTCGTGAGGTACCACAGCCCGACAGAGAACATCGGGCGCGGCAGCAGTCGGCACGATGCGAATACGCCCAGGCTGAAGATCACCTGCCAGAGCCCGGGCAACATCCAGATGTCGCGCGCCGAGTCGCGCGCGATCGCGACGGTGATCAGCAATCCGGCGACGATCGCCGGGACAAACTCCTCACCGGCGGATCGAAGCATCGGCAGAGCGAGCGTCGAGTGGCTGCGACGCACGCGGGAAATGGTCTCGACGGTGATCAGCGCCAGGGAGAGGGCAGCGGTGCCGACCCAGATCTTGAGGTATTCGACCGGATGCAGGGCGGGCTGGCTGATCAGCGTCGTTTGCAGCGCCGCGGCCAGCACCGCCAACGCGCCGGTGCCGGCCAACGTCACCGGTCCGTAGCCGCGAAACTCCATGGCGCGGGCGACCTGACTGCGGATCGTCGCGATCTCCGCCAAGGCTCTGTTTACGTCCGTCATCGGGTCGCCGGCGGCCGCTCAGTATCGGACACCGACGGCGATCGAGGGTCGGCCCGTGACGCGGGTCATGAACGGTTCGAGCGTGCGCATTGCGACAGTCAGGCGCGGGAACGCCCTCCAGTGTGGAATCCAGTGGCCACCTGCGCAGGGAGTTTTGCGTGGCGACCCCGGGGTTGTCAACAGTGCCGCAGGAGGCTGCGGGGACTCGGGGCCGCGCGCGTGACCGCCATGAGCGCGCGGGAAATAGGGCGTAAGCCGGCCGCGATGCCGCGCGGAGTCTGTCGCTGCGGGCAATACGAATGGCGGCCCGAGGCGCCCGTGCCCAGCATCATCGCGCACATCCGGGCCGCTTCCGGCCGCTGAGGCCGGAACTTGGCGGGAGGCGAGAGTGGAGGATGCCCAGCACAGTCGAGACGCCGGCGGCGCACTGGCGGATGCAATGCGAGCGGTGCGCGAACAGGCGCGCCGCAGCGGCGTGCTGGCGACTGCGATCGCGGTCCTGGCGGCCGCCGCCGCGGCGGGGTGGTGGCTGTCGCGCGGACCCGCGCCGCCGGTGTACATCACAGCTCCGGTGACGCGCGGAACGATTGCGCGCACGGTCAGCGCCACCGGCACGGTCAACCCCGTCATGACGATCATCGTAGGCTCGTACGTGTCGGGCGTCATTCAGGACGTCTATTGCGACTACAACACGCAAGTCAAGAAAGGACAGGTGTGCGCCAAGATCGATCCTCGTCCGTACGAGGCGGCGCTCGCCGCGGCGCGCGGCCAGCTGGCGCGCGACAGCGCGCAGCTGGCCGGCGCACGCGCCGATCTGGCCCGCTATGCCGTGCTCGTCCGGCGGCATCTGGTCGCGAATATAACGTATTCCGATCAAGCGGCACTGGTCCATCAGCTCGAGGGTCAGGTCGAGTCCGACCAGGCGGTCGTTCGCACCGCCACAGTCAACCTCGGCTATACGCGCATCGTCTCCCCGGTGAACGGCACCGTGGTCGCCCGCAACATCACGATCGGGCAGACGGTCGCGGCGAGCTTCCAGACGCCCACGCTGTTTCTGATCGCCCAGAACCTTACCCGCATGGAGGTCGACACCAACGTCAGCGAAAGCGACATCGGCGCCGTCGCGGTCGGCGACCCGGCGGATTTCACGGTCCTGGCCTATCCAGAGCAGACCTTTCGGGGGAGCGTCGTGCAGGTCCGCCAGGCGCCGCAGGTCGTCCAGAACGTCGTGACCTACGACGCGCTCGTCGGAGTGGCCAATCCGAGGCTCCTGCTCAAGCCCGGAATGACGGCGACCGTGAGCATCGTGACCGAACAACGCGCGAACGTGCTGCGTGTGCCCGACAGGGCGCTGCGCTTCACACCGGAAGGCGTCGGCCCGGCGCCGACCCCACAGTCCGCGCGGGTGTGGCTGCTGCGCTCGGGCAAGCCGATGGCCGTGTCGGTGCGCACCGGACTCGATGATGGCACTTATACGGAGATCACCGGTGAGACCCTGCGACTCGATGAGCCGGTGATCATCGGCGAGCAGCATCCGGGGACGAGCTCGCGTGCACAGACCTTCCGGTTCGGGTTGTAGCAGGCCGGCCGGAGCGGCGATGGCGCAACCGGTGATCGAGCTCAAGGGGGTGACCCGGCTGTACCGGCTCGGAGGCGCCGACGTGCGCGCTCTGGCCGATGTGACGCTGACGATCGCCCGGGGTGAGTTCGTTGCGATCGTGGGCGCATCGGGTTCGGGAAAGTCCACATTGATGAACGTGTGCGGTTGTCTCGACCGGCCGACGGCGGGTCAATACCTGTTCGAGGGAACGGACCTCGATCGCCTGAGCGAGCCGGCGCTGGCCCGCATCCGCAGCGAGCGCATCGGCTTCGTTTTTCAGAGCTTCAATTTGCTGGCGCGCACGAGCGCCCTCGAGAACGTCGCCCTGCCGCTGATCTACACGGGCGCACACCCGGCGCGGCGGCGCGAGCGGATCGCTCGGGCCGGCCGGGCGCTGGCCGATCTCGGGCTGCAGGGACGCGAGCGGAGCACTCCGAGTCAGCTCTCGGGAGGCCAGCAGCAGCGGGTGGCGATTGCGCGGGCGCTGATCAACCATCCGGCGGTCCTGCTGGCCGACGAGCCGACGGGCAATCTGGACACGCGAACCTCGCACGAGATCATGGCGGCGCTGCGCCGGCTCAATCGCGACGAGAACGTGACGGTCATCGTGGTGACTCACGAGTCCGACATCGCCCAGTACGCGGACCGTATCATCACCATGCGCGACGGGCAGATCGTCTCCGACCGGACCAACCATGCGCCGGTCGCGGTGTCACAGGGGGCACGTGCCGAGCCGGAGCGAGGCGAGGAGGCGGTCGCGGCGGCGGCCGCGCCGGTGGCCTCCCTGGGCTTCTCGGCGATGATCTTCCTCAACGCCGCGCAGGCGCTCGGACGCAACAAACTGCGTTCGGCGCTGACCATGCTGGGCGTCTTCATCGGTGTGGCGGCGCTCATCGCCATGGTGGCGGTCGGGCAGGGCGCCAACGAGGCCGTGGCCCGGCAGATCGCGAGCCTCGGCACCAACATGCTGGTGGTACTGCCGGGGGCGACGACCGCGGGCGGCTTGCGCGCCGGCTTCGGCAGCGCCTCCACGCTCACCACCGACGATGCCGCCGCGTTGCGCCGCGACGACCCGGCGGTCGCCGACGTCGCCTATATGATCCGGCAGCTCGCCCCGGTGCAGTACGGCAACCGGAACTGGACCACCAACATACAGGGCGTGACGCCGAGCTATCTGGCGATCACCAACTGGCGCGTCGCCGCGGGGCGTATGCTCGATCAGTCCGACGAGCGCGGTGCCGCGATGGTTGCCGTCCTCGGTCAGACGGTCTACCACCAACTGTTCGGCGCCTACGAGAATCCGCTCGGCGCGATGATCCTCGTCAAGGGGACGAGCATGCGCGTGGTCGGCTTGCTGGCGCCGAAGGGGCAGACCTCCTTCGGTCAGGATCAGGACGACGTCGTGATCATTCCGTTCAGCACGGCCGAGGAGAAGGTCCTCGGCGTGGCCGCGCCGAGCTCGGGACAGACCATTCCGACGACCACCGTGTCCGGGGCGACGGTGAACGTGACGACCTCTGCGGCGGCATTTCCGCCGCCTCCGAACCCCTACGACATCCCGTCGCGCATGACCGGATACGTCAACGCCATCTTCGTGCAGGCCCTGGACCAGAAGCGGGTGCCCGCGGCACTGCGGCAAGTGACCGATACTCTGATGCGCCGCCACCGCATCGCCGCGGGCGAGACCGCCGATTTCGCGGTGCATAACCTCAGCCAGATCGCCCAGACCGCGGAGAGCTCCGCGCGCATCATGGCGCTGCTGCTTGCCGTCGTGGCGTCGATATCGCTGCTGGTCGGAGGCATCGGTATCATGAACATTCTGCTGGTGTCGGTGACCGAGCGAACGCGCGAGATCGGGTTGCGGATGGCGATCGGCGCCCGCCGGCTGCATGTGCTTCTGCAGTTCCTGGTCGAGTCGATCTTTCTCAGCGTCACGGGCGGTGTTGCCGGTGTCCTGGGGGGTGTGGCGGTCTCGCGGGTCATCTCGGCGGTCGCGCACTGGCCGATCCTGCTGTCGAGCGGCGCAATCGGCGGCGGATTCCTGTTCTCGGCCGCGGTCGGGATTTTCTTCGGCTACTACCCGGCACGCCAGGCCGCCCGCTTGAATCCCATCGAAGCGCTGCGCTACGAATGAGCGCCGGACCCGGCTGCGTGCGCTTGGGACTCGAGAGAATAAAACGCGCGTAACTTGTTGATGTTACAAGCTGCAGCTCGCGCTCCACCGCGGTAGAGGGCGCGCTGATGACGGTCCGCACCGGTGCGGGCGATTTCGCCGCCGCGAGGGCCACCGGCGTACCGTGCGCCATCCGCCAGGGACGACGAGGGGGACGACAGGCCGGCCGCCTATGGTAAAAAGAGCGGACCCGGGCAACGGCCCTCGGGGTGATCGCGCGGGTCCGGGCATGGCTCGCGGGGCATCGCTTCCGAGCGGCGCATCGTGAAACGAAGGAAAAATCGCAATGTCTCTCTTGCACGTCATCATCCTTGCCATCGTTCAGGGCTTTGCCGAGCTGCTGCCCGTCTCCAGCTCCGCGCACGTCATCGTCGCGGAAGAGTTGATGGGCATGAATCCTGCCGCGCCGAAGATGACCCTTCTGCTGGTCATGCTGCACACCGGCACGATGCTGGCCGTGATCGTGTATTTCTGGCAGCGATGGCGCCGCACGTTCTTCAATTCAAGAGCCGAGTTCAAGAACTTCGCCATTGCCCTGGTGGTCGCCACCTTCCTCACCGGCCTCGTCGGCGGCGGCCTGATCGAATTCATCGAGAGAGTGCTGATGCGCAATCAGCCGCATGCCTGGATCGAGCAGCTCTTCAGTCATCTCGGCCTGATCGCGATCGCGCTGGCGGTCGGCGGGGTGTTCATTCTCGTGGCGGGCCTGTTCGAGAACCGCCGGCACCAGACCCGCGCGACGCACGAGATGACACTGAGGCAGTACGGCTGGATCGGCGCCATCCAGGGGCTGTGCGTGCCGTTCCGCGGCTTTTCCCGCTCCGGCGCGACGATTTCCACCGGCCTGTTTTTCGGTGTGACACGCGCGTGCGCCGAGGATTTCAGCTTCGCACTGGCGGTGGTCCTGACGCCGCCGGCCGACGCCCGCGAGCTGTGGCGCCTCTATCGGGCGCACCATGATCACCTCGCCGCAATGGTGCCGGCCGCCATGCCGAGCATTCTGGGAGTCATTTTCGCGTTTCTGGCCGGATTGCTGGCGCTGAGGTGGCTGAGCCGCTGGCTGGAAAAAGGCCGGTGGCATTTCTTCGGCATCTACTGTCTGGTCGCCGCCGGCGTCGTGGGCTACCTGCGCCTGCGGGGCTTCTGAGCCGGCTCCCGGACCCGGGTCCTCGATTCCCCCGCAGGTAAATGATGTCGAGACTCAAGAGAATACGATAACTATCGGATAAATAACGTAGTTTTGTAAGATGACGCGTGAAGGAATGCGCGGCGTGCGTGCGCCGCCGGCGTGGGTTGCCGAGCCCTCGACCGTCCTCTACATTGGACTGATCGCGCTCGTTGCCCAAGCGAGCGGCTACATCTACGTCCTGTTCCCGGAACTCGGGGCGCTCGGTCACGACATACTCAAGCGTCCTCGGGGGACTTGGGCTCGGGCTCCGCTGATGCTGGTCTTCACGCCGTTGGCGACAGCAGTGGTCGGCACGCTGATCACGCGTCATCTACCGTACGGTTTGACGTCGGTTCTGCTCGACGTTGGCTTTTCCGTGCTGGCGATCACCGTACTGCGATCACCGCTCGCACCGGCCATCTCCGCGGGCCTGCTGCCTTTGACGTTGGGGATTCACAGTTTCTGGTATCCGCCGTCGTTGTTGATCGGGACCGGCGTGTTGGCGGGCGTCGCGGCGCTTCGGGCCCGAATGGGCGCCACGGCCGCCCGGACGGTCGCGCCGGCACGGGATCGCGTGGACGACGAGGTCGAGGAGGCGCCGGTCACTTTGAGTTGGGTACCGTTCTTCGTCGTGTTCCTCGTCCTGGCGGTCGTGGCCGGCGACCTCACCGGTTGGCGTCTCGTCCTGTTTCCCCCGCTCGTCGTCATTGGCTTCGAGGCCTTCGCGCATTCGGCCGTTTGTCCTTGGGCCGGACGGCCGATCGCGCTCGGGGTCGCCTGCGGCCTGACCGCCACCGCCGGTGTGCTGTGCGTCAACTACCTCGGGGCGGGTCCCCTCGGCGCCATGTGCAGCATTTTGGCGGCAATCGTCATCGTGCGCGCGCTCGACCTGCACGTGCCCCCGGCATTGGCCGTAGGCCTGTTGCCGTTCGTCATGGCGCATCCGGACTTCCGGTTCCCCGCCGCGGTCTTGCTCGGAACGGCGATCGAGACGGCGGTGTTCCTGGGCTGGCGGCGCTTCGCGCAAGCCGCACATGCCCGGGGCCCGTCGAGCCCGTGACGGGATGGCGCGTGCGGCCGAGGTGCATCGGGCCGGGCTCGCCGCGCCTCAGTCGCGTGGAACGCCGGCGAGGGCTCGTCTGCCCTCGAGGAGTTGCCAAAGTCCCAGACCGGGCGTGCCGACGAGGAATTCGCGCACGCGGCGAACCAGCGACAGAGCGACCGCCGGCGCGGCGGGAACGCCGACCAGCGCGCACACCAGAATGTAGCAGGCTTCCTGAATGCCGAGGGCGGCCGGAATCGCGAATCCGAACGTGCGCAGTCCGCAGTACAGGCTGTCGATGATGACCGCCTGAGTGCCCGAAACCTCAATGCCCATCAGGTGCAGGGCGACCCAGGTCTCCACCGCACCCAACACCCAGGCGGCGGCGTGGGCGAAGAAAGCCGTCACCGTCGGCCAATTCAGGGCGAAGAGCCGATCGAGCGTCAGCCGCAATTCCTCCGGGCTGCCGATGCGCAGGTTCGGCATCCGCCGCGCGAGCCCGCGGGCGCCGCGCTCGAGCACAGACAGGATCGGCCTGCGCCACAGGAGCAGGCCGATCATCAGCGCGAGCGCCGGCAGCAGCGCGTAGGCGAGGATCGCGGGCGACGTGTTTCGCCAGCCCGTGAGCAGCAGAATCGCTCCGGCCAGCACGTAGGGCAGCTTTGCGGCCTGCTCGATGATCAGATCCGCCAGCAGAGAGCCCGCGACGGACACCGCGTCGATGCCGCTCAGGGCGAGTATCCGCGCGCCGGCCACGACACCCCCGAGTTGGGACAGGGGCAGCACCTCCGCGGTCGACTCGCGGACGTAACGGGCCCACACGTAGCGCCACGGCGAGCCGTCGCTCACCACGGAGCCGATCCGCGACCAGGCGTAGCCCATCAAGACGACGGCCGGCAGATGCAGCAGCGCCAGCAGGGCGAGCCCGGAGAAGCCGACTCGTTCGGCTGCGTGTCCGACCGCAGCGAAGCCCGCGTAGGCGATGGCCGCAACAAGTCCCGCGGCGCTGAAGATGAAGGCGAGGACTTTCCATCGGCTCATGCGGTACCTTCGGCCGGCACAATCGCGGAACGGGTGCGGGTCCGCTCCGGCCGGACATCGAACGTCCACAGGTATCCGGTAAAGCGATCGCGCAGCGCGTCCGCCTCGAGCCCGAACGATTCGAGGCGATGCGCGTGCACGGCATAGTCCCCTCTCGGCCGTGCGCGCAGCGACTCCGCCATACGCGCTTCGGCCTCGGCACTCGGCCTCTTGCCACACTGATCGTACAGAGCCGAGAGGGTGTCCATGGGTGCTCTCACCAGATTGTGATAGTGCAGGTGCGGTATCCGCGCGCCGCTCGCGCGGGCGGTGACCATTCTATCGGCGCCGTCGGCCCATCGCTCGGTGATTTCCGCTCCGATCTGCTCGCGAGAGATATGGCGCGTGAACGGCCGCCTCTGGATCTCGGTCAACTTGGCAACGCTGGCGAGGACACACAACGGGACGCGGTGCAGCATGACGATGACGGCATCCGGATAGGTCCTGCGCGGCGCATCCAGAGCGAATACGTGGTCGGGGCTCTTCAAGACCCAGTGCCTCGCGGATCTGCGCTGCGCGTCGAGATGTTGGCGAAACCGCCGGTGAAGTTGCATCGGGCGCGAGCGGTGCGGTGGCCGCTCCCGCCGTGACCTTCGGCTAGGAAACGACGCAAGGAACCCCGGCGACAATAGGCAATTGCCACGCGGTATACGGGGGATCCGCGCATGTCCTTCAGCGGGGGAGCGCATGTGCTCGGCCAACCCGCGCTCCCGATGTGCGCGTCTTGCGCCCGGGACTTCGGCCATGGCTGTCGGGAGCGCGGCCCGAAGGAGCTTTCGCTAGAGCGCCGCGGATCTTCGCGCCGGCGCCACTCGCGGTGAGTAATAGGACGCATTCTGCCGGCCCGCGACGGCCTCGCGCGCGTAGCTGATCAGATGGTGGGCGACGAGCCCGACGTGAATCACGTCCTCCACGCGCCCCCGTCGCAGAAGCGGCCAGGCTGTGCGCCAGAATGTCGCGCGGTAGTCCGACGCGATGCCGACCTTGAACAAGAGGTTGGCCATGATCGTCAGGCCACGGCCTACGTTCGACCATGAAGCCCGCGCAGAGCTCGCCGGCAACACCTTGCGGTTCGGGTAGGTGTGCGCGGTGTTCCAGGCGAAGCGCTCGTAGACGGCCTCCGGGCTGTATGTTTCCGCGATGAGCTGCCGCCAGGCCGAGACCACTGCGTCATAGGGTCGGCGGAAACGAACATTCGACTCCAGGCTCGGATCCTCGGCAATGCGATCTTCCGCGGCGAGGCGGGCATACAGTTGGGTGCGCGGCAGGGCCTGCAGCAGGTTCACCGTCAGCATCGGAATGTGGCTGCGGCGGATGAACTCGGCGATGCGCGCCGGTGTCTCCGGGGTGTCGGTATCGAGGCCGAGTATGATCCCGGAAACCACCTCGAGGCCATAGGCATTCAAAGTCTCGATCGCCTCGAGTATCGGCACCGAGACGTTGTGACGCTTGTGCATCGCCTCGAGCGCCCCGAGCTCGGGGGTCTCGATTCCGCAAAAGACGGTCGTGAAGGCCGCTTCGCGCATCATTGCGAGGATGTCGGGATATTTGGCGATGTTGAGGGTGGCCTCGCAGGCGAGCTCGATGGGATATCCATTGCGCTGCTGCCAGAGAATGAGCGCGCGCAGCAGCTTGCGCGCGGCCTTGCGGTTGCCGATGAAGTTGTCGTCGACGAAGTAGACTGCCCCGAACAGCCCGGCGCCGAGCTGGGTGTCGAGCTCGCGCAGCACCTGTTCGGGCGTCTTCATGCGCGGCACGCGGCCGTAGAGGACCGGAATGTCGCAGAACTCGCACTGATAGGGGCAACCGCTCGAGAACTGCACGCTGCCGATGAAGTATTTGTGCAGATGTGCCAACGCGTAGGCGGGAACGGGAAAGTCGTCGAGCGGGCGGCGCTCGGCCGTCGTCAGGCGAATCTGGCGCCGCGGCCTGGCGGGGCATGCATCGAGGAGCTGAAACAGCTGATCGGTGGCATCGCCGATCTCGCCGATGTGCACATAGTCGAAGTCCGGATACTGCTCCGGACAGGCGGATACCGACGGCCCGCCGAGCACTGTCGTCTTGCCCATCCGGTGCGCACGGCGGTTGATGTCCTCAATGGCCGCCCGCTGCACATGCATGCCGCTGACGAACACCGCCTCGGCCCAGGCGAAGTCGATTTCCTGCGCCGGAGCGATGTTCTCGTCGAGGAAGCGGACTTCCCAGTCCGAGGGAGCCGCGGCGGCGATGACCAGGAGGCCCTGGGGAGGCATGAAGGCGCGGGTATTGCCGCGCAACGCATAGGCGTGCTCGAAAGTGCCGAAAGAAGGGGTATAGCGTGGAAAGATGCACAGAATCCGTCGTCGCAAAGCCATACTCCCGCAGCTATCCGCCTGCCCGGCCCCGTGGGCCAGTCCGCGCACCGGCGTGTCGGCAGTCGTCGACCGTTCCAGCGCGCCCCGTGCCGCTTCCCCCGGCCGCGGCCCCTGCTTCCTATGCGCCATGGCCGCTACGGGTGCCCGCGGATCGACATCAACTCGGCCACCGGCCGAGGTCGCGGGCATGAGCGAGTGCTTCGGAGTCTGGCAAACCGCCGAGCAGTGCCTATCGGGACAATTACGTATATCGCGCCGGCCTTTACCTCGATGCCGCGGGCGGGGCGTCGTCTGCCCACCCTCGGCATGACGCCGGCATCGAGTGTTCCGGTGCGCCGCGCCCGGGGCTGGCCGTGGGGCGATCCGGTGTAGACTGCGCCGCGGGTGCAGCACAGACCGAGGGGTGCCGGTCCTCGGGATTCGTGGCGCGGTGCGGGGGCCGGCGGGAGTCGTTCGAACCAGTGGAATCCATCTACTACGTGCTGTGCTGGGCGTGTCACCGCAAATGCCGGCACTGCTACGAGCCTCGCTTCCGCCCGTACGTGCGCGCGGCGCTCGACGGGGTCGTCAGTGAGGCGCTCGCCAATTTCCCGCGCATCATCGACCACCTTCCGCCGCAGATGCGTTATCTAGATCGCGAGCATCCGGCGCCCGACGGCAGCCTGCCGCAGCGGCGCGGCAGAGTCATTCTCTCGGGGGGCGAAGTGCTGATCGATCCGGTTCGCACCCGCGTGCTGTATCCGGCCATGATGCGGATCCGGCGGCGCTATGCCGGCTGCGGCGGCGTGGATCTCATCATTCAGACGACGGGTGACCTGCTGACCGACGGGATCGTCGAGGATCTGCTCGCGAACGGCGCCTCGACGATCTCGGTCTCGGGCGTGGATGCGTTCCACTCCGGACTGCGGGGGACGGCTCGGCAGGCCGCCTTCAAGGAGCGCCTGTGCCGCCTTTTCGAGGCGCACGGGCTGCGTCCAGCGGAGGCGCCGCCGGGCGCTGCCGGTCCGCAAGCGGCATCGGGGCCGTATTATAATTTCTTCGGCGCGACCCCGGATGCCTGGATCGGCCGGTTGTGGCCAAGAGGACGGGCGTGGGAGAACGGCCTCTCGACGGCGACGCTAGTGGACAACTTCTGCAACCGCTGGTCAGGGGGGCTGAATTTCCTCCGGCACGGCTATAGCGGCTCGGAGGTGTCCATTGATCCGAGGGGCGACGTTTTCCCCTGCTGCATCAAGACCCGGGTGCCGATCGGCAATCTCCTGGAGGACGATCTGATCTCGATTCTGGACTCCCTGGCGCACGAGCCGGCGTTCGAGGCGATCAGCGCGGGGCACCCCGAGCGCATGGGGCTCGCCTATGGATGGAGCGAGGCGCGTTTCAGGGGCGAGTCCACTACCGTGACGCCCAAGGGCGCGGAGTATGCGAATCTGTGCATCGGCTGCGATCGCTTCCACGAATCGGTGCTGGGAGCGGTGATCGAGGCGGCTCGGGTACGGCGCGCCGCGCAGCGGGGTTGCGTCGCGTGACGCGGGCGAAGGTGTTGCACGCCGCGGCGGCGGCAGTTGCTCTCGCGTGCCTCTTCGTCCCACCCGTATTTGCGGCACCGTGGAAGGACGTTCTGGCGCAAGCACGTGGTCAGACCGTGTATTTCGACGCCTGGGGAGGTGATGAGCGCATGGACGCCTATATCACGTGGGTGGGGCGACAGGTCTCCGCCTGCTGCGATGTGACGCTGCGTCAGGTGCCGCTCGAGGCTACCTCGCAAGCCGTCAGCCAGGTGATCGCGCAGAAGGCCGCCGGTGACAATAGCGACGGGACCGTCGATCTCATCTGGATCAATGGCCCGAACTTTGCCGCCTTGAAGCGCCGGGGACTGCTATATGGGCCATTCACGCAGCGGCTGCCCAACTACGCGCTGGTGAACGCCCGTGACAAGTCCAATCTCTATGATTTCACCGTTCCGGTCGGCGGCTATGAGTCCCCCTGGCGCAAGGCCCAGCTGGTCTTCGTGTACAACTCCGCCTATGTCAGGCACGTCCCGCTGAGCATCAGAGCCTTTCCGGCGTGGGCGAAGCGACATCCCGGCCGATTCACCTTTCCACAGGTGCAGAATTTCCTGGGGGTCGCGTTCCTGGAGCAGGCTCTCTATGCGCTGACACCCGATCCGTCCGTGCTGCTGCGGCCGGTGCGCGCCGCCGAGTTCGCCAAGGTGACCGCGCCGCTGTGGGCGTGGTACGACCGATTGCGACCGTATCTCTGGCGGCATGGCCGCGAGTTTCCCGCCAGCGGACCGGCCGAGCGCGAGCTGCTGGAGGACGGCGAGATCGACATGATGCCGTCCTTCAATCCCACCGAGGCCGCGGCCGACGTCGAAGCCGGTCTTCTGCCGCGGACGGTCCGTACCGTCGGGCTCGCGCACGGGACGATCGGCAACACCAGCTTCGTCGCCATTCCGTACAATTCGCCGCACAAGGCCGGCGCGATGGTCGTTGCGAACTTCCTCCTCTCGCCGGCGGCACAGGCCCGCGCCGGAAACATCCGCTACCTGGGCGGACCGACCGTGCTGGAGCTCGCAAAGCTGACTCCCGCCGAGCGCGCGCTGTTTGCATCCCTGCCCGACAGTCCGTGGGTGGCGCGGCGCGCGGCGCTGAAGCGCGTGCTCGCGGAGCCGCATCCCTCCTGGGCCCGCCACCTGGCCGAGGCCTGGGAGCGGCGCTACACGCCGTGACGCGCGCCACGGCGCTCGAGGCGATTCCCCGCTCCGCGCCGGCGCGGGCACGCTCGCGGTCTTGGCTGCGCTACGCGCCGCGGGTCACAGTGACGCTGTTTCTTGCGCCGATCGCGGCAGGACTTCTCGGGACAGTGCTGCCGGCGTTCGGTTGGCTGCCGGCGATCGGTGGCCGAAGATTCACTCTGGCGCCCTGGAGTCGGTTGTTTTCCGCACCCGGGATCGGCGATGCGATCGCCCTGACCGTCGGCACGGGACTCATCGCCACCGTACTGTCGGTCGTGCTCGTCTTCGGGCTCTGTGCGCAGATCCACGGACGCAAGCCGGGGCGGACCGGCCGGGGCCTCATGGCGCCGATTCTTGCGGCGCCACACGCGGCAATGGCGATCGGAGTCGGGTTCCTGATCGCCCCGAGCGGTTGGGTGGTGCGACTTCTGTCGCCATGGTTGACGGGCTGGCATCGGCCCCCCGACATCGCCACGGTGCAGGACCCGTACGGGATTGCGCTCATGCTCGGGCTGTTGGTGAAGGAGGTGCCGTATCTTCTCCTGATGACGTTCACGGCGCTCGGCCAGGTGCCGGCGGCCCGCCAGCTCGAGGCGGCCGCGACGCTCGGCTATGGTCGCACGGTTGCATGGCTGAAGCTGGTTCTCCCGCAGATCTATCCGCAGATCCGACTACCGATCTATGCCGTGCTGGCGTACGCGTTGTCGGTGGTCGACATGTCGCTCATTCTGGGCCCGAGCAATCCGCCGACCTTGAGCGTGCTGGCGTTGCGCTGGTTCACCGCGCCCGACATCCGGATGTATTTCCCGGCCGCCGCCGCCGCGCTGTTGCAACTCGCCATCGTGCTGGCGAGCATCATGCTGTGGCGGGCGGGCGAGGCGGCCGTCGCGCATCTCGGCCGGCGGTGGATCGCGCGGGGGGCGCGCCACACGTCCTTGGCGGCGCTGACCCGGATCGCCGCGGCCGCGGTCGCGGGACTCGCGGGACTCGGGCTGGCATCCTTGATCGCCTTGGGGGTCTGGTCGTTCGCCGACGGATGGCCCTTCCCGGGATTCCTGCCCAGGCACTGGAGCGCCCACACGTGGACCCGGCAATTCAGCATGGTCGTCTGGCCCTTGGAAACCACGCTGGTCGTGGCCGTTCTCGCCAGCGCTCTGGCGCTGCTGCTCGTGTTGGCTTGCCTGGAAAATGAGCAGCGCGGCGGCCGCGCGGCCACTTCGCGGGCGTTGTGGCTGCTGTACGTGCCGCTACTGGTGCCGCAGATCGCGTTTCTGTTCGGGGCGCAGGTGCTGCTGACGGTGATTCACCTCGACGGCTCGCTGCTCGCCGTGATCTGGGCGCATCTTCTGTTCGTGCTGCCGTACGTGTTCCTCTCCCTGGCCGAACCGTGGCGCGCGCTCGATACCCGCTATGCGCGCACCGCGTCGTGCCTCGGGACATCGCCGCGCCGCGTGCTTCTGCGGATCAAGCTGCCCCTATTGCTGCGTCCGGTCCTCGTTGCCGTGGCCATCGGTTTGGCCGTCAGTGTGGATCAATATCTGCCGACCTTATTCGCGGGGGCCGGCCGGGTCGTCACGCTGACTACCGAGGCGGTGACGCTCGCCAGCGGTGGCGACCGCCGGATCACCGGCGTCTTCGCGCTGCTGCAGTCGCTCATTCCGTTGGCGGCCTATGCGCTGGCCATCGGCACGCCGGCACGATTTCAGTTTCACCGGCGGCAAGCTCGGGGTGAGGCATGAGCGGGGCGCTGCGTCTGGAGCGGGTCTCGATCGCTCTGGAGGGGCGCACGCTGATTCCGCCCTTGAGTGTCAGCGTGCCGCCCGGCCACGTCGTGACGCTCATGGGCCCGAGCGGATCAGGCAAATCGACCTTGCTCAGCTTCCTTGGCGGCACGACTGCCGCGGCCTTTCGTGCCGCCGGTAGAGTCTGGATCGGCGAGCGCGAGGTCACGGAGGAGCCGCCCGAGCGGCGGCGAATCGGGATCCTCTTCCAGGACGATCTGCTGTTCCCGCACCTGTCCGTGGGGGAGAATCTGGCCTTCGGCCTCGGGCCCCGCGTGCGCGGGCGCAAGCTGCGCGCGGCGCGCGTCGATGCCGCGCTGGACGAAGCCGGCCTCGCGGGATTCGCCGCGCGCGACCCGGCGACTCTTTCCGGTGGACAGCGAGCCCGGGTCGCGTTGCTGCGCCTGCTGCTCGCCGAGCCCGAGGCTCTCTTGCTCGATGAGCCCTTCAACAAGCTGGATACGGTGCTGCGCGCGGATTTCCGCCGGTTCGTGTTCGGGCATGCCGTCGCGGCGGGCCTGCCGGTCCTGATGGTGACGCACGACCGGGCGGACGCAGAGGCGGCCAAGGGACCGGTGCTCGAGCTCGGGACGTCGGCCGACGGCGCGCCCGAGATCAGCGCCGCGCGCGTGCCGCGCGCGATCGAAGCGGCCGGCGCGGCCGACCCGAGCGGCGAGGTCCGCTCGCCGCCGCAGAAGGGAGTGGACGGATGAGCGGCGCAATCGAATGTGATGTCTGTGTCATTGGCGCCGGCGCAGCCGGATTGTCCGTCGCGGTCGGCGCCGTGCAGCTCGGCGCGCGCACCGTCCTGTTCGAGAAGGGGGCGATGGGGGGGGATTGCCTCAACTACGGTTGTGTTCCGTCGAAAGCGCTGCTCGCGGCGGCGCATGCGGCGCGGGCCGTCGCGGAGGCGGAGCGCTACGGGATTCGTTCCAGCGCGCCTGAAACGGATTTCGCGGCTGTCATGCGCCGCGTGCACGAGGTCATCGGGCAGATTGCGCCGCATGACTCGGTCGAGCGGCTCGAGAAATTGGGCGTGCGCGTGATTGGTGCGCCGGCGCGATTCATGGGCCGCAACGAGGTGGTTGGTGGAGGGATCAGTGTCCGGGCGCGCCGTATCGTCATCGCCGCCGGCTCGGCGGCCGTCATCCCGCCCGTGAGGGGCATCGATGAGATCGGGGCACTGACCAATGAAACGCTCTTCTCGTTGAATCAGCGCCCCGAGCATCTGCTGATCGTCGGGGGAGGTCCGGTCGGGGTGGAGATGGCGCAGGCGTTCCGCCGGCTGGGCAGCGCGGTGACGCTGTTGCAGCGCGGCCGGTTGCTGCCGCGCGATGAGCCGGAGCTGGTCGACATGCTCAGGGGACGACTCGCGAGCGAAGGCATCTCGATTCATCAAGACGCTGAGATCACCGAAGTCTCGCGCAGTGCCCGCGGCATCGCCGCGCGCTACGGCTCGGGCGGCGAGGTGGTTGGCTCGCATCTGCTGGTTGCGGCCGGCCGCCAGCCGCGGTTGGCGGAGCTCGCGCTCGAGCGCGCGGGCGTCGAGTACAGCTCGGGCGGCATTCGCGTCGATGCGCGGCTGCGCACCACGAACCGGCGGGTCTATGCGCTCGGGGATGTCATCGGGGCTCCGCAATTCACCCATGCGGCGGGCTACCAGGCGGGCATTGTGATCCGCAATGCGCTGTTTCGGCTGCCGGCGAAGGTCGACTATCGGGCCCTGCCGCGGGTCACCTACTGTGATCCGGAGCTCGCCCAGGTCGGCCTCACGGAAGCGCAAGCCCGCGAGCGGTTCGGCGCAGCGGTGCGGGTGGTGCGGGCGAGTCTCGAGGACAACGATCGCGCCCGCGCCCAGGGACAGACCGCCGGCGGCATCAAAGTGGTGACCGACCGGCGCGGAGCAGTTCTCGGGGCGGCCATACTCGGCCCGCAGGCCGGCGAGTTGATCCCGGTGTGGGGTCTTGCGATCAGCCAGGGGCTGCGGCTGAGCGCGCTGACGAATCTCATCGTTCCCTATCCGACGCTCGGGGAGATTTCCAAGGCGGCCGCAAGCGCGTTCTACGGTCCAAAGCTGTTCAGCCCATGGCCCAGGCGCTTGGTCCGCCTGCTGCGCACCTTACCCTGACCGGCCATGGACGTTAACTGTGGGTCAAAGGCCGGCTTGTTCGACCTCTCGGTCGTGATTCCCGCGCTCAATGCGGCGCGACATTTGCCCGCGACGCTGTCCGCGTGCCATGGCGTTGGCGAAATCGTCGTCGTTGACGGCGGCTCCGACGACGATACCGTGACGATAGCCTCCCGGTGGGGTGCGCGTGTCATTGCCAGCGATCCGGGCCGCGGTGTTCAACTGCGCCGGGGCGCGGCGGCGGCCCAGCGCGAATGGCTGCTGTTTCTGCACGCCGACACGGTGCTCGGTGACGGGTGGAGCGGGGCGCTGAGGGAGTTTACGGCCCATCCGGACAACCGCCTGCGCGCCGCCACCTTCCAGTTCGGGGTCGATGACCTCAGCGCCAGCGCACGGCGGCTGGAACGTATGGTCGCGTGGCGCGTACGCCTTCTCGGTCTGGCTTACGGCGATCAGGGTTTGCTGATCCATCGCGCGCTGTACCAGTCTCTCGGAGGGTATCGGGCGTGGCCGCTGATGGAGGACACTGATCTCATACGTCGCATCGGGCGTCAGCGCCTTACCGTCCTTCCCGCTATTGCGCGCACGTCAGCCGAACGGTGGCATCAGGACGGCTGGTGGCGCCGGAGCTTGCGGAATCTCGGGTGCCTCACCCTCTATTTTCTGGGCACTCCGCCGCATCTGATCGCGAAGCTGTACCGCGGGTGAACCGCCGCCGCTCAGAAGTCGTGGCTGTACTGCAGCAAGACTGTCAGCGGCGGCAGGGTCGCCACCTGCGGAATGACGGTTCCGCCGGCCGTGTATTGCGCATAGCCGATGTAACCGATATCGCCGAGATTCGGTCTCGAGTTGGTCGCATTGCGTACATTGATGGAAATCGAGTTTCCGTGATGGCGTACGCCGATGCGCAGATCGACCAGCACATATGCGCCGCGCGTTGCGAACGTGCCGCTGCCGCCGTTGAGCAACGCTCGACTGTTTCCGGTATAGCTGGCATCCGCCTCGAGAAAGCCGTCGAGCCCCGTCGATATGCGCCGTGTGTAGACGCCCGCGAGTGATGCAGTCCAGGCTGGCGTGCCGAGTATGCGCGAGCCTGGCGTGATCCCGACGATCGCCAGAGCACCCGGCTCGGTGATGGCGGTCTTCTCGAACCCCACGCCGGCCCGCAGCAGCAGCGACGGAACGATGTGACCCTGGAGGTCGAGGTCCGCACCGTTGATCACCGCCCGCCGGCCGTTGATCTCGAAAATGGACTCGCAGGGCAGCGCGACCTGCTGCTGAAGATTGCGCCAATCGATATGAAAAACGGCGCTCGAGAGCAGCAGGGCGGTATCCGGCACCTGCGTCTTCGCGCCAACCTCGTAGCTCCACAGGGTATCGGATTTCAGGTGCGTGATGTCGTTGACCGGCAGGCTCGGCAGCGCGCAGAAGGGCATGAACGTCTGGGCGGCGCCGGCGCGGAATCCTTCCGATGCGGACGCGTAGACCATGGCTCGCTTGCTGACCTTGTACGACAGCGCAACCTTCGGATCGATTCCGGACTGGCGGCTCGATTGCGGATCGCTAGGCGTAAGACCGAAATTGTTGAAGCCGTTGGCCGTGTAATCGGACGTCTGATGGAGCCAGTATCGACGCGCGCCCAGGGTCAACGTGAGCTTGCGGCTGAGCGGTACGTAGATCTGCCCAAACAGCGCGATGTCGCGCTGCATGGCCGGATTGTAATCGGTCCAGAGCAGGTCGTTGGGCCAGGGCCCGACGACGGTGTTGTCGGCCGTAGCGGCCACCAGCCCGCGCGCATAGGTCGGCGGGATGGACAGCACCGAGCGGGTGCGGGCGAAGAATGCGCCGACGGTCCCGCTGACGCCGAGGAATCGCGTGAACGATAGGCGAATTCCCTGCGTGAATTGATTTTCGGAGTTCTTCTGGTCCCACAGGAAGGGCTGGGCGGGCAGCGCGGAGACGCCGTAGTAGCTGCGCAGAATCTGCTCGGTACCGTACGTGGAGTCCTCGATATCGCGGTTGTGGCGGTAGAAGTAGCTGGTGGCGGACACGAGCCGCAGGTTGCCGCGCCGATAGCGGATCGTCAGCGACGGAAGCACCCAGGCGGAGGTGGCGCCCGGCTGGACGTTGAACGCCCGATTGAGGGTGTACAGGGGCTTGAAGGCCGGCAGCGGCGCGAAGGTGGCCGGGAACCCCTTGTCGTGGGTGTCCTGCGCCATGATCATCAGGTCCGCCTCCAGTGCCCGGTTGACGCGCAGGCGGGTCGTGATCGAGCCGCCATACGTGGTCTGGGCCCCCTGGTTCCCCACACTCGTGCGGGGAACTCGCAGGAAGGGGTTCTCGGTCGCCGGGCTGGTCGGCGCCGGGAACGTCCGGGTCAAGTAGCCCGCCTGATGGTTGCCGTAGAGCACGATACGCGTCGCGAGCCGCCCCGGGGCGAGTACCAGGTTGTCGATGACATCGAAACCGCCATCGGCGCTGCCGCCGCCGGAGGTAAATCCGGCCTGCGCCTTGTACGCCAGCGCATTGCGGGTCAAGTCGGGCTTGCGGGTGATGATGCGCACGGTGCCGCCGAGGGAGCTCTCCCCGAACAAGGTCCCCTGGGGGCCTTTGAGGATCTCGATGCGCTTGATGTCGACGATGCGTGGATTGACCGATTCCGGCAGCGGGGTGTTGTCGATATAAAACCCGGTCGCACCGGAGGTACCGAACAGGTTCTGGCCGGTGATGCCCCGGATCGCGATCGTGCGGGCGTTGGAGATCCCCGTCGAGCCCGCACCGTATGCGAAGGAGAGATTCGGCGTCTTGGTGGCGTAGCCGTTGAAGGACTGGATATCGAGCGCGGCAAGCGTGCGGTCCGAGAACACGGTGATGCTCTCGGGAACCTCGGCGACGGGTTGCCTTCGTCCCTGAGCGGTGACGATGACGGTGTGCAGCCTCTCGGCGCGCCGAGGGGGCGCAGAGCGTGACGCGGCGGCGCAGGCGCTCGAGGCAAGCGCCAGGATCGTCAGGGCCGCGAGCAGGCTACGCAGCGGGATCCGGCACGGCCATGCCTCCCGACTCGGCTGGATCTGAAGCACCGCTCGGCCCGATGTTCCTCTGGGGTGGATACTCTATTTACCATGATTGACCCGGTGTCGGTACACTAGGCGCTGGCCAGCTTGCGTGACCCGGAGGGCGCGGCCGTCGAGCCGCGCAGATGCCGCGCTTCGAGTTCGGCGGCCGACAGCGGGCGCGAGAGCAGGAAGCCCTGCGCCTCGTCGCAGCCGCGGCTGCGCAGCCATTCGAGCTGGCCGGGGCGCTCGACCCCTTCGGCGGTCACGATGATGCCCAACGTTTTGGCGAGCGAGAGGATCGCATTCGCGATGGCGGCGTCGTTCGCCGAGCCGTCGACGTTGCGCACGAAAGCCTTGTCGATCTTGAGCCGGTCGGGCGGAAAGCGCGTGATGTGGGCGAGCGAGGAGTAGCCCGTACCGAAATCGTCGAGCGCGATGCGGCATCCCAGCTCGCGCAGCCGCCCCAGCGCCCGGCGCACCCTGGCCGAGTCGCGCACCAGGACCGATTCGGTGATCTCGATCTCGATGAGCGCCGTGGGCACGCCAGCGGCGGCGGCCTCCCGCTCGAGGACACCGGCTGGATCGCCGTGCAGTAATTCCTTGCCGGAAACGTTGATGGCCACGGGAACCGCGCAGCCCGCGTCGAGCCACCGGCGCAACTGGCGGCAGACGGTGCGCACCACCCAGTTGCCCATCTCGAGAATTAGACCACTGTCCTCGGCGATCTCCACGAAGCGAGTGGGGCAGATCTCCCCGTGCTCCCGGTCGCTCCATCGCAACAGCGCCTCGACGCCCGAGAGACGAGAATCCGCCAGGGCGAACTTAGGCTGGAAGACCAGCTGCACGCATTCCTCCTGGACGGCCCGCCGCAGGCGGGATTCGAGCTCGAGCCAGTGGCGCAGCGGCGCGCTCATTGCCGGAACATAGACGGCGATCGGCGCGGCGCCGCCGCTCTTGGCCTGGTACATCGCGGTGTCGGCGTACTTGAGCACCGTGACAACGTCCGCGCCATCCCGGGGGTACACGGCGATCCCGATGCTCAGGGTCGAGTAGAATTCCAAGCCTTCATGGCCGATCGGCTCCCGGAACGCCGCGGCGCAGCGCTCGGCGAGCTCGAGGGCGAGGGCTTGAGCCTCGGGGTGACGCACCAGGATCACGAACTCGTCACCGCCGAAGCGGGCCAGGGAAATATGCGCCCCGCCGCCGCCGGGACCGTCCGCCACGCTGGCGAGTTTGCCGGCGACCGTGCGCAGCACCGTGTCGCCGACCGAATGCCCGAAGGTATCGTTGATCCGCTTGAAACCGTTGAGGTCCAGGTACACGACCGCCACGGATTGACCCATGCGCGCGGCCTGCGCGAACTGCTGTTCGGCGGTCTCGAGACAGCGTTGCCGATTCGGCAGCGCGGTGAGCGGATCGAAGTAAGCGAGCCGCTCGGTGCGCTCGGCCGCGGCGGCATTGCGCAGAATGTATTGCAGACGCCGGGGCAGCAGTGCCCAGTTGACCGGCTTCGAGATGAAGTCGGTGGCGCCGGCGTCGAAAGCCAGGGTGGCCGCCGCGCAGTCCTCGTGGCCGGTGACCATCACGATCGGCGTGCTGGTGAAGCACGCCTCGGCGCGCAGACGGCTGCAAACCGCATAACCGTCCATGCCCGGCATATCGACGTCCAACAAGACGATTGCGGCTCCATAAGCGAGCGCCGCCGTGAGCGCTTCGGGTCCGCTGCCGAACGTCAGCGGCGCCAGGCCCACCCGTTCGGCGCACTCGGCCAGCAGCTGCCGTCCGGTTTCCTCGACATCCGCGATAATGGCTACAGGCCGCACGGCTGTCTCCGATTTGCACTGCGTCCGCAGTGAGTTCCGCGATGAGGACCGGGTGAGCCGCGCGCGGCCGTGGCGCCGAACTCGGCCTTCACGATGACATGGCCGTGCTCAGTGAGCTTGAGCACGTTGCCGAGGAGGTTCATGACGATCTGGCGGAGCCTGCGCAGATCACCGATGCGCGTCAGTCGGTGCGCTGCCCGCCAGAGAGGTCATCGGGCCCGAAAGGAGGGGAGTTGTCCCCCGTGTTCGGACGGATCCGTCGCGGTGTGGCCGCGCCGCGTCACCGGCGCGCAACGCCCACGCCTGCTCGCGATCACGCGGGGCGGCGAGGGCATGAATGATCCACGGTCTGGGCCCGAGTGTTTCCTGAACCCGAAGCACGCTCGGGCAGGCGGTGGCCGAGGTCCAGGTCTGCGCGATGGACTGCCCGGCCCGGGCGCCGACGGGCGCGAGCGTGTCCACGAGTCCGAGAATCGCCGTCGCGTTCAGAAGCGGTCGTGGGCTGCGCATCGCGGGCTCCTCCAGCTGTTGCCGGTGCGCAGTCTCGGACGAGTGTGACGCACGTCACAGACAAGCAAGTCGCAGGGATCCCGCCCGCAACTGTGATGCGCATCACATAACGGTGGCGTCAAATTCCCGGGTTATGTCCAATTCGTCGTCCCGATACAGATCCCCGCTGCCGTACGCGCAGCCAAAACTGAGAAGCGCGTCACGCGTCTCGGCGTTGTCGACCCCGGTCGCGATCGGCACCAGTCCCAATGCGGCCGCCATCTCGATGCCCGCCCGGCACACCCTGCTGGCGACCGCGTCGGTGCGCAGGGTCGTGACCCAGGCGCGGTCGAGCTGCAGACCGGAAATCGGGGCGCGTGCGAGCGCATCGAGCGAGCCTATGCCGCGACCCACTTCGTCGACGAGCAACCGGACGCCGAGGCGCTTGAGCGCTACGGACTGGGCGGTGTCGCGCGTCACGAAGACCTTCTCGGCAATGCGAAGCTCGAGCCGGTTCGCGGGAACGCCGCCTTCGGTGACGAGCCGCGAGACGTCACCGAGAAATACCTCATCGAGCACGTGGTGGCGCAGGGCGCCGAAGGAGACACAGACATCGGGCGCGCAGCGGTCGGCCAATACGGCGAAGTCGCTGCGCAGCTGCGCGAATACGGCGCGCGACAACGTGGTGGCGAGTCCGGTCGCCGCGGCGACCCGCAGGAATTCCGTGGGGCGGATCTCGCCGCGCAGCGGGTGGGTCCATCGCAGATAGCCCACACAGGCGACCAGACGGCCGGTGTCGAGCGCGTGGCGGCCGACATAGCGCAGGCGGATGTCCCCATTGGCGATGGCGTTGCGCAGCTCGCGAGTCAGATCGATGCGCGCCAGAGCGCGCAGCTTCATCGTGTCGGTGAAGAAGCGGATCCCCGGGGTGACGCCCGTCCGGCGCGCCTCGATCGCCGCGGCACGCGCCTGCTCCAACAGGAGCTGCGGTGTGGAGGCGTCCTGCCCGAGAATCGAGACACCGGCGTAGGGTGTCAGGTGAAATTGGGCGTCGCCGGCGCGGATGGGCTCGCGCAGACTCGTGCAGATCGAGCCGACGCAGGTCTCGATGGGTTCGCGATCGGTGCTTTCGATGACGACGGCGAGCAAGCCTTCGCTCAGCTGGCCGAGATACCAGCGCGGCCCGCCGGCCGTGGACGCCGGATCCTCCCGCGGCGGCGGGAGTCTGCGGATCGCCGCGCTCATGACCTGCTCGGACATCTCGGAGGCGAGCGCCTGGGCAATATCCGCGATGCCATCCACGTGGACCATGGCGAGCGCGATCGGCGTCTCGCGCAGGGTTGCCCACGACAGCGATTCCTTGAATCTGTGCAGAAATCCGCGCCGATCCAGCTGGGGCGGCGGACACGGATCGGTATCCGGAAGATCTTTCGCGGCCGGGCCGGCCACGAGGCGGATGACGCACAGGACACGCTCGGGTCCCTGCGGCCAAAACTGCGCCGTGTATTCGACGCCGCAACTGACGAAGTGTGCGAGCATCGTCTCGCG
Organism: Steroidobacteraceae bacterium; assembly: GCA_027456605.1. Lineage (GTDB taxonomy): Bacteria > Pseudomonadota > Gammaproteobacteria > Steroidobacterales > Steroidobacteraceae > 13-2-20CM-66-19. Next base: position 41,966 of record DAIDUQ010000023.1, on the reverse strand, counting down.
CTGGGCAATCGCCTTGCGCGTGAGTTGCTTGAGCAAGGTGGCGATGCGCGCAGGCCACGTCACGTCCAGCGCTTTGCCGAGGGCGTCCGCCCGTGGCTTCAGGGCGGGGGTCGTCCGCCCGCCACCGTGCGCATGGAGAATGCCGTCCCGCCCGAGGAGCAGGACGAGATCGGGCAGTGCCTCGATCAGTACGTCGGCGCCGTATGGCGCTGCCGAACGCGGCGATGCGTCGAATTCGGCGGCGGCGAGGGCGGGATTGACGACGTTGTGAGACAGGGCGGGCATGGGGCGACTCTCGAGGAACGATCCCGCAATGGCCGTGCGGCCGGTCGCCGATCGGTTCATCAGAGTCAAGAGTACTCAGTCGAAATGGTGGAAAAGTGTGTAACATCATGAAAATTAAAAATAAAAATTGATTATGTCAAACTGCACCCCACATTTATGCGCTCCGGAGTCCCGGAGACGAAGTCAGAGTCGAGATGCCTCAGGGCTCGCGGACGGCAGGGTGGCGGACGGGATGCGCTACCATTAACGGATGACATCTCGGGATAGTGCGGGCCATGACACGGGCGGCGCGGCTTCAGTCGAATCGTGGCTGGTCACGGCGGGACGGGACCGTCGTCCCGGCGCGCCGCTGAACGTCCCCCCCTGGCCGGCATCGAATTTCATCCTGGGTGATCGCCGGACGTATTCTCGCAACGACGCCACGCCGGGCTGGGAAGCGCTCGAGGAAATCGTCGGTGGCCTGGAAGGCGGGGCTTCCGTCGCGTTTGCTTCGGGCATGGCGGCGATCGCGGCGATATTCGATCAACTTCCCACCGGATCGCTGGTCGTCCTGCCGGACGACGGCTACCAGGGCGTCGGAGGACTCGCCCAAGCGGGAGTGAGTCATGGTCGGTGGACCGTGCGCCGCCTTGCGGTGACCGACACCGCCGGTTGGGTCGAGGCATGCGGTAGCGCGGACTTGATCTGGCTCGAATCGGTGTCGAACCCGCTGCTGGCGGTGCCGGACCTCGACACCATCTGTGCCGCTGCGCGCAAGCGCGGAGCAATCCTGGGCGTGGACAACACCTTTGCGACCCCGCTCAATCAGCGCCCACTGGCACTGGGCGCCGATGTGGCTGTGCAGTCGGTAACCAAGTTCATCGGGGGGCACTCGGACTTGCTCGGTGGAGTGCTCACCGCGCGCGAGCCGCGCCTCGTGGCGGCATTGCGCCAGGCCCGCGAGCTCGCGGGTGCGACGCCGGGTACGCTGGAGACGTTTCTGGCGGTTCGCGGGGCCCGGACGCTGGCATTGCGGCTCGAGCGGGCGCAGCGCAATGCGATGGAGCTGGCCGAGCGCCTCGCGCGCCATCCGCGCGTTGCGCGCACCCGCTATCCCGGACTGCCGAGCCACCCCACCCACGAGGCCGCGCGGCGCGTGCTGGAGGGATTCGGCACGATCATCTCCTTTGATGTGCGCGGTGATGCCGCCGCCGCCGATGCGGTCTGCGGCGGTCTGCGGCTCATTCAACACGCCACCAGCCTCGGCGCGGTCGAGTCCACCATCGAGCGGCGCGCCCGGGTGCCCGGACAGGGACACCTGCCGCCGTCGTTACTGCGCCTGAGCGTGGGAATCGAGGCGATCGAGGATCTTTGGACCGATCTGGATCGCGCGCTGCGGGACGCGGCGGCTCACCGGTGATGCGGCCGCGCATCCGGGCCTATCTACAGTCGGATCGGCGTCTAACCGTCAGCGAAGAGGGCATCTTCCGCCATTATCCCGAGCTCGAGGCGGGGCGCTGACGGTCCCGGTGCCGCGGCGCATCAGCGGGCGCCGGCGGGCACGGGGCACGGCGGCGGTCGTTTGTGCGCGCGACGGCGGAAGCGGCCGATCCGATTGAGTACTGCGAGTGCCGTGCTCCAGACTTTGTGCTCACGCGCGCAGCGCTCCCCGTAGGCGAACAGGGTCCTCATGGCGGCCGGCTGCAGATCCGCCGTGAAATCGCCGAGCGGGTAGCTGGCCGGGATCTCGGCGACCCGCAGATCGGCCCCCTGTCGCTGGGCAAACGCTTCGACCAGCTTCACGCGGGATCGGGAGTCGCTCACCAGGACGGTGTCGGCGCTGCGAATGAGGATTGCGGCCGTGCTGTTGCGTGTGGTCTCGCGTCGCTCGCGCAGGTGGCCGTTGATGACGAGATAGACGTTGGCGTCGTCCAGGAGTTTGATCCGTCCGGGAAGGATTGTGACCACCCCCGGCGCGAACAGGAACGACGAGCTGGCCGAGCCGTCGACCTGCATCTCGTCGAAGAGCTTTCCGCCGGCTTCCACCGGCATCAGCATCGGCGGGAATTCGCCCGGTATGCTTGCCGAGGCGACGAGCACCCGGCGAAACAGCCACAATGCGCGCGGGCCGCCCTGGGCCGCAATCGCTCCCATGTTCCAGACGACGACCTCGCCGGTGTCGAGGTCGGTCGTCGCGACGAGCAGCAGCCGTCCACGCGCCGTCTGCGCCGCGACCGCGCGCAACAGCTGGGGCGTTGCAAACCGATCCACCAACTGCCGCAGCGGAGCGCCGCGAAACAGGCTCCAGCCAAATAGCGCGCCGAACCAGCCGAACATCCTGTGCTCGAGCAGGGGCGGTGTCTTGCGAGACTGAAAGGCGCACGACAGCTCCTTGTCCCATTGGGACCCGAGAAACGCAAACGGCGCGATGAGTGCCCCGACGCTGACCCCGGTGACGATCTGAAACGGCGGTCGCGTTCCGAGCTGCGACCATCCGGCGAGCACCCCGGCGGCGAACGCCCCGGCACCACCGCCGCCGGACAAGACCAGAATATTCACCGGGTCGCCGTCGGCAGATCGTTCGACACCAGAGAGGTGGGTGGCGGCCCAGCGGTGGAATTGCCGCACGCTCAACTCTCCGGCCCAGCGGATCTGCGGCGGAAATCCGGGCAGGCGAACGCTCGAATATTCAGCCGGCGGTGCCGGTCTGCGGCTCAGCGACGCGCACCCGGTCATCAGGGGAAGCCAGCACAGGACGCCGCCGATCGCCCTGAGCGTCCGGGCCGCGCGGCGGGGCGCGGCGCGGTCTCCCGCCTGTTCGTGTCGCCGATCGGACATGATGTTATGGGCAACTCCATCCCGCGAGCGATGAATCTTGCCCGCGGAACAGGCCTGTGTCATCCGTAGAAATCCTCACTGCGGCGCCGACAACATGTTGCGCCGTCCGGCGCGGGCGCTGAACCACACAACACCTTCGCGTTGCACGGCCTGTGAACTGTACGTATTTGCCGGTCGCGGGTCGGGCGAGAGGATGTCACGGCGGCGGTTGAGAGTCTCCCGGTTCCGCCGCGCTTTGGGTGGCCGTGAGTCATGGTGAATTTTGTTTGGCGCAGCGACCGCACGCGACCGGGTCACGGCTCATCGACCTGGAAGCGGAGAATCGTCACTGTTCTCCGGGCCGCTCTGTTGGCCGCTCCGACCCTGGTGCTGGCGGCTTGCGCGGTCGGACCGCGCTTCACGAGGCCGAGTCCCCCGACGGCGAGCGCATATACGGCGCCGGAACGGCAACCCCGGATGATTCCCGGCGACGGCGAGCCGTCGCAGCGGCTGGTCATCGATGGGGCGATTCCGGCGCAATGGTGGGAGCTGTTTCATTCCGCGGCGCTCGAGAGCGTGCTGCGCCGAGCGATTGCCGACAATCCGACCCTCGCCGCTGCGCACGCGACGCTCGCGCAGACGCAGCAGGTCTTGCTGGCCGCCCGCGCAGGTTATTATCCGCAGTTGGACTTCGGCGCGACGCTCGAGCGCCAGCAAGGCCCGGCGTTTGCGCTGGGGCTGCTCGGCCTCCTGCCGGGCAAGCATCAGCTGCCGACCTTCGATCTGTATTCCGTGGGCCCGACCGTGAGCTACGCGCCCGACGTGTTCGAGCTCACCCGGCGCGAGGTGCAGGCGCGCCGGGTAGGCGTCGAGCTCGAGCGCGACCAGCTCGCCGCGGCCTACCTGGCGATCACCGGCAACGCGGTCGAGCAAGCGCTGACTTTCGCTGCGCTGCGTGTGCAGATCGAGGCGATCAGAGGGATCATCCGGGATGACGAGCGCAACCTGGTGCTCGTACGGCGGGAATTCACGGTCGGTCGCGCGCCGCGTACCGATGTGCTCGCCGCACTGACACGGCTCGACACCGACCAGGCGCGTCTGCCTCCGCTGCGTCAGGCGCGGGCGATGGCCGAGTATGCGTTGACGATTCTGGTTGGCGGCACTCCGGGGCGGTGGACGCCGCCGGCCTTCACTCTGGCGGACTTCCATCTGCCGGGAAGACTGCCGCTCAGTCTTCCCTCGCGGCTCGCCCGCCAGCGTCCCGACATTCTTGCCGCTGAAGAGCAGGTGCGCCTGCGCAGCGCCGAGGCCGGTATCGCGACGGCGCAGATGTATCCGCATTTGGCGCTGTCGGCATCGATCGCCACGGCCGCATTGCGTCCCGGGATGCTGTTCGGCGGCTCGAGCGGTATCTGGGCGCTCATGGCGGACCTCACGGCGCCGGTCTTTCACGGCGGCGCCTTGCGGGCCGCGCGGCGCGCCTCGCTCGATGCGCTCAAAGCATCCCTCGCCCTGTATCGGCTGACGGTGCTCTCTGCATTCGCGCAGGTCGCCGAGACGCTGCGTGCGCTCGACAACGACGCCGCACTGGCGGCCGCAGAGCGGCGGACGCTCGAGGTCGCCCGGACAGCGGTTCAGCTGCAGCGGGCGAGCTATGCCGCGGGTCGCAGCAACGTCCTGCAGCTCTTGGACGCGGAACGCAGCTATCAGCACGCGCGGCTCGGCTTCGCCGCCGCAAGGGCACAGCGCTATATCGACAGCGCGCGGTTGCTCGTCGCGTTGGGCGGCGGCTGGTGGAAGAGCGCGCACCTGTGCTCGCGCGGCTGTGCGGCGCAGTCCGGCGTGGACAGGCCTCGCCAGGGTGAGTCTCCACGATGAAGGCGCGTCGTCGCTTCATTGCGTTGACGGCCGTGGCTTCCCTCGGTCTTGCCGGCGCCCTGCTGTATTGGTGGGCGCGCTCCAGGCCCGCCACGAATGTTCTGACGCTGTACGGCAATGTGGACATCTGGGAGGTGCAACCGGCGTTCAACGACAATGGGCCGGTCTCACGGATGCTGGTCGTGGAGGGCGACCGGGTGCGGAAGGGCGAGCTCATCGCCCGGATGGACGATTCGCGCTATGCGGCGCGCTTCGCGGCGGCGACACATACGGCCGCGAATCTCCGCGCCGTTCTTCTACGGCTGACGCATGGCTCTCGGCCGCAGGAGATCGCGCAAGCGAAAGCCGCCATGGAAGGCTTGCGCGCCATCTACCGTAATGCCGAGATCAACTACGCGCGGACCCTCGCGCTGATTCCTCAAGGGATCGCCTCCATCCAGGATCGCGACGACGCGCGCGCTCAGGTCCGCGCCGCAGACGCGAATTACCAAGCGGCCTTGCAGACGTACTCGCTCGCCGTCGAGGGTCCAAGGCGCGAGGACATCATCGCCGCGCGCAATGCATACGCGGCCGCGGTCGCCGCGGCGGCGGTCGCGGCGCGGGAATTGGCCGACACCCGTCTTCGCTCACCGGCAAACGGCGTGGTCGAGGACCGCATTCTCGAGCCAGGGGATATGGCCTCACCAGCCACACCTGTCTATATCATTGCGCTCACTTCGCCGCTGTGGGTGCGTGCGTACGTACCGGAGAGGGATCTCGGCAGGATTGCGCCCGGCACGCCGGCCCAGATCATGACGGACAGCTATCCGGGACGACGTTACCGCGGCTGGGTCGGCTACATCTCCCCGACGGCGGAATTCACCCCGAAGACGGTCGAGACGCCCGAATTGCGCACCCAGCTCGTCTATCAGGTGCGCATCTACGCGTGCAACACCCGCGGCGAGCTCCGCCTGGGCATGCCGGCGACGGTGCACATCGATCTGTCGGCTCATGCCGCCGCAGGCAGCGGCGGGGCTGCCGCCGCGGCGCTATCGTGCGGAGCAGAGCATGTCACTCGAGAGTGAGCCGGCGCCGGCGCTTCGACTCGAGAAGGTCTCCCATGCCTTCGAGGCAGGCGGGCGGACGCTGACGGCGCTCCAGGGTGTCACGGCTCGCGGTGAGCGCGGTGCGGTGACCGGTGTGATCGGTCCCGATGGCGCCGGAAAGACCACACTGATGCGCCTGGCAGCCGGCCTTCTGCGCCTGCAGAGCGGGCGGCTGGAAGTATTCGGGATCGACGTCGCGCAGGACCCCGACGCAGCGCGCGCGCACCTCGGCTACATGCCGCAGCGCTTCGGTCTCTACGAGGATCTCACGGTTCGCGAGAACTTGGATCTTTATGCGAGACTGCAGAACGTTGCGCCGGCCGAGCGTGAGGCGCGGGATCACGAGTTGTTGCACATGACCGGGCTCGCGCCGTTCCTGGATCGGCTGGCCGGACGGCTCTCGGGCGGCATGAAGCAAAAGCTCGGCTTGGCCTGCACGCTCGTGCGCGTGCCGCGGATACTGCTGCTCGATGAGCCCACCGTCGGGGTCGATCCCATGTCGCGGCGGGAGCTTTGGGAAATTGTGGATCATCTGGTTCGCGCCGAGCACTTGGCCGTGATTCTGAGCACGGCCTACCTGGACGAAGCCGAGCGCTGTCAGCATGTGCTCCTGTTGCACCAGGGACGCCTCGTCGGTGCCACCGATCCGGCCCGCTTCACCGCCGCTGCGAACGGGCGGAGTTTCCATGTATCGACGCCCGAGCTCGGCAAGCGCCAGCTGCAGGCGCGGATCGCAGCGATCCCGGGCGTGCTCGACGCGACCATTCAGGGCGCGTTCGTGCGGATGGTGACCGAGCCGGGTGTGCAAATCTCGAGCGCCGCACTGCCGCCGCCTTCAGGACCGCTGCATATCGTGCCGGTTCCGCCGCGGTTCGAGGACAGCTTCGTAACGGTGCTGAAATCGCTGCGTGCATCGGCAGGCTCGCAGCCTGTCGAGCACGCGCACCCCGATGTACCGGTACGGGCGACGCAGACCGCGGTCCACACCGCGGCTCGCGCCACCGTGTCACCGGGCGGCGATGCCGTCATTCTCGCCGAGCAGCTCACGCGCCGATTCGGAACTTTCGTGGCGGTCGATGGCGTTTCATTCACGGTACGCCGAGGCGAGATCTTCGGACTGCTCGGCGCGAACGGCGCCGGCAAATCGACGACCTTCCGGATGCTCTGTGGGCTGTTGCCGGCCTCGGCCGGGACGCTACGCGTGGCGGGGTACGATTTGCGGCACGCGGCAGCTGCGGCACGCGGCCGCATCGGCTATATGGCGCAGAAATTCTCTCTCTACGGAGATCTGTCGGTCGTGGAGAACCTGCGCTTCTTTGCCAGCGCCTATCGGCTCGCCGAGCCGCGCCGCCGCGCCCGAATCGCCTGGGCGCTCGAGGAGTTCGACCTCGCCACACGCGCGCAGGACGTCAGCCGCGAGCTGCCGCTCGGATTCAAGCAGCGCCTGGGGCTCGCCTGTGCTCTGATGCATGAGCCGGACATTCTGTTTCTCGATGAACCCACTTCGGGCGTCGATCCGCTCGCGCGGCGCGAGTTCTGGCGGCGGATCAACGCGCTTGCGGAGTCTGGCGTCACGGTGCTGGTGACCACGCATTTCATGGAGGAAGCCGAGTACTGCGATCGGCTGGCGATTCTCGCCCAGGGCAGGGTGCTCGCGATGGGCGGCCCGGAGAATATCAAAGACCGCGTCCGCAGCGCGGCACGGCCTGAGCCGACCATCGAGGATGCCTTCATCGCCTTGCTCCAGGCGGCGCCCCAGCCGAGCGCCACATGAGCGCCTCGCTCGAGCGGCTTGCGGGACTGCTGCGCAAGGAAGCGCTGCAGATCATGCGCGACCCGTCCGCACTCGCGATCGCTTTCCTCCTTCCAGCGATATTGCTGGTGCTGTTCGGCTACGGCGTCACGCTCGATCCGCACGACATTCCCCTCGCGGTCGTCGTAGAGCGCCCGGATGCGGTCACGGCGAGCTTCGTCGCCCAACTGCGCGGCACGCCGTATTTCACTCCCGAAGCCTTCGCGACCATCCAGGCCGCCGATCGCGCCTTCGATTCCCGTCAGGTCAGCGGCATCGTTTGGCTGCGCGAGGACTTCACCCGGCGGCTGATCTCCGCCGGTCCCGCCCCGATCGGCGTGTTCGTCAACGGCGTCGATGCGAATACCGCCCGTCTCATCGAAGGCTATTTGCGGCAGGTTTGGGCGAACTGGCTGCTGGTGCGGGGTCGGTCGCTCGGATCGGCTCGAGGGCTTCCTATAGACGTCGAGCCGCGCGTACGCTTCAACCCGGCGGTGAGCAGCCGGGACTACCTCGTCCCGGGGCTCATCGCGATCGTCATGACGCTCACCGGGGCGCTGCTGACCGCGCTGGTCATTGCTCGCGAGTGGGAGCGCGGCACGCTCGAGGCGTTGATGGCCACTCGGGCAACGATCCGGGAAATCCTGCTCGCCAAGCTCATACCGTATTTTGGGTTGGGAATGGGCGGCATGGTGGCGACACTGCTGCTGGCCGTCACCCTGTTCGGAGTGCCGTTTCGCGGCTCGCTCCTGGTGCTGACCGGGGCATCCGCGCTGTTCCTGCTTGCGGCCCTGGGCATGGGCCTGCTCATCTCGAGTGTCGCCCGCAACCAGTTCGTCGCCGGGCAGATCGCCATCATCGTCACTTTCCTGCCCGCGTTCATCCTCTCGGGATTCGTATTCGACATCGGCAGCATGCCGTGGGGAATTCGCTTGCTCACGCACGTGGTCGCCGCGCGCTACTTCGTGGCGATCCTGCAGAGCGAGTTTCTCGCCGGCAACGTGTGGTCGGTGATTGTACCGAACGTTGCGGCGCTGACCGTCATGGCGATGATCTTCCTGGGTGCGGCCCGGCTGCGCGCGCGCAAGCGCCTGGATTGACACCTATGTGGCGGGCCATCATGGCGCTCATCGCGAAGGAGCTGCTTGCGGTCCTGAAAGATCCCAGGAGCCGGCTGGTTCTGGTCGTGCCGCCGCTCGTTCAGCTGCTCGTGTTCGGCTACGCCGCGACATTCGATCTCAGTCGCGTTCCCATTGCCGTCTACAATCAGGACGGCAGTGCCGCCTCGCGTGCTCTGGTGGCGCGGTTCCTCGGCGCCCACGTCTTCCGGCAGGTCGCCGCGCTCGAGAGCACGCGCCGGATCACATCGCTGATCGATGCGCGTAAAGTGGGGCTCGTCCTGGCGATCGATCGTCATTTCACCCGTGATCTCCTGACACATCGTCCCGCGCCGGTGCAGCTCATCGTCGATGGGCGGGACTCGAACACCGCGCTCATCATATTGGGGTACGCGAACTCGATCATCACGGATTTCAGTCTCCACTGGTTGCGCACGCATGGGGGGAGCCCCGTTCCCGCGTTGCTGGATGTGCGTACCAGTTACAATCCGCAGCTGACCTCCCGCTGGTTCATCGTGCCGGGAATCGTCGCGCTGCTCACGCAGGTGGTGACACTGCTGGTGGTTGGCCTTTCGGTCGCGCGCGAACGCGAGCTGGGAACATTCGATCAGCTGCTCGTGACGCCGTTCCGGCAGGTCGAGATCCTGCTCGGCAAGGGCGTTCCGGGCCTGCTGATCGGTACGATCGAGGCCTCGGTGACGATTCTGGTCGCGGTTCTCTGGTTCCACGTGCCCCTGCGCGGCAGCCTCGTCGCGTTGTATCTGGGCATTCTGCTGTTCATCGCCGCGGTGATCGGCATCGGGTTGATGATTTCCTCGATCGCGGTGACGCAGCAGCAGGCGCTGCTCGGGGCGTTTCTGTTCATGGTGCCGTCCATCGTGCTCTCGGGGTTTGCAACACCGATCTCGAACATGCCCCCCGTCATTCAGGCGCTCACCTGGCTCAATCCGATGAGGCACATACTCGTCATTGTACGCGGTGTGTTCCTCGAGGGCGCGACGGCCGGTGCTTTCGTGCCTGAATATGCCGTGCTGGCCGCGCTCGCCGGCTTGAGCCTGCTGGCGGCCGGATGGCTGTTTCGCTGGCGGATTTATTGACCGCCGAACGGCGTGTCGAGGAAAGCTCCGACAGGCGCAGTCGTCATTCGGGAAGGACGTGCGGGTGCGAGCGCACACATCCGCGTACGCTTTTGCAGGCGACCGGAGTTGCCGGCGAGCGTGGGCGGCGCGACATCGTCGTGCGCGATGGCTCTCGAGGGGCTCGCGGCTGCACGGGGTTCGGGATCGATGCTGATGGGCTGGGCGGCGAGGCGTGCTTCTGCGCGTTGACGCCGCGCCGGCTGGGCGGCTCGCCGCGGGTTCGGGACATGAGCTCTGGCACGCTCGGAGAGTCAGAGATGGTGCCAGTAGGCGTTCTCGATGGCCGGGATCTCGCCGATCTTGGCGGCGATCAGGGAAAGACGGTACTCCGGAAGGCCGGCGACATCGACGCGAATGTGCAGGGTCTCGTCGGATCCAAACTCCGCGAGGACGCGGCGAGGCACGACGTTCAGCGTCTGGAAAAAGCTCACGACGCGCGTGAGCGCGCCGGGATCACAATCCGCCCGGACGCGCAGGCACAGCAGCTGCGTGACGTCCTGAATTGCTTCTTCTGTAACCATGGAAACTCGTCCTCATCTCATTCCGACCTGAACCGAACACGAGCCATCCCCGGCTTTCTATGAAAGCCGGGCATCTAATGGGCTCGATTGAATGGAGGAGGGTATCCATAGTGCCGCCGGCGAGGATTATGCGTTCTACGATGCCAAAAGTCACGCCGTGTGCCGCGGCGGCGTTGGACCGCATGTCGGGAACGCGGCGGACAGGGGTGTTGCGCAGCAATCACGCGAGCCGACGCCCGCGAGCATCGCTCAGTTGCCGCAGCCCGCGGGGCCGGGCCGGAAATCGGTGCCGCGTGAGTCTGGAGGGATCGGCGCGTAACGCTTGGCCGCGCTAGACGGGAAGCACGGCGCGTGCCCAATGATCATGACCGGCGGACCGTCGGGGATCAAATGAAAAGCCCCGTCGTCGGGATGCGGGGCGATCGCCCACTCATACAGTGTGCGGGCATCCTCCAGAACAGGATGACGGGGCCGGCCGTAATACTCATTCTGCATCTGCTCGTCGTACAGACCGATGCAACCATGCGAGGCGGCGTAGCCGGGCACGTCGCGGCCATGGATCCAGTCGCTTACCCCGTTCTGAGTGATGAAAAATCTCAGCGCATAATGCATGGGGTATGGAGTATGGGTTCCCTCCAGATCGTAGAGCGATGAGCTGTGCAACCGGTCATAGGCGCTGACTCTGAACAGACCCACTGGTGTGGGATGGGCGCTCCCGCCCGATGCGATGGGAAAGGACATGACCAGCTTGCCGTATGCGTAGGCACCCAGGAACTGCTCGGTGAGATTCACCAAGATGAACTTGGGGTCGGCGGCCGCGGTGGGGTCGCGGGCCGGCATGGGCGTGAAATCGGCCACCTGCCGCAGATGGAGGGGAACCTTGATCCGCACCCCGGGGTAGATGTGGCGCCGATCGATGCGGTTGAAGCGCAGAACATCCCGCCAGTGCGATCCGAAAAGACCGCGCACCGTGTCCCGGCGAGTGATCCGATGGCAGGTCCAGGGGATGCCGGCATCACTGGGATACGGGATCGCGCAAGTATTCGGCAACGGCTGCGCGAATGTCGTGTGCGCCCAGGCGAGCGCCAGGCTCGCCACCAGCCACGAGGCGCGATTCACGGCAGGTCCGATCGTCGCCGGGCCACCCCGATAATCTGGCGACATCCATCGCGGCGCCGTCGCGAATCGTGTGGCACAGACAACGATCCGCCTCGCATCCGATGGGCTCGCCGCGGGACGCTGACACAAGCCACTGGCCGCGACCGCTGCCGACCGGGCAGCGCGCCGACTGTGGTTGGCGCGGGATGAACACCGGCCCGGACGAACCGGCGCCGGACGCGCCCGGTCGGGCCCGGGAGAGCGAACGGAATTGCGCGCGCAGATCAGAGTGTCTTGGCTCGTACGGAGCATCCTCGAAGCATCGATCGCATCACGACCGGTGGCGCGCTTCGGGCGCGGCCGTCGTGTCGGCGAAGACTTGCCGTATTCTCGGCCGACGGGTCGGCCGCGCCGATCGGGGAATCTACGTAATCGATCCAGCGGTAAACCGGCAGCCCCCGCCGGTCCTTCACGCTTTCGGGCCGGCGGCCGCGTACCCGTTCGAGACACCTCGTCGCCCGTTCCGCCGCCGGGGGCGAGCGGGAATCAAGCCCGCTACGCAGAACTACTGATATCGGCGCCGTTCTCAATCGATGTACTCTTATTTTTTGTGGGCACACCCCATCGATGCATCGCCCGGAAAGCGTGAATCCAGTAGACATGATCCCGGAAGGCATCGACGCCGCGCTCGTCGTCGATGAGTCGGGAACCATCCGGTTTGCCACCGACCACGCCTGTCACATGCTCAGGTACACGCCGGGGGAGCTCGATGGTCGAAGTGTGGAGTTGCTGGTGCCCAAACGGCTTCGTCTGGCACATATTGGTCATCGCCTGTGCTTCACGGATGACCGACGGACACGAGCGATGGGAGCGGGGCTTGAGCTTTTCGCGCTGCGCAAGGATGAGGTGGAAATCGGGGTCGACATCAGCCTCAGTCCAGTATCGCGTGGACTAGAGACGCTGATGATCGTAACAATGCGATTGCGAGCCGCGAATGTGCGGCCTGGCTCGCAGGCCGGCCCGGGAATCCCGTAAGTCTCGGCCGCGCAGGCCTCGCCAGCGGCCGCAAGCGCCCGACGGACCCGTTTCTCAGCGCTCCGAGCCGAATGCGCGCTCATCGCGGCATTCGGCGTCGGCAGCCAGCAATTCCTGAAGCGTTTGCAGCACCGGCTCGACGCTTAGCGAAGCCAGTGTTTTAGCCGGCGTCGACACGGCACGACCGACGGTGCCGTACGGTCCCCAGTGCTTCCCGCCGACCCCGGCAAACATCGCGACCACCGGCTTGCGGAAGGCCGATGCAACGTGAGTTACGGCTGTGTCCGGCGTGAGAACGACGTCGCAGGTGGCGATGAGCGCCATCATCTGCCGCGCACTCGTGGTTTCATCCTGCCGTACCGCGCAGGCCTGTCCAATGTGCCGCTTGCAGCGCTCGTCGACAGGGGCTCCAAGAATCAGCACCTGCAAGTCCGGAAAGCGCTGCCGTACCTGTCGGATGGTCGCGATGTAGTGGTCGTCCGGCCAGCGGCGCCAGGGCGCCTCGGCTGAGACGTTCACCGCCAGCCTGCGTCGGCGCCCGACTTTACCGAGCGCACTGTTGCGGCCTTCGCCGAATCTCCAGAACGTCTCGGCCGCGCAAAGCTCGGCGGGCGAGAGATGGATTCTCGGCGGCCATCGATCCCATCCGGTTCCCACCGGATCGCAGGCCGCGGAAGTCTGCCCTCGAGCGCCGTCGGGCACCGCGCGGTTCTCCGGCAACTGCGTGCTGTGCAGAGGATCGATGCCGAAGGGACGCAGGAGTGCCGCACTGTGATCCACGTAGTGCACCGCACCGACTACCCGCGGGACGGACAGCGTGAGCGCGAAGTCGTTGCCCCGGCCTCCGACGCCGATCCGATGCCGTGCGCCGCTCGCCCACATGATGAAGACCGAGGTCAGAGACGGTCCTGTCACCATCGCATCCAGAACGGCGTCATACTTTTGCCGCCGCACGCGCGCAACAGCCGCCAAGAAGGTCCATGGACGGGCTTTCTTGACGCGATAAACCGTTCCTACGTCGGGGTTGCCATCCAGAACCGACGCATTGCGCGCCGATGCCAGCACATCGATGGTAACTGTAGGCTGCGCCTGCTTGATGGCATGGAGTATGCCGGTTACCAGCACCATGTCCCCGATGTGGTCGTAGCGCAAATAAAGGATGCGATGCGGGCGCACGTTCCATTGCGGCGCCGCCTGTGTTGGCAAGGTGCGGATGAGCCGCTTGAGTACCCCAATCACCAGGAGCTTCAGCCGTCGCTCCAGGGGACGGAGCCGATGCTTCCAGCGGCTCTTCACGGAAAGGTCCGGGCGACTGCAAAGGGACCGGCCCGGGTCGCCCCGAAACGAATGCCGGCGCGACGCGCACGCCGGCACGCACCGGACCGTCGTGGGGCAGCGCGGTGCGATGGCTGGCGTAAGGGTTCCGCGATCGCAGGGGTTGACGCGGGTTCCCTCTGCTCGGATGTCTCCGGTGGCGAAAGAAGGCGCACCCGGGCGGTGACGCCCGCGGATCGGGCATCGTAAACGGAGGCGACCGAATACATCATACCGACAGTCCAGGACAGGCAAGCCACGACGACCGCTGGCCGGTGCGCGACTGGCATTCGCCTTGCGCCATCCGCCGAACTTTTCAGTCTATCATAAACTTTCTGTCGCAAAGCCGAAGAGGGCGGCCCCGCCCTCGTGTTCAGCAGCTGCAACGCTCTCCGGCTCGGCTGTCGCCGCCGGCGAGCGGCGGCGGGGCCACGCTCCGGCCTTGATTTCTGCCAGAGCGTGTCCCCGGCCACCTGTTCGAGTACTCGCGCAGCCTACGCTTCGGTAGCACGGTTGCGGAGGGTACCGACCCAGAGGAACAGGAACGGGAGCAAATACATCAGCACATTGCCGACGACATTGCCGCGGACCCCTGTTCCGGCCGTCGAATAGGGCCCGCCAAAGGCCTCTGCCGTACACCAGACCCCCAAGGAGTACGCCATGCCGAACAGAATGACCCAGCGCAGCCATTTGGTGCCGATCTGGTTGGCGCCCAGCAGAGCTATTGCGATCACGGTTTCGGACAGGGCCACGACAATGGCCACCAGTACAGGCCCGATCGCGTGGATGACTTCGGCAACGAAGCCGAGCCAGGCGGCGACCCAGGCAGGTTGACCGGCGATCACCCCGGTAATCTGGCTGGTGAAGTGAAACATGAACGCCGGCAACCATTTGAGGGCGGCGTCGAACAGCCACAGCAAGCCGAACCAGAGTCGAGCCGTTTCCCACAGGCGGCCTCGAGTCTCGAGCATGCCGCCTGTGGCGCTCTTGAGATCGGGCGCCACGGACAGGACGAACACGAAGGTGATCGCATAGTCGACGAGAACGCCGGGGTCGGTCTGTCCGCCGCTGTACGGGAATCCGAAGCCGTTCAAGAACACCCAGCATAGCAGGCAGTAAATGATGCCGACGCGTGCCGCGAGAGCGACCTTCTTGCCGGACACTAGTGAAACGCCGAGCAGGAGGGCAATCACCACCATGATGCCGGCGATGACTTGCGGGCCGATGGCGTGCGCGGTGTCCACCGCCGCCATCAACAGCGGCCGGATCCAATGTGGAACCGTCGAGGCGGGCTTGGCGAGTGCATGGATGAAATTAGCCTTGGCGTCCGCCGAAAACAGCCACCCCATGGCCTGGAATGCCGCGTTGATCAGCCAGACCACTCCGAAAATCCGGATCAGCATGCGCAGTGCCGGGTCCTGCGCGGAATCGAATTTAGCCGCCAATTGCATGCTCAGCTCCATGGGGTTGAGAGTTGGGGTTTCTGGCCATCGGGCCAAACCGTGAGGCCCGCACGTCGGTCGAGTATACAGGTACTTCGGGAACGCTTGAGCAGTCGCCGGACGGCGTGCCGGGAGCGGCGCGCGGGCCGGGGGACGGCGCCCCAAAACGCCTGCGAGCGGACCCGGTCAAGACACAGACAACTCGTCGAGCTCCCGGTTCCAGGGCTGCTGAGAAGCGCAGCGCCCTGTCCCCTGTCCGGTCCGCTTACGGCGCCGGCGGGTGCGAACCCAATTTCCTGTACAGCATGGCTCTAAAGCGCATGATGCGTGCCGCATTGCGGCCGAAGTCACTTTCCCCGATGCGGGATTCGGACCTGATGTCCAGCCGGCTGCCGTCAGTCTTTGACTCGACGCGGATCACGATATCGTCCGTGAATCCGAACCAGAACGTCGTGCTGCTCGCCTCGATGATCCCGAGATGAGGGTGTTCAGAATCGAGCTTCCAACCCATGCCCTTGACCGTCCGCAATGCGGCCGCGAACACCTCGCGCGCGGGCAGCTTGAAGAGCATCGGCCGGATGTACGGGTACGCCTTTTTCTGAAGAGCCGCGACTTTGGCCCCACCGTAGACCGTGGAATTGGCCGCATGCGCGGCGGCTCTCAGGGCCACCACGTCCGGGAGGAATTGCGGCGGGTTTCTCGTGTCGGTCGTGATGTCGTGAATCGGCGGGACCGATTCGCCTTTCTTCAGCCACATGTATGGAACGCCCCAGGCGATTCCACCCAACACGATCACCAGGGCGGGCGCGATGAACCGCCGAGCGCCGCGATGGACGACCCAGATCACGGGCAGCAGCACCACGCCGAGCACGGTCGTCACGAGCCCGCCGTACGCGCCAAAGGTGATCGAGCGGAACGCCCCGCCGAGGCTCAGTATCCTGATGTGGAACAGGGGGCCGGGCAGCAGCACGGCGAGAAAAGCCAGAACGGCCGCGGCCAGCACGACGTAGAGAGTCCAGAGCACGAGCTGCGCAATCACCGTGCGTGGCGCGCGGTTGGTTTTATCCGCCTCGGCCGCAGTCTTAGTCTGTTGCATAAGCTGAACTCGCTGGCAGTTGTTGGGCGGATTTCCCCGGATGCTGTTTTGAATTTGCTGCGCGAACCCGTAATCAATCAATATGAGCCACGCCGGGCCGCTGTGTCAAGGATATTCGGCTGCGCGTCAGATTCCCCGGCGATATGTCTCGGTCGCAAACTGCGCAGGTTGGCATCTGCAGTGAGGTCCGTGCCGTCGTGATGGCCGCCGTCGGGTGATCGTACAATCGCCGTCCCGGCCCGCCGCGGGGCGAACACTGCGCGGAGTCTGCCATGGCACGTTACAATCAGACCCTCGACATCCGAACCAAGCGCGCCTATCTGCCGCCGGCCAGTGGTGATGGCGCGCGCATTCTGGTGGATCGCATCTGGCCGCGGGGATTGCGCAAGAGCGAGGCGGCAATCGAGCGGTGGATGAAGGAAGTCGCGCCGAGCACCGCGCTGCGACGCTGGTACGGCCACGATCCCGCCCGTTGGGAGATGTTCCGCCAGCGCTACCGGGCCGAGCTCAAGGGCAAGGCCGCGATTGTGGATGTGCTGCGCACCATCGCCGGTGAGCGTCCGCTCACGCTCGTCTATTCGGCGCGTGACGAGCGGCACAACCAGGCGGTGGTCCTCAGAGAGACGCTCCTGCGCTGATCATCCGGCGAGCGGATCGCCAGGACTGCCGCTCGCAGGGCCGGGCGAGGCTGTAATGCAAACCCCTCCGTTGCTATCGGCAATCCGTCCGCGTTCTGAGGAACGCTGCGCGGTCATGCTCGAGTTTCGCCGCATGAGCGCGGACCTGGAGGAGGTTGCGCCTGGCGACCAGACCCAGCAGCGCGCCCGTTGCACGGTCAATGATCGGCGCGCAACCGACATCGGCCGCGATCATTCGATCGGCGAGCGCGCCCACCCGCTCGTCCGGGTATCCAACCAGCAGTGCGCGGGTGTCAATGCGCTCGCCCAACGTCTGCTCTCCGCTCGAGGCTTCCCGCGACCAGCTCAGGACATCGGAGGGCGACACAATGCCGGATAAACGGCCCGAATCACTGACCACGGGATAGTTCTGGTGTCGGACGACGCCAGGTTTGGTAGCAAAAAACGCGAGCGTCTCGTCCCGCGACAAAGTCGCGGGCAAGGTGTGGACCGGGTGCGCCATGATCTCGCTCACGCGCATCACCTCGTACGGATCCACATTGTATTCGTACGTCAGATGACGGCCACGACGAGCGAGGCGTTCGGTCAGGATGGAGCGGCGCATGAGCAGCACGGTCACCGCAAACGATGCGGCACACGCGATGGCCACAGCCGGCATCACGCGCAGGTCGCCGGTCAGCTCGACGGCGAATAGGATCGCGGTGAGCGGGCAGCGCAGCGTACCGCCGAGAACCGCGGCCATCGCGATCAGTGCCCAGAAGCCGCTGTTTCCGAAGGGCAGGATGTGAGCCTCGATGGCGCCAACGGCACCGCCCATCAGCAGCAGCGGCGCCACTGTGCCGCCGGCGGTGCCGGAGGACAGCGATGCGAGCCAGATGATGGATTTGACACACAAAAGCGCAATCGCGGCGTGCATGAGCACCGTGCCATTGATCAACGCATCTATGGTGTCGTAACCGACGCCGAGCGCGGCCGGATCGATCAGGCCGCCGATCCCGACGACGATACCGCCGAGCGCGGGCCACCATATCCAATGGATGGGGAGCCTTTGGTAGAGATCCTCGAACCAATAGAGCGCGGCGGTCGTGAGCGCCGATTGAAGTCCCGCGATCAGCCCGACGCCCGCGCACAGCGCAAGGCCCCACCACGGCATGGACGGCGAACCGGCATGGGGAAAGAGGGGCCAGGGACCGACCAGCCACGGACGCCACGCCGTGGCGACGCTGACGGAGACAGCCACGGGCACGAAGCTGCGTGGCTTCCATTCGAAGAGCATCACCTCGATGGCAAGCAGAATGGCCGCAACCGGCGTCCCGAAGATCCCGGTCATGCCGGCGGCGGCGCCTGCCGCAAGCAGTGTCTTGCGCTCCGCGCAGCTCAGGCGGAAGCACTGTCCGAACAAGGATCCCAGCGCGCCGCCTGTCATAATGATCGGGCCCTCGGCGCCGAATGGCCCGCCGGTGCCGATCGCGATCGCCGAGGCCAGGGGTTTCCAGAATGCAACGGCGGGCTCGATGCGGCTGCCGCCGACAAGGATGGATTCGAGCGCCTCGGGAATGCCGTGACCCCGAATTTTCCGCGAGCCGTACCGCGCGATGAGGCCGACGATGATGCCGCCGAAGACCGGAATGAAGATGGAGCTTGGCTCCAGGTGTGCGTGGGTCAGATACGTGGTGGTCGTCGAAATGACGTGAAAATAGGCGAGATTCGTACACAGGGCGATCAGGTCGACGAGCGCCCAGGCGGCCATCGCCCCGAAGGTGCCCGTGACGAGCGCCATAGCGCAAAGCATCAGCATGCGCCGGTCCGCGGTAAAGTCGCGCAGGGTGTCGCGCACCTCGTGTTGGGAGGCGGAGCTGTTCATGCGGATCCAATCGAAAGTGCGGAGGGTGCGAGGCTCGAGAAGGACGAGTATTTCATATCGTGCTACGATATTAATACCAGAGGAAACTTTCCATGTCCACCGCCGCCAAAAACCAGCGCCCGAGGGCTCCGCAGACACCTCCGCTCACACCTCACGACTACGAGGTGCTCGCGGAATTCCGCTACGTGTTGATGAGATTCCTGGCCTTCAGCGAGCATGCCGCGCAACAAGCCGGGCTCGCGCCACGCCAGCATCAGGCGCTGCTGGCCATCAAGGGCTACCCGGGCGCAGCAGAGGTGACGATCGGCGATCTCGCCGGGCGATTGGGTATTCGCCATCACAGTGCGGTGGGATTGGTCGATCGATTGGCCAGCGGAGGCTATCTGGCGCGCCGCGAGGACCCGAGCGACAGGCGCCGGATCCTGCTGTCCCTCACCGCGGCGGGTGAGCAGGCATTGACCAGTCTTTCGGTCGCACACAGGCAGGAGCTGCGACGTGTCGCTCCGCTGCTGAAATCACTGTTGACCCGGCTGGGTCCATCCGAGGCGTAACGCCGCTTCCGGAGCCGCCCCGCGGGCCGGTTTGCAAGCGAGCCGGTTGGACAGGTCGATATATCTGTGGCGCGGCAGCGTTATGGTGCAATCGAATCAAGTCCATGTCATTGAGCGGTGTTCGTGGCGTCCGGCACGTCGACGAAACCACTTCTCGAGCTCGACGGCTCCAAGAGCGATCCGGCGCCGGCACACGGGCTGAGCTGCCCAGGGCCGAGCGCGACCTTGGGCGGTTCCGGCCTTGCCGGCTCGTGAGATGGCTTGCGAGGGGATGATGCGCGCGCACCCGGGTATGTGGTGTCCGAGCGTTCAATACCGGCCGGCGGCAAGCCTTCGATCGGGATGTCACGTCGCTCGATGACCCCCAGGCCCGAGTCCTCGAAGCTTGCGCCGCGCGGCGATGGCCCGACGGGTGCACACGTCCGGTCGGGGGATAAAAGCAGAGGCGGTTCATCAGAGCCCTCCGGGCCACTTGTGGCGACACCATGCACCCTAGCAAGGCTGCCCTGGGAGTCTGCGTCAGGAAATCTCCGTACGTTCCGCTGTAACTCTGCTCGGGGCATGGGAACCCGTACGCGGACACAGCGTCGCAGCAACCCATATTGGCGCGCGATCCCGGTGCGAGGTTTCTCCGCGCCAAGCGCGCAGCGTTGCAAGCTTCGTAGTCCGGATCGATGGGCCGAGACAGTGGATACGTGAAAGCGCGGGACTTTGGGCGCAAGCCTCGGCGACGAGTGCCTCGGAACGTAGGACAAATTCAGCGGCCAGGAATTCCAGGACGAATGAGAGCCGAAATTCGGTGGTATCGGGCAGGCAGGCCTGCAGAGGTCCGCGTGCCCGAGGCGCGCGGGAGGGTACAATGTAAAGGTGCGCGATTGCTCCTGACGTCGCCGATTCCTGTGAATATGAAAATACTGATCGTGGAAGATGAGCGCAAGACGGCCGCCTATCTCAAGCGCGGGTTGGAAGAGAACGGATTCATTGTCGACATTGCGGAAAGCGGCGAGGACGGGTATCACCTGGCCGAAACGCGGCGGTACGACCTCATCATTCTTGACGTTCTGCTGCCCGGGCGAGACGGGTGGACAGTGATCGAAGAGCTGCGGCGGGGGGGCATCGAGACTCCCGTCTTGTTTCTCACGGCACGCGATGCTGTGCGCGACCGGGTCAAGGGACTTGAGCTGGGTGCGGACGATTATCTCGTGAAACCGTTTGCCTTCTCGGAGCTTCTGGCGCGAATGCGGTCACTGCTGCGGCGCGGACCGACCCGGCAGTCGACAGTGTTGCGAGTTGCCGACCTCGAGGTCGACTTCCGGCGCTACCGCGCGCGGCGGGCCGGTCGGGCGCTGGATCTGACGCCGAAGGAATTCCAGCTCCTGTCGCTCCTGCTGCAGCGCAGCGGCGAGGTTCTCTCGCGTACTCTGATCGCCGAACAAGTGTGGGACATCAACTTCGAGAGTGACTCGAACGTTGTGGAAGTTCACATGCGTCGTCTTCGCTCGAAGGTCGATGATCCATTCGATGCGAAGCTCATTCATACGGTCCGTGGCGTCGGATACATCCTTGAAGCGCGCGCCTGAGGGTCATGGGGTCGGGCCGCGCCCGTGGCGCAGGCCGCCGTCGATCGCCCTGCGCATGACCGCGTGGTATGTGCTGTCGGCGTTCGCGCTCATTTTGATCGCGACGGGGTTGCTGTATCTGGTGCTGGTCAATGGCATGTACCGCGAGGACGTGAACGACCTGAAGGACATCCTCGGCAACGCAACGCTGCTGCTGCGCCCGTCGACTGGACAGTACGCTCCGCCCGCGACAATCGGTACGAGCGGCGCGCCGCGCCATGGGTCGGATATCTACGTGCGCGTTTTGGCTGCGAACGGCCGGACGCTGATCGCCACCCCCGGATTGTCCTCACAACTACCGGCGCCCACGAAGGCGCAGCTTGCGGCGATTGGCTTGCACGGCGGCAAGAGCCGTCAGGTTCTCTCGCGCCAGGGCGAACCGTTCTTGACACTGATTGCGCCCATCGGCGGGCCTCAGCCGAGATTCATGGAAGTTGCGATGGATCGCGCACATGACGAGTTCCTGTTGGCCCGTTATCGCGAACGGCTCTGGTGGGTGCTCGGCGTGTCACTGGTGCTGTGCTCGCTCGTGGGTTATCTCATCGCGCGAGGGGGAATGCGTCCAATCGAGAGGATCAGCCGGACGGCGGAGCGTATCCGTGCCACGACGCTTCATGAGCGGATCTCGACAGACGGCTTGCCCGAGGAGTTGCGCGGGTTGGCGGAGACCTTCAACAGTATGCTCGATCGCCTCGAGCAATCGTTCGTGCACATCTCGCAGTTCTCTGATGATGTCGCGCACGAGCTGCGTACCCCGATCAATAACCTGCGCGGGGAAATCGAGGTGGCGCTTGGGAAGGCGCGCTCGGCGGACGAGTACCGCGATGTGCTCGGGTCATGCTTTGAGGAATGTACGCGCATCGCGCGGCTGATCCGCACGCTCCTCTTTCTGGCGCGAGCAGGTACTGCCGCGGATGCCCTAAGGCGCGAACCGCTGGACCTCGGCGAGCAACTCGAGAAGATCGTGGCATTCTACGAGGCTGCCGCCGGCGAAAGCGGCATTCGACTTCGCGTCACCAGTGGTTTAGGCATACGTGCAGAGCTCGATAGAACGCTGTTGCAACAGGCTATCGGCAACCTGATTTCGAATGCCGTCGCGCATACCCAGGCGGGCGGCTCCGTGGATATTGCGGCGACCGCCAGCGGTGACGACGTTGTGGTGACGGTGAGGGATACAGGTTGTGGAATTGCCCCGGAGCATCTGCCGCACATCTTCGAGCGGTTCTACCGCATTGAGCAGTCTCGTACCGGCTCGCAACAGAACGCTGGACTCGGCTTGGCGGTCGTGCAGAGCATCGTGACCCGTCATGGCGGGCGGGTCGAGATCGCAAGCCGGCTGGGGGAGGGCACTGAAGTCAAGCTGATACTGCCGCAGTCGTCAGACGCCGTCGCGAGCCAGCTTACGAAATCGTAATCCGTACGTCAGCGGCGCGTCATGTGCGTGGGCGTAGGCTCTTTGCCACATGAAAGAGTTCTCACCCCGGGTCGCGAGGCGCCTGGTCGCGCTGCTCGTCGTGCCGTTGGCCGGTTGCGCCACCTACCGGGCACAACCGATTCACCCTGAGCGGAGCGCGGACGCCCTGGTTGCGCGGAGCTTGGCGGATCCCAGACTCCGCAGATTCCTCGCCATCGAGGAGCATCGCGTCGGCTCGCCACGGTGGAATCTCGCGACACTGACTCTGGTGGCGATCTACGAACGGCCGGAGATGCCGCTTGCGAGCGCACAATTGGCCGAGGCGATAGCGGGCGAGATCACCGCCGGGGAGCTGCCGAACCCGACACTTTCGTTTCGGCCTGCGTACAACACGACCAGCGCCGTTCCGTCGCCGTGGAAAGTCGGTCCGATCGTCGGCTTTCTGATCCGTGCGTTCGGCGTGCGCCCGGCGCTGATTTCCCGAGCAAAGGCGCAGGCTGAAGCAGCTCGGGACTCCCTTGCGATCACCGCGTGGCGATTGCGCGGTAAAGTGCGATCGGCGCTCATTACGCTGTGGTCGGCGGAGCGCGGCACCAGCCTTGCCGATAAAGCGCTGGCTGTGACGCGCCGAATTCAGGCGGCGGTTGCGCAGCGCTACCGTTCGGGGCTGGTCTCGGCTACCGATCTGACGGCGGCGGTCCTTGCGCGAGAGAAGTCTCAGCTCGAAGCCGCCGCAAGCCACAGACGGCTTCGCCTGGCACGCATCGAGTTGGCGACTGCGCTCGGTCTTCCGCTTGTGGCGTTGCGGAGCGTCAAGCTCGATCTGCGCGGTATCGCTCATCCTCGGCACCCGGAACGGCTCGCCCCGCTCATTCGAGCGGCGCTCATCAAGAGGCCCGCGGTCCTCGCCGCGCTGGCGCGCTACCGTGCGGCGGAGGCGGCGCTGCGTCTGGCGGTCGCGCGCCAGTATCCCTCGATCGATATCGGGCCGGGTTATCGCTATGACCAGGGTGACAATAAATTCATGCTTGCCGTATCGCTTCCGCTGCCCATTCTCAATCAGAATCAGGGGCCGATTGCGCAAGCCCGCGCGGCCCGACGCGTTGCCGCAGCGCAATTCCGCTCGACGCAGGCTCGGGTGCTGGCCGAGATCGAGCGGGCCCGAACGGACTGGCGCGCGAGCGCAGTCGAGGCAGGGAGCGCGCGGCAGGTCCGCGGGTCAGCCGGTGCCGTACTGGCTCTATATCGCGCTCAATTTGCCGCGGGCCAGATGAGCCGCCTGCGGTTATTGGACGCCGAAGAGGCATACATCGAGGCAGAGCAGGGCAGTCTTGCCGCCTCGGTGAACGAGCGGTTCGCCCTCGGGGAACTCGAGACGGCGCTCCATCATTGCTTCCTGGTCGCGGCGGAAAAGCGTTGATGCCCAACAGATTGATCCGAGGCCTGGGTGCAGCGTTGGCTGCGCTAGTCCTGATCCCCATGGTGCTCGCGGCCGGACTCAGGCCCATCCGGCTCGGCGTTCATGCATTGTATGCAGGTCAGATTCGCACGACGTCGCTGAAACGAGTCGAGTTGGCACGCGAAATATCCGCTTACGGCATCGTTCTCGGTCCCGGGAGACTCGTGACGCTCGCAGCCCGGGTTGTTGTGGCCGGCAGCACCTTGGCCGCTGCACGCGCCAGAGCGGACCTTGCCGAGGACGCGGCGCGCCGCGCCGTACACCTCTATCACGCCCAGCGCAATATCTCTGAAGCGGCGCTTCAGCAGGCTCAGTCGGCGTTGACGGTTGCGCAATCGGCGCAGGAATCGGCGGCAGCGACGCTGCGACAGTGCAGGTCTCGGCTGCTTGCGCGGTGGGGAGTAGAACTTTCCGCAGCGGCGATCTCCGGGATGGCGCCATTGCCTGCGCTCGAAGCCGGTAGGGACTCGCTCATCGAGGTCAGTCTGCCGCTCGGGGAGATAGTGAGGAACCCACCGGAGATCGCCTCGGCAGCGACGCCGGCCGGAGAGAGAGTTCGGCTGCATTTCATCAGTCGCGCACCGCGCACCGCCGCAGGTGTCGCGGGCGAGAGTCTGTTTTATGTGCTCCCCACCCGGGCATCGGCGCCGATTGGTACGCCGCTCGCTGTGGCTCTGAAGACCCGCCCAAGGGCGGCAGGTGTCCGAGTGCCTCGCTCCGCAGTGGTATGGCGTCACGGCAACCCACTCGTCTTTCGGGAAGCCGCTCCAGGTTGGTTTACGCCGGTCAAAATCAACGGCGTCCTCCCCTCGGATGACGGCTACTTCGTTCCGCAAGACAGTGCAAATGACCTGCGACCACGCGATCGGATCGTCGTTCAAGGGGCGGCGCTGCTGTACTCGGCCGCGCAGCAGCCAGCGGCAGCCTCCAGGGCCGAACCGGCCGGCGAAGTAGCTGCCGGCGCGCAATGAGGCATTGCGTCGATGCGCGCCATCGTCCAATTTTGCCTCCGCTTCCGTTGGGTCGTCGTGCTTGCGGCGCTGGGACTCGCGCTTCTCGGATTGCTTGCGGTCGCCCGTGCGCCGTACGACGTGTTTCCCGAGTTCTCTCCGCCAACGATCACGGTCGTGACCAATGCTGCGGGACTTGCACCGCGCCAAATCGAGGCATTGGTTACCACCCCGATTGAAGATTCGCTCAATGGAATTCCTGGGCTTGCAGTCTTGCGCTCGCAGTCGATGGAGGGACTGTCGGTCATCACGGTGGTATTCCATGGTGGCACGAGCGTCTACCTAGACCAGCAGCTCGTCGCACAACGGCTGGCGACACTGAGTGCATCGCTTCCGCCACGCGCGAAGCCGGTCATCGCGCCGCTGCAATCATCAACTGGTGTGGCCCTCTCGATCGGCTTGACGGCGCCGAAACTCTCGTTGATGCGGTTGACCGAGATAGCCCGCTGGACAGTCCGTCCGGCGTTGCTCGCCGTCCCCGGGGTGTCCAAAGTCGTGATCTTTGGCGCCCGCCCCGAGCAATTGCAGATCCAGTTCAACCCCAGCAGGTTAATTGCATTGCACGTTGGGCTAGATCAGCTCGTTTCGGCCTCGGCCGCTGCGAGTGCGGTTCGCGGCGCCGGCGTGGTCAATACCCCAAACCAGCAGTTCATCGTGACGAGCCACGGCCAGACATCCAGCCCCGGCGCACTGGCGGAGAGTCTGCTTGTCCGTCGCGATCAGCGCATTATCACACTCGGCGAGGTTGCCCGGGTGGTTGAGGGTTCGCCGCCGCCGATCGGCACCGCACGCGTCGGCACCAGGCCGGGACTGGTGCTCGTCATCGGCTCGCAATACGGCGCCAATACTCTTGCTGTGACGCGGGGACTGGATCACGCCCTGGCGACGCTCGCGCCGCTTATGACTCGCGACGGGATCACTGTTCAACCGAATGGCTTGCGGCCCGCTTCGTTCATCGAAGCCGCGCTGCGGGACGTGCGCAATTCGCTGGCCATCGGCGGCGTCCTTATCTTCGTGGTGCTTTATTTTGTGCTGCGGAACTTGCGCACCGCAGTTGTTTCTTTCACCGCCATTCCGCTCTCCCTGCTGGTGGCCGCGCTGGTCCTGACGGGACTCGGTTTCAGCCTCAATGCGCTCTCCCTGGGAGGACTCGCGATAGCTCTCGGCGAGGTCGTGGACGACGCGGTCGTCGGTGTCGAGAACATCCATCGGCGGCTGCGCGAGAATCGTGGCGTGGCGCGGCCGCGACACGCGCTGACGGTGATATTGCGCGCGACGCTAGAAGTGCGCAAAGCGGTCATATTCGCAACGCTCTCGGTCGTTGTCATATTCCTGCCGGTGCTCTACCTGGGCGGCGTCGCGGGCAGGATGTTCCGCCCCCTGGCGCTGGCTTATATTCTCGCCATTCTCGCCTCACTCATCATTGCCCTGACCGTGACGCCCGCCTTGGCATCCATTCTGCTATGCCATGCCGGACTCGATCCCGCAGATCCGCCCTTGCTCGCACGGGCCAAACGGACTTACAGCCGGACACTCGCCTTCGTCGATCAGCACCCTCGAGCCGTGTTTGCCGCGGTGGCGCTGCTGGTCGGCGGCGGATTGGCGAGCGTGCCGGCGTTACGAACACGTTTCCTGCCTCAGTTCAACGAAAACGACCTGATCGTCCATTTCGAGACAGCGCCGGGCACTTCTCTCGCCGCGACCACCCGGGTGGGCGAGAGGGCAGTGCGGATCATGGAGCGATTACCTCAAGTCGCGCATGTGGTGATGCACGTTGGTCGCGCGCATCTTTCGAACGGCAATGCCCTCACGAACAAGGCGGAGATCGATGTGGGTCTCAGCGCGCAGGGGAATACGGACAGCGCGGCGGCCGAGCGGAAGATCCTGGCGGCGGTTAGGGGAGCGCCTGGCGTGCGCTGGTGGGCGAATACCTTCCTCATTGAGCGGATCCACGAGACGCTCTCCGGGGTCACCGCCCCGGTCGTGGTAACGATTTTTGGACGTCATCTCGCGATGTTGGAGAAGGATGCCAGACGCGTCGCGGCGGCGCTCAGGAACGTGCCCGGCGCCGCTGGAGTGCGCATCCAAGCGCCAGCCGGGACACCCGAGCTGTCCATCAGGTTGGATCGCGCGGCGCTCACACGCTATGGCTTCACGGCGGCACAGGTTCTGCGTGCCATTGAGACCAGCTATCGTGGAGATACGGTGGGAAGGGTTTACGCCGCCGGCAGATCCTATCCCATCGTGGTGGTTTTGCCACCGTCGCGTCGCGCGGACCCCACTGTGATCGGCAATGTTCCGCTGCAGAGCGCGACCGGCCTGGTCGTTACCCTGGCGAAGCTGGCTCGCATCCGGGAGCGTTCGGGTCAGTCCGTCATCCTGCACCGCGATGCCCAGCGCGTGCAGGTCGTCACCGCGAATGTCACCGGAGGCGCCGGACGATTTGTATCCTTGGCGCGCCGCCGGCTTGCACGCGTGCCACTGGCCCGCGGTGATTACTTGCGCGTTGGAGGGACAGCCTCGGCGGCCGGTCGGGCCCGGCTTCAGCTACTGGTCGACTTTTCGGTGGCGCTCGTGGTGATTCTGGCGCTCCTGATCATCGTGCTACGCGACGCGCGCACCGTAGGATTGCTCGCTGCCAACCTTCCATTCGCGCTGGTAGGGGGTATCGGCGCGATCTGGATTGCGCGCCTTCCGGTCTCGCTGGGCGCGGCGGTTGGGTTCGTCACCGTATTCGGCATCACCCTGCGCAACGCGATCATGCTCCTGTCGCACTATCGCACACTGGTCACCGAAGAGGGTCGACCCTGGAATCGGGACACGGCCCGGCTCGGTGCGCTGCACCGCCTCGCTCCGATCTTGATGACCGCGTCGGTGACAGCGCTTGGACTTTTGCCGTTGGCGCTGCGCCCCCATCTCCCAGGCCAGGAGATCGAAGGCCCAATGGCGATCGTGATCCTCGGGGGGTTGTTCAGCTCGACTGGCCTTACGCTGCTGGTCCTGCCTACATTGGCGCTTCGCTTCGCACGATTCCGCGCCGCCGACACATGGGAGGGAATGGAGAGATCAGGTGACAGTCCGGCCGCCTGATTATCCGCCGGCCGGAGCGATCTGGTTCATCGCTGGGCATGACCTGATGCGGTTCCCGTCGCTCTGGTGAGGCAAGCGCGCCGCCCACGATGTATGCGGATTTCGCGGACACAGAGGTGCCGCTCGTGTACATGACCGGTTCTGCAGTTGCAGGGGCTCTCTGCGCGTGATCTTCCGCCGCGGACCCGGCGCGGCTGGCAACCGCTGCGCGATCTCAAATCGAAGGTCACGGCGTCGAATCGGCTGATTCTGACCGCGAACAGTCCTGGCCTGCCAAGGGAAACCGGATTGCAGACTTCACTGTCTCGGTCACGACGAGTCTCGACGGGCATCACACAAGACCTCGGTAGCGCGATGATGCTGCCGTTCGCGCGCCTCCAGGCGATCGATGCCGCCATCCGGCAGAATCGTGATCGAGGCTGCGAGTCAGAGGCGCGCCCGCGCGGAAGACGGCGCGGCATTGCCGCGCGACTGCTCGCAGACCCTGTCACCATTTGCGGGGATAGACGGCAGAGGCATTTGGGTGAGCAGGTTTTCATGCGGCGTCTCGACCCCTGGAGTCCTTCGTACAAGTCAATGGCGAACAGAGTCTGGTGGCGGTTGACGACGCCGTGCAGATCGAGCGGACGCAAGTGCATACGCGCGAGACCGTTCGCGAATTTCCGATTGATGACGCCGCACGTCATGCCGACGTTGGTAGCGTCGTCGCGGTCCGTTTGGGAGAGCGCGGACTGGTTGAGAAGTGAGTCGTCGAGCGGAACGCTCCTGGATGAGCTCGGCGGCGAACCGCGACGTCTCGTGCATTCGTACCCGGCCAAGTTTTTGAAGGCGACTGCGCGAACCTCTGGGCGCCCGGCATTGGCGCATAGAGGAACGCACCGTTCAGATCTGGTAGACCGTCGGTGAGGGTCTCAGGCACCTGAGGCTGCAGATTGTGAAGACGGTAGAGAGTGGCAGCGCGGCACGCGAAGAATGCGTCAGCGCCGAGCAGGCGGGTGGATAATCGGCCGCGACGACGATCCGAGGTGGAGCTGCTGGTTCCGGTGTGGTACCGCAGTCCGAAATCATGCGCAGGTTCCCCCGCGGTCCTTCGCAGCCGCCCGTTCGAGTGACGATTGTCCGGGTCTACTGCGCAGGCTGGGAGTGCACTACGACCAACGGCGGAAGTTCCTTGACGGCCCGGTGGTCACGACCGTTTCACCGCAGGGAGTCTTTGCGGGAGCAGTGCAGCCGATCCGTACCGCTGTGCTTGATCATTATGAAAGGCGTCGCCCGCATCATTCATGAACCGCGCGGTGTTCCAACTGGTCGGGCGGGGCGAGGGGTTTCAGTGACTAGATGCACCGGACATGCGGCGATCAGAGGGGTTTGGCGTGTCATATGCGCGTAACTGCTGTCGTACTGCATCGTCGATGCGTTTGAGGCGCGCGAACTCATCGCCGACGCTGGGCGATATCCGATGGCGGCGTTTGGGAAGGACAGACTTCGCCGAGACGGCGCCTGCGGAACTGGCGATGCGCAGCCGGTCTGCGCGGAAGGGACCCGCCTGCCGCGTGTCCTCGATGCATCGCGCCGGCCGTTGCGCCAACCCTTGCCACGTCGCGTGACATTCTGGGTCACGTAAGAAGCCTCTCGAGTGGCGGGGTGTCCTGTGGCAAAAGCGCTTTACCACGACAGGAGCTTCCATTAAGAAACACTGCCATGCCGCCTTTTGGATCAACAGCTTGCGGATTGGTGTTTCATCCCGCGGGGTTCGGCCCCGCCGGATGAAGAACTATTGACTCGAGAGTAGGGCGTGCGTCGCGCCCCCGGGCGGGCCCGCGGAAATTCTTGCCTGGCGAGTGCGAGCCCTTACGCGGGTGGCGTGGCGGGAGGATGGGTCCCTGGTCGGACCCGCATGTCAGGGGCTCGCAGAACCGAGACAGGTGCGTTCGGGATTGCATGCCTACTTCCGATACGTTAGCATGCTATGCAATCCTCGCCCTCGAGGCGACGGGCAGTAATCATCCGCGAAAGGGAATATCCATCATCCGCCTTCTCATGCACCTGTGGTCGTTGAGCCCGATGAGCTAGGAATGCTGTCGAATTACCGGCACCGAAACTCCGCGCGCGCGCGCGGCTTGCTGCAGGGACGCCCTGGGCCAGGGATGCAAGGCATCAGGTCCGCGCTGATGTTGGCCGGCTGCGGCTGTCTGCTGAGCCTCGCGGGCTGTTCGTTCGCGCCGCGGCACTCTCTGCCCGAGCTGACCACGGACTCCTATACGCGCGCACCGGCGCCGCGTGCCACCGTCAGCGCCGCCGGGCCGGCCGGTCAGGCGCAGCGGTTCGACTACGGCGCGTCACCGTCAGCTCAATGGTGGCGGCAGTTCGATTCGCCCAAGCTGGATACCCTTATCCGTAAGGCGCTGGCGAACAACCCCGGGTTGGCGCAGGAGCAGGCGCGGCTGCGAGAAGCGCGGGCCGCGATGGCCGCGGCGGCGGGCATTTTCTACCCGCAGGTGAACGGCGACCTCGGCGCCACCCGTCAGAGGACGTCCTCGGCCAGTTCCGGAGGCTCTTTCCCCGGCAGGATTTACTCGCTGTACTCCGGCGGACTCGCCGTCAGCTATTACCCGGACTTCTTTGGCGTCAACCGCCTGGTTTATAAGAGCGAGCAAGCGCTGGTCGACTACCGGCGCTACGAGCTGGATGCGGCCCGTCTAACGCTGATCGGAAACGTCGCCTCCGCCGCGATCAGCGCAGCTTCGGTGCGTGCGCAGATTGTGGCGACCCGCGCCATCATCGCCCGTGAAGAGAAGCTGCTCAAGCTGACCCAGACACAATATCGCTTCGGTGCCGTACCGTATTTGAGCGTGCTCACGCAGCGCGGCCAGGTGGCCTCCAGTGAGGCCAACCTGCCGACTTTGGAGCAGCAGTGGGCTGTCTATCGACATGAGCTCGCAATCCTGGTGGGCGAGCTTCCGGCACAATGGCGCGACCGCGCGCCGCGCATGAGCGAGGTTCGTCTGCCGGCGCGTGTTCCGGTGAGCCTGCCGTCGACGCTGCTGAAGCAGCGTCCGGATATCCGCGCCGCCGAGGCTCAGTTGCGCTACGCGGACGCCGAGATCGGCGTTGCAGTGGCGCAGATGTATCCGGCTGTGACGCTGACCGCGCAGTTCGGTCAGCAAAGCACGGCGCCCGGGGCATTCCTGAATGCTGCGAGCAACATTTGGAGCCTCGCCGGCGATCTGGCTTTTCCGATTTTCGCGGGCGGCACCCTCGAGGCGCAGAAACACGAAGCGGTCGCCTCGTACGACGCAACGGTCGCGGCTTACCGGCAGACGGTATTGGGCGCCTTCCAGCAGGTCGCAAACGCCCTGCGCGCGCTCGAGCACGATGCCCAGAGGTTGCGGGCCGAACAGCAGTCCCTCGCCGCGACCCGCGCGGCCTTGCGCCTGTCCGCGACGAGTTATCGGGAAGGGTCGGTCGATTACCTCTCGCTCTTGACCGCCGAGGTGCAGTACAGCAATGCGCGCCTGGGCTACATTCAGGCGGAATCGCAACGTTATCTCGACACCGTGAGCCTGTTTGTCGCTCTCGGCGGGGGCTGGGAAGCGCGGCCACCGGCCGCTCAGCCGCAGCCGGCCGCGACCAAAGGAAAATCCACCATGGCTGAGGAGAATTGACCGATGGCGAACTCTGAGCGGCACATCGTGCTGCGGACAGTGCTCATCGTCGCGGTGGTGCTTGGGGTGGTCTTCGGCATCAAGCTCTGGCAGAAGTACGCCGCGCAGGCGGCCCAGGCGCACCATGGTCCCTTCGAGGTGAGCGTCTCGGTGGCGCCGGTCGCCGAAGTATCGTGGCGCTCCGAGATTCACATGGTCGCCAGCCTGGTCGCGACCTCCGGTGTCGATCTCACCCCGCAGCTTTCGGGACAGGTAACCGGCATTTACTTCCATTCCGGCGAGCACGTGCATAAAGGCCAGCGGCTCATTCAGCTCGATGATTCGAACCAGCTGGCCGTGCTGGCCGAAGATCGCGCCAATGAAACGCTCGCCGGCATCAACTACCTGCGGGCGCAGCATCTTTACGCCGCACGCGCCACCAGCTTGGCGGCTCTCGATACCGCGCGGGCTGACGAGCAAAGCGCCAAGGCGGCCGTCGCCAACGTTCTCGCGACGCTTGCGAAGCTTGCGGTCAGCGCGCCGTTTTCCGGCTGGATGGGCGTGCGCCAGGTCAGCCTAGGCGAGTATCTCTCGCCCGGGACCGAAATCGCCGCGCTGAACGTGTGGAATCCCTTGCGGGCGGAGTTCACCGTGCCGCAGAGCCAGAGCGGTTTGGTTCATCCGGGCCAATCGGTGGACCTCTCGGTCGATGCGTTTCCGGGCCGGAAATTTCTCGGGCGGATCACCGCGATTGATTCGCAGGTCAATCCCAGTACGCGCAACGTGACTGTGGAGGCCGTAGTCGAAAATTCGCGGTTGCGGCTCCGCCCGGGCATGTTCGGCGAGGCACGCGTCATGGTCGGCACTGCGCGCAAACGCCTCGCGGTACCGACGGTTGCCGTCACCTACAGCACCTTCGGTGACTACGTCTACGTTGTCGAAAAGCGCAAGCAGGGCCCCCATGAGTTGCAGGTGGCGGTTGCGACGCCGATAAAAGCCGGGCACACGCGCGGCCGGATCACCGTAATCCGCGGCGGCCTGCGCCCCGGCGAACTCGTGGTGAGCGCCGGTCAGATCAAGCTGCACAATGGCATGCCGGTCGTGATTCGTAGCCACGGCGCACGCTGAAGACAAGGCAAGCGCGATGCGTTTTACGGACATTTTCGTACGTCGCCCGGTGCTCGCGACCTCCTTGAGCCTGGTGATCCTGCTGCTCGGACTACGCGCCTGGACGGAAATGGCGGTGCGCCAGTACCCGAAGGTCACGAGCACGCTGGTAACCGTGACCACGGCCTATCCCGGCGCGAGTTCCTCCACCGTGCTCGGATTCGTGACCGCTCGACTCGAGCAAGCGATCGCCTCCGCGCCGGGCATCGACTACATGACGGCCACCAGCTCCGAGGGCGTCTCGACGATCGTGGTGTACATGCGGCTCAATTACAACCCGAATGCCGCGGTTGCACAGATCATGTCCAAGGTGCAACAGGTTCAGAACCAGCTGCCGACCGGAACCCAGGCGCCGGTGATCAACGAGACGGTCGGCAACCAGACCGCGCTGATGTACCTGGCCTTCGACAGCAAGACGCTCAGTCAGCAGCAGGTTAACGACTACGTCCTGCGCGTCGTGCAGCCGAAGATCCAGGGTGTGCGGGGCGTCGGTCAGGCGCAGATCGTGCCGGCCGGCACCGGCCCGAGCGGCGACAGTTTCGCGCTGCGCGCGTGGCTCAATCCGAATCGCATGGCCGCCCTGGGGGTGACGCCCGCCCAACTGGCTACAGCGCTCGCATCCAACAACTACATCAGCGCCGTGGGACGCACGCGCTCGGCCGAGATCGCTCGCCCGATCCGGGCCGACACGATCCTGCACAACGCCAGCCAGTTCCGCAATCTGGTCGTGGCGCATTCCGGAAACACCCTGGTGCGGCTGGGTGATGTCGCCAAAGTCGCGCTCGGCGGTCAGAACTACAATCAGGCCGTCTATTACGACGGCAAGCCCGCCGTTTTCATAGGCGTCTTCGCCACCCCCAATGCGAACAGTCTGTCAGTGGCCAAAGGCGTCCACAAGGCGTTCGCGCAATTGAGGCGCTCGCTCCCGCCGGGCATTCAGGCGGCGATCCCGTATGACGGGAGTGTGTACATTCAGAAGTCGATCCATGAGGTCATGGTGACCATCGCAATGACGCTCGCCGTGGTCGTGATCGTCATTTTTCTGTTTCTCGGATCGCTGCGCTCTCTGCTCATTCCCGCCGTGGCGATTCCCTTGGCGATCGTCGGGGGCGGGATCTTCATGATCGCTGCCGGCTACACGATCAATCTGATTACATTGCTCGCCGTCGTGCTCGCCATCGGGCTGGTCGTGGATGATGCCATCATCATCGTGGAGAACATCCACCGACACATGGAAGAGGGGATGGGCAGCTTCGATGCCGCGATTCGCGGGGCACGCGAGCTCGCCAGCCCGATCGTCGTCATGGCGACCACGCTGGCGGCGGTATTTGCCCCTATTGCACTGACGGGTGGGTTAACGGGAAGCCTGTTCTCGGAATTTGCCTTCACGCTCGTCTTCACCGTCACGGTCTCCGCTGTCATCGCGCTTACGCTTTCACCGATGCTCTCCTCGAAGGTGCTGCGGCCGTCGCCCTCGCACGGGTTTGCGCACGCGCTCGATGCCGGCTACGAGCGTCTGCGCCGTGGGTATGATCGCTCGCTTACCGCGGTGCTCAAGAACCGGTCGGCCATGCTTGTGGTCGCTGCAGTAGTGTTCGTCTTGATCCCTGTGTTGTTTCTCGGCACGCCGAGCGAATTGGCTCCTACCGAAGATCAGGGGCTCATCCTCGTCTCGGCGACCGGGCCCGCGACAGCGACATTGGGATACCTGAACCACTATTCGCACCAGATCGCGCATATTTTCCGGAGCTTTCCGGAAACAAAACAGGTCTTTCAGATCAACGGCGTATCTACCAGCGGCGCGCTCGATAACTCGATGATCGGCGGAATGAAGCTCAAGCCCTGGAGCCAGCGCTCCGTCACGCAAATGGCGCTGACGCCGCAGGTGCAACAGAAGCTCAATAGCCTCACCGGCGTGCAGGCCGCCGCGTTCGCCAAGCCGTCGCTGCCGGGGTCGGCCGGGGGCTTCCCAGTCCAGTTCGTCATCACCTCGAGCGGCCGCTTCGCGAAGATCGATCAGGTCGCCGATGCGCTCATCGGCAAGGCGATGCAAAGCGGTCGGTTCGCGTTCCTCACCAAGGACCTGCGCTATGATTCCCCGGGGGTCGTGCTGCACGTCAACCGCAATCTCGCCGGGGACCTCGGCATCAGCATGGCCGATATCGCCGATAATCTCGAGCCCTTGCTCGGCGGCAACTACATCAACCGCTTCGATATCTCCGGCCGCAGCTACAAAGTCATCCCGCAGGTTTCGGGCCGCTTCCGCGCCCATCCCTCGATGTTGCGCGATTACTATATCCGTAGCGGTGCGGGCGCGCTGATCCCGCTCTCGACGCTGCTCACGGTGCGCACCGAAGTGCAACCGGAGTACTTGCCGCAATTTCAGCAGCTCAACTCTGCGACGATTCAAGGCGTCATGGCCCCCGGGGTGACCCTGGGGCAGGCGCTTTCCTATCTGAAGTCCGAGGCGAAGAAGATCCTGCCGCCCGGATTCGGGATCAACTATGCCAGCGAATCGCGCCAATACATCCAGCAGGGCCACGCGATCATCATCACCTTCGCGCTGTCGGTGCTGCTGGTGTACCTGCTGCTCGCGGCGCAGTTCGAGAGCTTCCGCGATCCGTTGATCGTCCTGGTGACGCTGCCGATGGCGATCACCGGTGCGCTCGTCTTTCTGTATCTTGGTGCCGCGACGATCAATATCTATACCGAGGTCGGACTGATCACCCTGATTGGCCTGATCACCAAGCAGGGCATCCTGATCGTGCAGTTCGCCAATGTGATTCAGGAGACCGAAGGGCTCGACCGCCGGGCTGCCGTCGAAAAGGCCTCGAGTATTCGTCTGCGTCCGATTCTGATGACCACGGGCGCCATGGTCTTTGGCGCTCTGCCACTGGTGTTCGCAACCGGTCCCGGCGCGGTCAGCCGTTTCGACATGGGACTGGTGATCGCCGCGGGGTTGGCGATCGGCGCGTTGTTCTCGCTTTATGTGGTGCCCGTGATCTACACGTATCTGGCGCGCGATCGGCGGCGCAGCGCTCCTGTGGTCGCTCAGTCGTGAGGCGCTGGTGCGGCGGGAACGTGACTGTCCCGCGCACGCGTGCACCGATGACCCGATATTCCGGGACAGGCGGTGACGGTCAGGGGTGCGGATCAATGGTGCGAGCGCCCGGTACCTTGAGTATTTGCAAGATCGTGCCTAAGAACGCAGATCAGGGCGGGCTGGGGGATCCGTGTTGCTATGGCTCATGAGGATATGAGCGGTGCCTAAGCGCTCCGACAGCAGCGGATTCGGCACGCTACTCGGGGAAACCGGCCGCGCCTGGCGTTATCGCCTCGATCAGCGCCTCAAGCCGCTCGGGTTGAGCCAGGCGAAGTGGCTCACGCTGCTGAAGCTTTCCTGGGCCGATGACGGCATCACACAGAAGGAACTGGCCGAGCGTCTGTGTATCGAAAGTCCCACCCTCGTCAGGCTGCTGGATCGCATGGCGGCCGACGGCTGGATCGAGCGACGCGGGTCGGACATCGATCGGCGCAGCAAGACGGTGCACCTGCGTCGCAAGTCGTGCGCGTTGCTCCAGCAGATCGACGCAGTGGCGACTCGCCTGAGCAGCGATCTACTGGAGGGCATTCCCGATGCCGAGGTGCGCTCGTGCATGAACGTTTTGCGGCGTATCAAGGAAAAAGCGCTCGGTCTGGACATTTTGCCGGATTTGAATCAATCGCCGTCGTGTGACCGCAACACAGGCCCGGCACAACGCACCGGCGACAAGCGCGCGCGAAAGAAGCGCGGGTAGGGGAGGCTCGGTGCCCGCCGGTCCAATGCCATTACCTCTGGGAGTAGGCATGCGACCAACCGGATTGTGTACTGCACGGTTCTGACTCCCTGGTTCGTGCATTTGCAGCGCAGCTCCAGCCCTGCCGCCGGCCATGCCGGTGCCTTTGGTCTATCGGCCCGCCGGTGGTGATTCATCGCGCCCGTTAACGGCTGTCCGTTCTAAGCCGCCTATGAACATCTCGACCATCCACGCGAAGCTCGCATCGGCGGCCACGGGCATGCCGAAGCCTCCAGCAGCCTCGAGCGTGGCGAAACCGTGCACGAGGCTCCGCAGCGCGCGAATCGCATGGATCGTCTCGCGCTTGCGCAGCCCGTAGCCGCCAAGGATGCGGGCGCAGATCGTGACGATTCGTTCCGCAATCGCATCGGCCGGCTCAGGCTCATTGCCGGATGCGCTCAACGTCAAAGCGTAAATCCCGCGATGCGCGCGGACAAAGCGGCGATAAGCATCCGCGAGTGCGCGCACCGCCGGGCCGAGCGATTTGCCGACCGCCGCTGCGGCCAGATCATCGGCGAGCTCGCGTAGTGCTAGCGCGCGGAGTTCTCGTCTTAGCGCGGGCATCCCCGCCACGTGGTTGAACAGCGATGGAGGCTTGATGCCAAGTCTCGTGGCCAGTTTGGCGAGCGTCAGCGTGTCAAGCCCTTCACGGTCGGCGATCTCGGCGGCGACAGCAACCACAGACTCGCGGCGGAGTCCCGCGCGCGCACCGCTAAGACGCGGCCCGGATGCACTTTGCGATTTCACTGGCCACCATCTGCGGATACTCAACGTGAGGATAATGCCCCGCGGCATCGACAATGAAAACTTTACCGTGCAAGCGGCGCGCAACCGTTTCCGCCTGGGCGCGCGGATCGGAAAAATCAGGATCGTCCGCGCCCATCATGACCAGAACCGGGGCGCGCACCCGCCCGATCCGTGCCGCACATGGTGCCTGACTCGCCGAAAGCATCACCTTGAGAGCCTCGAAACGGCCGGGCTCATCGAGGTTTTCCTTAAGAGTGTCGGCATAATGGTTCAGATCGGCGGGCGGCGCGCTCCTGTACAGCGATTTGTAGTACATCCGCCAGACCGTCGGGCCCCATGGCCGCTGCAACAGCGCGTGCATCAGTATTTGTTTCGGCAGCGACGGCGCCTCGTCTTGGCTGACGAACGGATCGATGAGAAACAGTCCCGTGATGCGGTTGGGAATCTCGGTGGCCGCCCAGACCGCGGAGCCCCCCGCCATCGAATTGCCGATGATGTAGGCGCTTGGTGCGCCGAGATAGCGGATGAGTGCGACAATATCGGCGCCGACGTCGGCGGGACTGTAGGAGGGCCAGTCGACGCTGGATTCGCCCATCCCTCGGAGGTCCATCGTTACGACACGTACGCCGACGCGTACCAGCAACGGTCTGAGATGGCGGTATTGCTGACGTAAATCGCCCAGTCCGGGCACGCAGACAGCCAGTCGGTCCGGCCCTCCGGTGTCGTCGTAGGCGAGACGACCGTCGGGAAGATCGAGCCACCGCGTTTGCGTGTCGGCGGAAGCTGATGTCACCATGAGAGCGGCGACTCGAGCAGGACTGCAGTGCGAAGTTCGACGCTACTGTGCATAGGAACAAGACTAAGTACAGTAGTCTCGAATGTCAAGGCCCGCGCACGGCAGCCGTGCCGTCCTGGCGCCCGGCGCAGTCAATAATCCCTGCACTGCTGTGCAAATTTGGCCTGAATCCACGGACGGGACGGCGGATTTTCATGGGTAATTTTACAGGTTGTGGCTCAGGTTCAACTCCAGGGCCTCTATGCTGGCCAAGTCAAAATGCCATGAGCACCTGCTCAGGACCCGGCGGCTCGGGCGGCACGGCGAATGGATTATCGAGCCATACTCAGAGCTCCCGGTGGCGTGAACGGGTGCATGCGCAGCAGTGCCGCCAGATTCGACATCGACGAGCCCGCTGCGGCACCGCTCGCGGGAGTATTCCTTGCTGACATTCGATACGGCGAGATTGCTGCCCGATCCGGACAAAGCGCTCGTATCGAACGTGCAGGGGACACCGCGCCAGTCGAGTGTCCGCGTAGTACAGCGAGGTCGGAAAATCATGGTCGCTGATTCGAGTCTGTTTGTCGGGCGCGGCGGCGAAGAGCTGATTGTCGTTGATGCGTCGCAAGTCGCGGGGGACCGCGCTGGCGTGATAGGAACGATTCCCACGGAACAGTTTCCAGGCGAGTTGCAATGCATACTTTGCCAGTCTGTTATTCTGTTGGAAACTTATCCGGAGACGAACCGTCAATTTCTACCTAGTTCCGGACTCAAGCCGCTATATCGTATTTCCTCGTTCCCAGGATTGTCCTGGCGCGATGGAAAAACGAGCCTCGGTCCAGGGGCGCAACAGATGAGTGAGCAATTCCAAGTCATTGGCCACGACCAGCGGGTCGCGACTGATGGCGTCGCGCAGCGCGGTTTTCAGCCAGTCGCTGAAGGCCGGATGCGCGAGCGCGCTGCGTATATGCTCCTCGCTGCGTAGAACGTCGATAGTGGAGGGGAGGGGTTTCATTGCATCGTCTCCTGCTTCCGAGTTCAGAGGTGATTCTCACGATCGCGCCGAGCGACCCGGCCGCCGCCCGCCGACGCGAGTGGCAGGAGCGCAAGAGCAAAGGGTTCCCTGCGGCAGGGAATCATCTGCAGAGTGCCTGTGAAAGGTCGGATGCATCGGGTTTCAGCATGGGGAATACTCCGTACGCGCGATGTGCGGGCGCCAGTCCCCGGAGAACAAGCGTTCCACGCTTCGGTCCGTGAGTCGATAAAGATACAGCCACTGGTGATCGACCAGCGCGCGGATTGAAGGATGGCGCTCGAGGATCGAGTCGATCACGGCTCGGGGCGCCGCAACCACTACGGTTAGACGCAGCGGGGTGTGTCTCCAGTGCGAACCGTCGTGAACCGATTGTCGGGAGAGGCCGATGCGCAGATCACCAGTGCATCCTTCCAGCACGCCGAGGTGTCCGCCGACAACGTTGTGCAGTACCTTGTTGCCGCTGCCGAAGCGCGCGGGATCGACCGTTGAGCCGTAGTACTGCAGATTGATCCAATGCGCCACGATTAGGGGCGCTGTGAGAATCTGCTCTAGAACGGTCCCATCGGGATCGTCCTCGCTGCAATATTCGTGTAGAAATGCCCGTCCCTGGAGGTCGACTCCGCGGGTACGGGTTCGCGGTGCGATGATCAATGCCGCGTTGTCGGCGAGTCCCCATTCTGGACGGGTTTCGGCCCAGTCGCGCGTTCGCCGGCGCAGTTGCTTCAGCAAGACGGCATCACGTTCTGCAAGGTGGGCGAGACCGAGATTCGCGGCGCGCTCTCTGCGTACCCGCGCGCTGGCGAGTGCGAGCGTCGAGCGCAACTGCTCGAGGTCAGGTCGGTGCGTCTCGGGAATGCAATCGTGATCGAATAGTTCGATACAGTCTGTGACGGTGTCATGCAGTGCGCCGAGGGTCACGGTGTGCCGTGGGATGCGAATACCGCGCTCGGCGAGTGCGCACCGGACCTCCTGCTCATTGAGCAGGGCTGCGAGCAGCCGGGCGTTGACCTCCCCGCTGTGTCCGCCACAGGCGCCACAGGCCAGTCCGGCGGCCTGCGGGTTGTTCGCGGTTCGGGCTGCGTGCGCCACCACGACAAGCAGCCGGCCGAAATGGTCGGTCAGACCGATCGTGCGCAAAAGTGTTGCCGCAATGTCGGCCGCCCATCCGGTGCTGTCGGGTCCGTTAGCCTGCAGCCGTGGGCGCAATTCTCGCTGGTCTCGCTCGCGCAGGCCGGTATATTCGACCGTGGGCAGCGAACGACCGAGCGCACGCAGCAGCAATTTTGGCAGGCTGGCAAGACCAAGTATTTCTACGGTCGTGAAGGCGCCAGAGGGGAGTCGCCCGAAAGCCGACGTGCTCCCGCGGCGGCGTAGTGCCTCCTGGCGCGACAGGGAAAGTTGCGCGTCGCGAGCGCGATCGCCGGTGGAATCGGTGACGTCGGCTGTGGCGGCGATCAGACCGGGGACCTGGGGGCGCGCAAGTGTTGTGCCGAGAGGTGAGTACCGGATCGGCAGTCCGAAGAACCCGGCGAATCCATAAGTGCGCGCATCGGCATCGATGCTCTCGATGGCGCGACGCATGCGCTCGCAGCGCACATCGATACAGAACACCAACTGCGCTCCGGGTGGCCGCCGAATGCTCGTGATCGCACGCGCTGGGTGTGGCGCGAGGAGTCGGGTGAAGAGAGTCTCCTGGTAGGCGATCTCCTGGGCGCGCTGCCAGAGCAGGTCAACTACAATCGCCTGGCTCGAGTCATGGCGGCGTGCTGCGCTCCATTGCGCCATCCATGTAACCCAAGTCGGGTTGCTGTCGTGCCGTCCGTCATGCAGCAAAGCTTCCCAGCACAAGCGCACCACGAGCAGTTCGGCAAGGTGCGGATCGTCTGTCTGTGCCAATGCCGCCTCCCAACGCAGGTAGGCGCACCAGGACGCCCAGCCACCGATGCGCAGGACGATGACCTGCAGGAGCTGCAGCACTTGCGAATCCGGGACTGCGAGGCGCTCCACGGCCCAATCGAGCGCGGCATCGACAGCGCACGGCATCACGGCCGCGCGCCTGCGCACCGGTTCTGCGAGGCTGCTATCATCGAGCACGCTGGCGCGCCATCCCGCGAACAGGCCCTGCAACGTTTGCGGCCGCCAGTCTGCCTGGAACTCATCGAAATATGCCGCACAGTACTTGC
Source organism: Steroidobacteraceae bacterium (assembly GCA_027456605.1). Lineage (GTDB taxonomy): Bacteria > Pseudomonadota > Gammaproteobacteria > Steroidobacterales > Steroidobacteraceae > 13-2-20CM-66-19. The sequence continues at coordinate 334 of DAIDUQ010000023.1, read as the reverse complement.
TGATCTGCTGCGTCACGCGTGCGGGCCAGGCGTTTGTGCGCGCACCATGCGCGTCGACTTCGAGCATGTCGGAAAGCAGCGGCAGGCCCGCATGGACGGCGGGTTCATCCAGGGCGGCGACGGCGCGCTGCGGGGCGAGCGGTATCGCCTGTTCGCCAAGCGCCTGCTCTAGGTGTCGCGGGGCGATTTCACCGTGTGCTTCCGGCACGCGTGCGTGACCGATGGGGCTGGGATTGATAGCGTTTCTGCCACGCCTAATTTGGGCGATTGGAGGAACGTATGGGCAACAAAGAGAACGGGCAGCCGCAGGACCTGGTCCGTCTGCGGCAACGAC
>DAIDUQ010000022.1:0-9872 GCA_027456605.1 Steroidobacteraceae bacterium | reverse complement strand
GAATCCCTCGCCTTCAGGCGCAGCACGGTTGGCGATGCGGACGTCGGTCCGCGACCCTCACTGTCGAAGGAAGGTGATGGCGGCATCGTCTTTACGCTTCAGTCGGCTTCCAGCCAACAAGGGTTACCCCATCGCCTTCCAGGCGAGGATTGTTTAGTACCTCCTATGGCCCTCGGACAGCACCCGTGTGCAATCTTACGGCAAGAGGCTGAACGACCTTGATCTGAAGGGTCGTCTGCGGGTCCCGTGCTGCCGACCTGGCGCCACGTCCTCCACCGACGGCGGATTCTGGCCGTCGCTTCATCCCGTGATGTCCTTCATCCGGCCCGAGCCACCCCCGAAAGCCTGATACGTTCCGATGTGCCCGCGTGGACACTGGATCATCAACATGAAGATCATCGATTGGCGCAAACTGCCATATCTGGCGGATCGCCTATATTAGAAAAATATAGTAAGTTTAACAATAGGCGGGAGAGGTTACCTCCATGGCTCATCAGGCAGGCGACGGGATTGGACTCGGCGTCATGCGCTATGTCGAAGCCTCGCTGCTGCTGCTCCTGGCCCGCCAGCCGGCACATGGTCATCAACTGAGCAAATGCCTTAAAGAAGTATTCCCGATACCCGGCAACCTCCCGGATATCTCGACGGTCTACCACAGTCTTGTCGATCTTGAAGCGCACGGCGCCGTCCGTTCGGTGTGGGGCCCCGGAGAAGGCGGCCGCCGTAAGATTTATGAGCTAACCAGCCGCAGCCGGGATCTTCTCGCACCTTGGGATGCGCGATTCCGGCGGGAGCACGCGGGGCTCGCATACTTCCTCCAGCAATCCCGGCCGTTCGCCCAAACACCGGCGAGCAGGGAACCGCCTGCGCATCCTCCGGCATAACGGATGGGAATAACCTGGTGGCGGGTAACGTCCCGGCGATGCTTCCCGCCGCAAAGCCTCCAGACACGCGCGGATCGAACCGGCCTTGCGCAGCCGCGGCCGCGCCGACCGGGACCGGCACGTCGCCATGATCGAGTGACTGGTGAGGTCTGCGGCTCGAGTGGGATGATGACCTGATCGCGCGGCGGCCCGATCCGGTCCTACATGGTGTGCGTCGGCTTGTCGCCGGAGAGCGCCCCGGCGAGATACGTCTCGATCTTCTTCTGGGTCTGACCGTGATCCTGCTCGCTGAACTGCACGCCGATGCCGGCGGTGCGCTTGCCCTGCGCGCCCTTGGGCGTCACCCAGATGACCCGTCCGGCCACGGGAAGCTTCTCGTCCTCGCCCATGAGATTGAGCAGCATGAACACCTCGTCCCCGAGGCGGTAGTTGCTGTTCGTCGGAATGAACAGTCCGCCGTTCTTGACGAACGGCATATAGGCCAGATACAGGGCGCTCTTGTCCTTGATCGTTAGTGTCAGCAGACTCGGCTTGTTGCCACCGGCTCTCACGTTCTGGACCTCGGCTTCGCGGTCGACACCCGGGCGGCACGGGCCGCATTCAGGCGGCTGCGCGCGGCGCCATGCGCCGCAGCAGCGCCTCGAGCGCCACGCCCCGATTGATCGGCGCGTCCAATGATGACCTCAACTCCCGCACGCCGTCCAGGAGCTCAAACGCGCCTCTTATAGTCAGCCCGGAGGCGCCCGAGTGCGTGCTGGCCCGCAATTCCGCCACCGCGCCCTCGCCGAGCAGTCCGCGGCGAATCCGTTCCGTGATCCAATTCTCAAAACAGGTCAGCCGCAGAGCCGGCTCGCTGCGCGCCCAGCGCTCGGCGCTACCGGCCGGGTCGCCCGAGCCGCCGGCGAGCTGCTCGAGCTCGTGGCGCATCTCGCGCGCCGTCTGTGCGACCGTGGCCGGATCGAGCGTTGCGGCGATGAACGGCGCATCGCCGAGGACCGCAAGCGCGTCCTGCCAGTCCGCCGGACCCCGCGTGTCGGTGAGCCACTGCACGGCCTGCGCACGCGACGGCGGGGGCACGCGCAGGCGCTGACAGCGGCTCAGAATGGTCGCCGGCAGCCGCGAGGGGACGCTTGCGACCAGCGCGATCAGCGAGCGCGGCGGCGGCTCCTCCAGCGTCTTCAGCAGGGCATTGGCGGCGAAGCGGTTCATGCTGTCGGCCGGCGACAGAATCCCCACCTTGTAGCCGCCCTGGTGCGCGGTGAGCGACAGATCCGCCGCGAACTCGCGCACCTGCTCGATGCGGATCTGCGTCGAGCGCTCCTGCGGTCCAAGCACCATCAAGTCCGGGTGCTGCCGCCGCGCCACGTGGCCGCAGGCTGGGCAATCCCCACAGGGCGCGCGCTGCGGATGCGCGCACAGCACGAGCTGCGCCGCCCAGTAGGCCAGCCATTCCCCGCCGGCGCCCGGCGCTTCGTGTATCAGCAGCGCATGCGGCATGCGCCCGGCCCCGAAGGCCGCGCGCAGACGCGTCATCTGCGCCTCGAGCCACACCGGGCTCATGGCAAGCCTCCCGCCGCCGCGACGCAGCGCTCAAGCGCCGCGCCGATCTGCCGCTGCACCGACTCCAGGGGCGCCGCGGCATCGATGACCTGGATGCGCTGCGGCGCGGCGCGCGCCACAGCCAGATAACCCGCGCGGACACGCTCGAAGAATGCTTGCGTTTCGCTCTCGAACCGGTCGGGCCCGGCGCGCCGGGCACGGGCTCGCTCCAGGCCTACCGCCACGGGCAAGTCCAGCAGCAACGTGCATACCGGCATCACATCCGGGTGCACGCGCTCGGCAAGCGCCTCGATCCACGCAGCATCGACGCCGCGTCCAGCGCCCTGATAGGCGCGCGTCGCATCCGTGAACCGGTCGCAAACCACCCATTCGCCCCGCTCGAGCGCCGGACGGATCAAGTTCGTCACATGGATCGCCCGTGCGGCGAACATCAGCAGGGTCTCGGCATCGGCGGACACCCGCTCCGGGCCCGGCTCAAGCACGATGCGCCGTACGCGCTCGGCAAGCTCGGTGCCGCCGGGCTCGCGCGTCAATCGGACGCGCGCGCCGCGGCCGCGCAGCCACTCACTCGCCCAGGCCGCCAGCGTCGACTTGCCGGCCCCTTCGATACCCTCCAGCGTGATCAGCCCCGCCGCGCCCATCAGGTATGCCCCGAGTCGGCGTGCCGTGCCTTGTGCCGGTCCTCGAGCCGCGCTTTGCGACGCGCCTGGAGCCGGTTTTGACGCAACTGCCGGATGTAGCTCAGGACCTGCGCATCGTGACGCGCCAGCGTTCGTGAGAAAACATGGCCGCCCTTGCCCGTGGCGACGAAGTACAGATCCCGGGTCTTGGCCGGATGCACCGCGGCGTGCATCGCCGCCTTGCTCGGCAGGCAGATCGGCGTCGGCGGCAGCCCGGGGTGCAGGTACGTGTTGTACGGAGATTTGACGCTCATGTCACCGGCGCTCAGCGTGCCGTGGTAACGCTTGCCGAGGGCATAGATGACGGTCGGATCGGACTGCAGCGGCATGCCGCGCCGCAAGCGATTGACAAACACCCCGGCGATGCGCGAGCGCTCCCCCGCCAGACCCGTCTCCTTCTCGATGATGGACGCGAGGATCAGCGCCTGATAGGCGCTGTGCACGGGCAGACCGGTGCTGCGGTGCGCCCAGATGCGGCGCAGCTCCGCCGACATCTTCCGATGCGCCACGCGCAGCAGGGTCAGATCGGTGGTTCCGGGCGCGAAACTGTAGGTGTCCGGGAAGAAGCGTCCTTCGGGATTCTCGCCCGGATGGCCGAGCGCGGCCATGATCTGCGCGTCACTCTTGCCGCGCAGCGTCGCGGTCACATCGGGATCGGCGTCGAGCTCGGCCCGGAAATCCGCGAAGGTGACACCGTCGATCACCGTGATGTGGTCCAGTACGATCTCCCCCGCCTCGAACATGCGCACGATCTGCGCGGGGCTCGAGTGGGCCGGAATATCGTACACACCGATCTCCATGCGCGGCTGTACCCCCGTGAGCCGCAAGTACAGCTCGACCGCGCGCGGATGGCGCAGCGCGCCGCGCGCGGCGAGCACATCGAACGCGCCGGCCAGCGTCTCGCCCGTCGTCACGCTCAGCCGCACGGTACGCTGCGCCGGTCCGGCGATGCGATAGTTGAGCGCCAGCAACCCATAGCCGCCCCCCGCGGCGAGCACGGCCAGCGCGAGCACCGCCGCCCCGATCCATGCGGCGCGGCGCCGTGTGGGGCTCGACTCAGTCATGGCTCAATGATGGCACATGCCCGGCACCGAAGCAGGCGCCCGCGCACGCTCGGAGCGCGCGGCCCGGCGGGCCCGCGGAATGGGCGTCTGCGGACATCGATCCGTCCGGAGCTGGCGCCCGCCTGACGGCGCGGCGCCGCGGCCCGGAACGTCCGGCGGTATCGTCGCGGCTCACCCGGTGAAGCGCTTGAAGATCACCGTGCCGTTCGTGCCGCCGAAGCCGAACGAGTTCGACAGTGCGACATCGATGGCCATCGGGCGGGCCACGTTGGGCACGTAATCCAGATCGCACTCGGGGTCTGGATTCTCGTAGTTGATGGTCGGGGGAGCGACCTGATCGCGGATCGCGAGGATCGAGAAGATCGCCTCCACGACGCCCGCCGCGCCGAGCAGATGCCCAGTCATGGACTTGGTGGAACTGACCGCGAGGCGCTTGGCATGATCGCCGAACGCGCGCTTGAGGGCGATCGTCTCGGCCTTGTCGCCGGCCGGCGTCGACGTCGCATGCGCATTGACGTACTGCACGGCTTCGGGGCCGAGCGCCGCGTCCCTCAACGCATTGACCATCGCCAGGCGTGCGCCCTCGCCGTCTTCGGGCGGCAGCGTGATGTGATAAGCATCGCCGCTCATCCCGAAGCCGATCAGCTCGGCATAGATATGTGCCCCGCGCGCGCGGGCATGCTCGAGCGACTCCAGAATCACGGCACCGCCCCCGTCGCCGAGCACGAAGCCGTCACGATCGCGATCCCACGGCCGGCTGGCCCGTTGCGGCGCGTCGTTGCGCCGCGAAAGCGCCTTGGCCTGAGCGAAGCTCGCCAGTCCGCTCACGGTCGTGGCCATCTCTCCGCCGCCGGCGATCAGCAGGTCCGCATCGCCGAATTGAATGGTACGCATGGCCAGACCGATGGCATGCGTCGAGGTCGAACAGGCGGTCACGATCCCGAGGTTCGGCCCCCTCAGCCCATAGCGGATCGAGAGGTGGCCCGAAATCATGTTGATGATGCTCGCCGGCACGAAGAACGGCGAAATCTTGCGCGGGTTGCCGGTCTTGACGTACTCGGCGAACTCCCGCTCGATCGTGCCGAGTCCGCCGATCCCCGCCCCGCACACCGCTCCACAGCGGGTCGCATCGAGTTTGGAAAAATCGATGCCCGCGTCCTCGACCGCCTGCACGCCGGCGGCCACGCCGTAGTGCATGAAATCGTCCATGCGGCGCAGATCCTTGGAGTCGAAATAGCGGTCCTGATCGAAGCCGCTCACCTCCCCGGAAAAGCGAACCGGGAAAGCCGACACATCGAAGCGCTTGACCGGCCCGATGCCACTCTGGCCCGCGAGGACGGCCTTCCAGGCCGTCTCCACCGCGCTGCCCACCGGCGAGACGATACCCATGCCGGTCACGACGACTCGACGTTTGCTCACCTTAGTCTCCGCAAATTCCGCGCCCCAGCCCGCGCATTCACACCGAGCGCAACCCCCGATTGTGGCGGCTCGATCCTCGCTCCGGAACCTGCATATTGACACAGGTCTTCGGTCCCCGGAGCTGCGCCTCCCGGAAGAAGCACACCGAGCAGAGAGCCTCCAGGGGCTGTCAAACGCTGGCTGTCTGAAACAAACACACCGCGCCCAACGCCACGCCGTCCGCCGTGCGGCGGGTGCGCCGGCCGCGGCCGCGTCTCAAGCCTTGTTGCGACGCTCGTTGATGTAATCGATCGCCTGCTGGACCGTGGTGATCTTCTCGGCGTCCTCGTCGGGAATTTCGATCTCGAATTCTTCCTCCAGGGCCATGACCAGCTCGACCGTATCGAGCGAATCGGCACCGAGGTCATCCACGAAGGAAGCGTCATTGGTGACTTGTTCCTGCTTGACGCCCAGCTGCTCGGCCACGATGGCTTTGACCTGCTGCTCAACTGTGCTCATTAATCGGTCCTTATGTCTGAGTGATTGGACTTGCATGCCGCTCGCCGGCCTGGGCGCGGCGCGGGCGCGGTATTTTAGGGGAACGCGCCAGCGCCTGCCACTCGCCTTCTGCGTCTGTGAGTCATTGATTTTTCGGACGAAATGTCCCAGAGGCGGTCGCGACGGCCCGCGGACGCGCCTCAGGGCATGTACATCCCGCCGTTGACGTGCAGGGTATTGCCCGTGATATAGCCGGCCTGGGACGAGGCCAGAAACAGCACCGCGGCCGCCACATCCTGCGCAGCGCCGAACCGCGCGGCCGGGATCTGCCCCAGGAGCGCCACGCGCTGCTCGTCCCCCAGCGCGCGGGTCATGTCCGTATCGATGAATCCCGGGGCGACGGCATTGACCGTGATGCCCCGGGAAGCGACCTCGCGGGCCAGCGACTTGGTGAACCCGATCAGTCCGGCCTTGGCCGCGGCGTAGTTCGTCTGCCCGGGATTGCCGGTCAGTCCCACCACCGAAGTCAGCGTGATGATGCGCCCGCGCCGCGCCTTCATCATCGCGCGCAGGCAGGCTTTGCTCAGGCGAAACACCGAGGTGAGGTCGGTCGTGATGACCTGATCCCAATCCTCGGGTTTCATGCGCAGCAGCAGCGCATCGCGCGTTACCGCGGCGTTGTTCACCAGAATGCTCGGCATCTGGCCGGCAGCCTCGAGAGAGGCCAGCAGCGCCTCGATCGACGCCGCGGCCGAGACATCCAGCACCACGCCGCGGCCCGAGCAGCCGGACGAGTGGAGCGCCGCAGAGATCGCCTCGGCGCCGGCCGCCGTGGTTGCGGTGCCGATCACACGCGCGCCGGCACGTCCCAGCGCCAGGGCGATCTCACGCCCAATGCCGCGCGAGGCGCCGGTGACCAGCGCACAGTCGCTTGCCAATTCAAGCATCGTCATCCCCTCACGCAACGGCCGCGAGCGCCTGCTCGAGCGAGCCGCGGTCCTCGAGCGCCAGACACTCGAGATTCCCCTCGCGGCCGATGCGGCGGTTGAGCGCCGTCAGCACCTTGCCCGGACCGCATTCGATGATCGGATTCAAGCCGCGCGCCGCCAGAGCGCGCACGGTCTCGCTCCAGCGAACCGGACTGGCGAGCTGGCGCGTGAGCAGCGCCGGCAGTTCGCCGGGGTCGCGATGCTCCCGCGCATCGACTGCGCTGATGAAGGCCAGCCGCGGCGCCTGCCAGTGCACCGCGGCGAGCCGCTCGGCGAGCCGCTCGGCGGCCGGACGCATCAGACTGCTGTGCGCGGGCACGCTCACCGGCAGGACCACCGCGCGCTTGGCGCCGCGCGCCCGCGCCGCTTCGATGGCGCGCTGCACCGCGGTCCGCTCTCCGGCAACCACCACCTGTCCCGGCGCATTGAAATTCACCGCCTCGAGCACTTGACCGCCGGCACTGTCCCGGCACACCTGCACCACCACGGCATCCTCCAGACCGAGGATGGCGGCCATCGCCCCGCTGCCTTCCGGCACGGCCGCCTGCATGAGCTGCCCACGTGTGCGCACCAGGGCCAGCGCCTCGGCAAACTCCAGCGCCCCCGCGGCGACCAGTGCGGTGAATTCCCCGAGGCTGTGCCCGGAGACAACGGTCGGCTCCGCGCCACCGCGCTGGCGCCACAGCCGCCACAGCGCGATGCCGGCGGCGAGCAGCGCCGGCTGGGTGTACTCTGTGGTGTTCAGCTGCCCGGCGGGTCCCGCCGAGATCAGTTCCCACAGGTCATAGCCCAGCACCCCTCGGGCCTCGCTGAAGGTCTCCCTCAGCGGCGCCCCGTCGCTCGAGCCGGCCAATTCGGCGAGCATTCCCACTGACTGCGAGCCCTGTCCCGGAAAAACAAAGCCAAAACCCATGCACACATCTCGAGCGGCCCAAAACGGCTGCGCAGTATAGCGTGCCCGCCCGAGGGCCGCCCGCGCCGGAACCCTGCCGCGATGCGGCGGTCGAACCTCTTTGTTGCGCACTTGCGCCGGCTCCGCGGCGCGCATTTGTTATTATCCCGTGATCGCGCCCCCGGGCGCCCCCCGAGCCCTGGAACCCGGATGAGACAGCAAATCGATCGATTGCGCGCTCGGCGCTACGCCGGGCGCCAGGCGCGCGGCTTTACCCTGATCGAGATCATGGTCGTGGTGGTCATCATCGGGCTGCTCGCCGCCGTGATCGTGCCGGAGGTCGTCAACAAGGTCAGCGAGGCGCGTGTGGCCAAGGCCAAGGAGGACATCCAGAGCCTCGAGACGGCCCTGACCGAGTACCGGCTCGACAACTCGACCTATCCGACCACCCAACAGGGCCTCAAGGCGTTGGTGAAGAAACCGAACGATCCGTCCCTGACCAACTGGCACGGCCCGTACATCCAGCGCCTGAGCCTCGATCCCTGGGGCCATCCTTACCACTATGTCTATCCCGGCACGCACGGGCTGCCCTATGACCTCTACAGCCTCGGCCCGACCAATCGGCCAGGTGGCACCGGTAACGATGCCGAAATCGCCAACTGGAACCTCACCAACAGCAACTGACGACGCGCCGAGGGCTGGCGCGCGGCGGCGAGGCGCCGCGGCCCGTGGCTTCACGCTCATGGAGATACTGGTGGTGCTGGCGATCATCGCCATAGTCACCGCCGGGGTGCTGCTGTCGCTGAACCTCGGCGGCGGCGACTCGGCCCTGAAGACGGCCGGGCGGCGTCTGGCATCGCTGATGCGCTACACGCGCAGCCAGGCGGAGCTGCAAACCCGCAATTACGGCATTCGCTTCGACCCGCGGGGCTATCAGTTCCTGGTGTTCTCCGAGCAGCGCAATCAGTGGCGCACCGTGACCCGCGATCAGGTTCTGCGCAAACGCCGCCTGCCGCCCGGGGTGTCGGTGCGCCTCAAGCTCGACGGCCGGCGGATCGTGCTTCGCGCTCCGCGCCACCGTCACGGCGGCACGCTCACCCCCCAGGTGATGATCTACTCCAGCGGCGATCTGTCCTCCTTCAGCGTTACGCTCGAGCACACCGGAACGCATCATGGATTCGTCATCAAGCCCGATGCGAACGACCGCATCGTCGAGCGGCCCCTGGGCGGAGCGGCGCATTGAGGCGCGCGCGCGGCTTCACGCTGATCGAGGTGCTGGTAGCGCTGGCGATCGTGACCATCGGCATGGCGGCGGTGCTCGAGGCGCTCACCTCCTCGGCGAACGTGACACTGTTTCTGCGCCGCAAGACCTTTGCCGAATGGGTTGCGCTCAACCAGCTCGAGCGCGTACGGCTCTCCGGTCAGTATCCGCACAACGGCACCAGCACCGGCAAGGTCAAGTTCGCCAAGAACACGTGGCGGTGGCGCCAGAAGGTGACCAACACAGCGGTGCCGGGAGTGCAGCGCATCGAGGTCATGGCGCGGCCCAAGCGCCAGTCGCGGGGCTGGGCCGCAAGCGTCACCGGATATCTCGGCCGCGCCATCGCCCCGCCCAATCCCATCGCGCCACAATGGATTGAAGGAACGATTGAGCCGATGACCCCCGGAGCCCCCGCCGCCCCCGGTGTCCCCGGCGCTGCGGGCACCCCCGGCGCCCCGGGACAAGCCCCGCCGGGCGGAACTCAGTCACTGCCATGAGATCCGCCTTCCGGCCGCGCCCCGTGCGCGGATTCACGCTGATCGAGATGCTGGTGGCGATCTTCATCGCCGCCATCATGTTTGCCATCGGCTACGGCGTCATCATGCAGTCGCTGCGCGCGCGCAAGGCCATCCGCGCCGACCAGCAC
>DAIDUQ010000021.1:0-40557 GCA_027456605.1 Steroidobacteraceae bacterium | reverse complement strand
CTTATCGATCACAGGGTTCCGCGGGATCCCGAGCTTCGACATGTGCGTCGAGGCGGTTCTCCTGAGGTCATGCGGTTTAAACGGCTCGAGACCAAAGAGTTTCTCGCCCTTGACGAGATCGGACAGGACGTGGCTCAAGGTCTTCTCGTGGATGGGTCGCTCGCGGTGCTGTATGGACCTGGAGTTCGGGAGCAGGCAGGGCCGGGGACCTGCGAGCTTGATGAGCTCCTGGACGATTTCGACGGCGAGGTCCGAGAGCGGCACGAGGTGTACGTGGGTGCTCCCCCTGGGCTCGGTCTTGATGTGCTCGGGGGGTATGGTCCAGATACGGCGCTCGAGATCGAACTCCTCGATATGCGCCTGTGCAATTTCACCGGGGCGTTGAGCCGTGACGAGAACGAGGCGTAGCGCGAGTGCCATCCGGCGCATGATGCGATGCTCTGGTCTGTCGAGCGCGTCCCAGAAGACCTTGATCTCCTGCCAGTCGAGCCATCGTTCGCGTGAGCGCTCTTTGCCTCCGGGAGGGCGTACGCCAAGAAAGGGATTGATTTCGACGAGATCCTGGTCAATGGCGAACATGAAGACCTGCTTTCCGAGGTCGCGCACTCGGTTCGCCATTACCTTGGCCCCGCGGGCGACGATCCGGTCGAGGAGCTCCACGGCATCCTTCTTTCTGAGCTCGCGCACCGGGCGATTCTTCCACGGCTCCCCGAGGTACTTCGCGAGCAGCTTCACCGCTTCCCGAGGACGCTTGCGCTCGCGCCTCGCGTGGCGCCACGCCCAGACCGCGATCACATTGCGCACCGTCACCGCTCCGATTCGCAGACGCTTGGCCTCGCGGGCCACTTCGTCACGCCGGCGCCTCTCCTCGAGCTTCGGATCCAGTCCCTCGGCCATCTCGCGCAGGGCCTGGTGATGCATGTCGAACGCCTTCTTCAGCGTGATGTGCGGGTATTCCCCGAGCGTCCACCAGTCTCGCTTCCCGTTTACGCTGTAGCGCATCCTGAAGCTCTTGGAGCCGTTAGGCCGCACCCGCAGTATCAATCCTTGGCGCCCATCGGCGTGCCGGTCATACTCAATGTCCTTCGGTTTTAGGGCTTGAATCGAGGCGTCGGTGAATCGCATATGAGGGGGCAGCCAAGGGGGCAAGAAGGTCGTGCTTAGGGGGTCCGGAACTCGCCGGAACGTTCCGGGGCCGAAATCGGATTTTTAGCCTTTTATACGTCGGATCAGAGACTTAGGCCCCGGAATAGGCCGGCACTCAAGGGTACCAGATCACCGAGCACACGTCCATGGGGTGCAAGGGGTCCCGAGTTCAAATCTCGGCGCTCCGACCATCATAAATATCGAGAAAACAGGAGCTTTGGTAAATCCCTAGCATAGGGATGGCCCCAATTTAAAACGCCTGCTGCAACAGCCGGTCACGAGGGGCACGACCGTTGCGGCAGGAGCAGTTTATTGCTGTCCGAAGTTTCTCGTGAATCGATCGCCGTAGGCGACGGCGAACTGGTTCATCGCCTCGGTCCACTCCCGGGCCGATCGGCTCCAGTCGGCGGTGATGTTCTTCAGCGCCAGTCAGATCAACTTCGTCGCCGCATCATCGCTCGGGAAATGGCCGCGAGTCTTGATGATCTTGCGCAGCCTCGCATTGACGCTCTCGATCGCATTGGTCGTGTAAATCACACGCCGCACGGCCGGAGGAAAGGCAAAGAACGGAATGACCCGATCCCAGGCGCGACGCCAGATCGCCGCGGTGGTCGGATACCGCTCGTCCCAGGAGTCGCGCTCGAATTCCACGAGTGCTTCCAGGGCCGTTTCCGCGGTGGTCGCGGTGTGGATCGGCCGCAGCGCTTGGGCGAGGACCTTGCGGTCCTTCGAGCTCGCGTATTCGAGGCTGTTACGGATCAGGTGCACGATCACGTCTGCAGGGTCGTGGCCGGGGGGCGCCCGGAAATACATGCGGGTGGCGCGGGGGCGGCTGGTCAGCCGGGCGGCGCGATGAGGCGAGTCACTCGGTTGTCCCGGGGCGACCCCACAGCGAGCGACCCGCGGGCGGTGCAGGGATGGGGATCGAGAGTCTATTCCGTTGTGAAATTCAGCATCGCGTACAGTGTGCGGCCGGGGACGGGATATATCGAGGCGTCGTAGTGCAGCGGCTGCAGCACCGAAACCGGTGGCCCCTGACCGAAGATATTGTCGATTCCCGCGGTCAGCGACAGCCGGCGCGCGACCTGATAGCCGAAATACAGGTCATGATAGAACGTTGCGCCGAGTTCGTTGCGCGAGAGCCGCGTGTTCGTGGGGTCGGGCTGCGAGCACAGCCCGAGCGCCGTATAGCTCAACGGCGTGCCGGCGAACCGGTCGGTGCAGGCCTCGGTCATGGGACCAAATGCCTGGATCAGCCAGCCGGCATTCCAGCGAGCGAAGCGCCAGTCGAGACTGGCGGTGCCGTTCCAGCGGGGAATACCGCTCGGTGACCCAGAGCCGAGTTCGATTCCGGCGAGATTCTGCACCGCTGTGCCCTGCAGGCCCGCCGTGGTGAGTTTGTATTCGGGCGTCCAGGCGAGGTCGGCGCGCAGTGAGAGCTCGCCAAACACCGTCGACCGCGCATAGCGTACGCCGCCGGTCAACCACTCGGTCGCTATGCTCTGGCTGTTGTATGCCGCGGTGGAAACGACCGTCAATTGACCGTCGGTCGCACGGAGTATGCCCGGGCAGGTCAAGGCGTTCCCGAGCGCGTAGCAATCCAACAACGTCTGCTGGGCACTCGGCCGGTTGATTGCAGCGATGATCGCGATGCGGTAGTAGGCCAGAGTCACCGACAACCCCAGTACGGTGCGCGGATTCCATTTGGCGCTCAGCCAGATGTTGTCGCTGCGTTCGGCGTGCAGGGCGGGATTGCCGATGTTCAGCGTTTGCACGTCTGGATTGGTCTGGACGTAGCCGGGCGGAACACCCGCGGCCGAACAGGCCGAGGCAACGACCGGGCCAACGCCGGCGCTCGTGTAGCCGCTGCACGGATCGTTGACGGCCGCAACCGCTGCGGGGCTGGGCTCGCCGAGCTCGCGCAGGTCCGGAATGCGAAATCCCTGCGCCCAGCCGGCCTGAAGACTGAAGTTTCGGGTCGCATCGAAGGTCAGGGTCGTCTCCCCGACGGCGCCGGTGCCGGTATGCGAGAAATCGTATGCGCGAACGCCGCCGCCGAGTGTGAGCGCGTGCGCACCGCCGATAAGCGGCGCGACGGTCTCGGTCCATAGGGCATTACCGGCATAGCCGCCCACATAGGCTGGGACGCGCACCAGCGGCACGGCGCTGTCGATCCCCTGGGCGGCCGCCGCATTGGGCTGGAAGTCCCCGTGCTGGGCCTCGTACTGGTAGCCCACACCGAGGGCGACGGGACCGGCCGGGAGTCTGAGCAGATCGGCTTGCGCGATCGACGCGCTGATGGTTTGCAGCGTGTTGGCGATCCTGTTGTGCTCGGGCAGGCCGATGAAGGCGCTCATGGCCGGCGTGATGGCGCCCGGCCCGCCGAACAGATCGATCGGCGTGCATGAGGGAGTCGCTGCGCAAGCGGACGGGCTGCCGAGCGCCAGGGCCAGATTGTCCAGATTGACGCGACCGCGATTCTGGTCGTTGACTCGGCTCGAAGACCACAAATACGTCACGTGCCAGCGCCAGGGAGAGGGCGCGCTGCGATCGATGCTGCCCCGAAAGGAAAGCGTGGCGCGGTAGGTAGCGGAAGTGTCGTTGAACACGACGGGGCCCAGGGCCTGCAGGCTCTCGGAGAGCCCGACAAGGTTGGCGTTCGGCCCGCTCGCCCCGAGCGCGACGCCGAAGGGATTGTAGGGCTGAGCGGCGCTGACGGAGATCGGCAGGCCCGAGGTTCCCAGGGTGAGGGTGCTCGGGGGTCCCTCCTGGCTGGCGGTCCGGCGCCCGACGAAGAGGCTCACATCGACTCTGATCCCGGCGCCGAGCTGACGAAAGCCGCTGACGTACAGGCCCCATTGCTGCAGGGGCATGATCAGATCGTTGTAGGGAAAGGTGTTGAACCGATCGGTCGCGGTGACCGGGCTGAAGCCGCCCGCTGTGCCGGGCGTGGCGGTCAGGTTGCACAGCCGGGCGCCGTCCGGCTGTACGGGACAGAGGCTGGAATTGGCAAACGGTCCGCCGGTCGGAACGAACTCGAACTGTCCGTAGGGGGTGATGGGACTGATGCGCGACAAGCCCGTACCGGGCAGAGGCCCGGCGGTCAGACTGCGATCGGCCGCGGAGATGGCGCTCTGATCGGACCAGCTGAGCAGCGCCATCAGTCCGGTGGACTTGCCGCGCCGTCCGAGCGCCAGGCTGGCCCAGGTGTGCGGACCGTCCCAGTGGCCGCTGCCTTGCGACTCACCGGTGCCGGCGGAGGCCAGCACGCCGTTGAAGGTGGGTATGGTGATGATATTGACCACGCCGGCCAGTGCCGCGTCGCCGTAGCGTACCGCTCCGCGCGCCGGGTAGACCTCGATACGTCGAATCAGCGCCACGGGAAAGGTGGACAGATCGGTGTCCCCCTGTGCGCCCTGAATCCAGCGCTGGCCGTTCACCAGAATCACGAGGCGCGAATGGTTCAAATCGAACAGATCCGCGCTCTGCTCGCCGCCGTTGGTGAATTTGTTGGTGCTCGCCGTTCCCAGACCGTTGGCGCTGCCGAAGATCGGCATGAGTCGCAAGGCCTGTCCGAGGTTGTCGACACCGAGATTGCGCAGCGAAGTCGCAGTCAATATTTTCACCGGTGCGCCGGTATCGAGACCCAGGGCCGGCGGCCGTGATGCTTCCACCACGACCTGTCCCAGCGCCGCCAGCGGACCGGTCGGGGGAGGCGCGGCCAGCGCCGACGCCGTGGTCAGGCAGGCGCACAGTCCGAGCCATTGCCGCGGAACTGGCACGAGCGCCTGTGCTCCCATGCGCTCGTAGGTTCGTTCTTGATACCGTCGGCGCATTGCGCTCTTTGTCAACAGTCCAATTCCGGGGTCCGGTCCGGACCGCGTGGTGCTCAAGAGTGGATGCGCGGGGTACTGCCGCTCGTGCGCACCGTCGCTCGGCGTGCAGTTGCGCTCGCGTGCCCACTCGATGCCCGAACCCCCGAGGCGAAGCGCGGCTGTCCTGCTGCGCAGCGTGTCCTTGCCAGGCCGACGCGCGAGTCGCGGTGACGGGGCATGCGCTCGTGAGGTTTTTGGGTCCAGCGTCAGGGGATTTGACACCCGCGCTCATGATCGGGCGGGCTCGGGCCGACTGCCAGTGGGGAGCCGCTGCGCTCGGCGTGTCATCCGCTCGGTTCGGCGTATTGGCGATGGCCGCGCCGGGCTTCGGGACAGGCGGCCATCAAGCGCCGCGCATTCTGGCGGGCGCGGTGCGAGGTCAGGGCACCGCTGGCGGCGCCGAAGGTGGATGGCGGCTCATGGTCGCGGCGCCGTCAAGGGCTGGCCGCGGGGCGGGGCGGTTCGGCGTCTCTACCCGCTGGGGTCGAGCGGAAGGCACCGAGCGGTGAGGGCAAAGTCGCGCAGAGTGTCGATTTCGATCCGGGATTCTTCCAGGCGGCTCGCCAGCGTGTCTCGAATCGAAAGGATGCCGAGCAGGCGCTGATCTTCGACGATCGGCAGGTGGCGGAACCCTCGGGTGCGCATCAGCGCCTGTGCCGCCTGCATCGTCTCCTCCGGCGGGAAGGTCACCACGTCCGCGGTCATGAGGTCGCGGACGCGCATGCTCGGCAGGCGTCGCGCGTCGGTCGCCATGGCCCTGACCAGATCACGTTCGGAGACGATCCCGACCATGCGCGAGCCCGGGCCCGATTCGCAGACCGGCATGGCACCGATGCGGTGCTTGTGCAGGAGCTTCGCAACGGTGTCCAGGGTGTCATTCGGTCCGCAGGTCACCACCTGTTGACGCGAGCGCTTCAGAAATTCGCCAATTCTCATCTCTATGCTCCTCTGGCGGCATCGTTATTCCCGGTCGCCGCCGCGACGATCCTTGCCTCCGTCCCGAACCCGTGAGCGGGGTCGAACCGGTGTAAATGATAGACCGGTTGGTCGCGCATCCGAGCCGGATAATCGCCCTTGCGCAAGCCGGTCGCCGTGCAGGGCGTCGCCATCGCGGAAATCTCCCCGATGCGCCCACCGGTGGAGCGGTGGACATGACCGCAGAACACGGCGGTCACGCGTCCCGAGTGCCGCAGGGCCCGCTGGAGCCGTGCCATGCCCTCGGGCGTCACGAAATTGAGCGGATCGGGCCCCACGCCGACCACGAACGGCGGATGATGCATGAACGCCGCGATCGGCTTAGTGCGCTCGGCGTCGATCAGATCGACCAGACGCTGGACCCGCTCGGGGCAGAAATCGCCCTTATTGCTGTCCGAAGTCACGGTGTCCACCGCGATCAGCCTGACCGGGAAGTCATCCACGGCATACGTGAGGAACCCGGTTTGCGCGGCGCGGCAGGCCCATGGCGAGAACGCTCGGCGCAGGTTTTCCCGGTCGTCCCGGTTTCCAGGGGCGACGTACACCGGCGCATGCGCCTGACGCAGCAAGGCGGCCGCCAACTCGTAGTCCTCGCGCCGTCCGCCGTGGGTGACGTCGCCGGTGTGAATGATCGCATCGGGGGCGGGATTGAGGGCGTTGATATCGGCAATCGTGCGCGCGAGATCGGCGGCTCTCTGTTCGGCGTCGGGTACGCTGCGGGCGATGTGGGTATCGGATATCTGCGCGATGATCATGTTCCGGAAGCAGTCTGCGCCGAGCGCGCGTCAGCGTAATACTCTCTGAGGATCGCCGCCACCTCGGGCCGGCTGAACTCGGGCGGGACGTCCATCCCGGTGGAGAGCATCTCGCGCAGGCGCGTGCCGGAAATCGCGATATGGTGCTGCGAATCGTGCGGGCAGGTCCGCGAAGTCGCCATACCCGCGCATTTCCTGCAATAAAATGTGATATCGAGCTTCAGTGGGGCCGTTTCAAGGGCGCCGTTCCACAATTGATCGAAGATGCGCTGGGCATCGAAGGGGCCGTAGTAATCGCCGACGCCGGCATGGTCGCGGCCGACAATGAGGTGCGAGCACCCGAAGTTCTGGCGGATGAGGGCGTGCAGCAACGCCTCGCGCGGGCCCGCATAGCGCATCTCGATGGGATAGCCCGCCTGAATGACGGTTCCGGCCTGGAAGTAGTTGTCGACCATCGCCTGCACCGCGCGCGTGCGCACCTCGGCCGGGATGTCGCCGGGCTTCAGCTCCCCGAGTACCTGATGAATGAACACGCCATCCAGCACCTCGATGGCGATCTTGGCCAGGTATTCGTGACTGCGGTGCATCGGGTTGCGGGTCTGGAAAGCGGCTACGCGGGACCAGCCTTTCTCGAGGAACAGGGCACGGGATTCGGCGGGGCGGATGTACAGCTGCGGATAGCGAGCCGGGTAGTCCCCTTCGCTCAGCGCCAGCACTCGCCCGGCAAGATTGACCCCGCCCTGCTGCAAAAGTTTCACAACGCCCGGGTGCCGGGTGTCTCGCGTGCGGTAGACATGGTCGGCCTCGATTTCCTTATCGATCGTGTATTTCTCCTCGACCTGCAGGATCGCCAGGACCTCGCCGCTGCGTCCATCGGTCAGCGCCACGTCCTCGCCGACGCGGATACGATCCGCCAGCTCGGTAGGCACGGGCAGCGTGATCGGAATAGGCCAGAACAGGCCGTTAGTCAGCCTCATGTCTGCGCAGGATCCGCGCCAGTCGTCGTGCCCCATGAAGCCCTCCAGAGGCGTGTACGCCCCCATGGCCAGCATGAGCACGTCGGAGACCGAGCGGGAGTCGAGCGGGATCGCGCGCAAGCCGCCGGCGCGGCCGAGCGCCTCGGTCCGTTCCCGCGGCGGCAGCAGCAACGGCCGGACCGAAGCCGAGCCGTGCGGGGAGACGAGATGCGACATGGCCGTTGGCGCGCGCGGCGCTGCTCAGTCGATGATGTGATACACGGGGGCTTTCTCCATCTCCCACTGGCCGGAGTGCCGGTCATAGCGCGACAGGGTGAAGCAATGCCAGTCCTTGTCATCGAGTCGCGGATGATCGGCGCGGTAGTAGTAGCCGGGCCAGCGCGTCTCCTGGCGGAACAGCGTGTGCTGGGTCACGCATTCGGAGGCGAGGACCCGGTGATGCAGCTCCCACGCGCGTTGCAGCTGGTGCAGGTCTTCCGCCCCGAGCTGGGCCAGATCCTCCTTCAGCATGGCCAGCAGCTCGAGCCCGCGGGTCAACAGGGGTTGATTGGTCGTGTAGTGAGCGCTGATCCCCCCGACGTACTCGTCCATGATCTTCTCCAGGCGCTGCAGCCCGTGCATCGGCAACAAATAGCTTGGCGAGACCGTTCCGGCCACGATCTCATTGCGGCCGACCCGATAGTTCTCCAGAGGCGCATAGATGATTTTTTCGAGCTCGGCGTATTCCGCCTCGCTGACCGCGGGCGAGTCCCGGCCCAGGTCGGTGATATAGCGCACCGCCGCCTTGGCGGCGATCCGCCCCTCGGTGAAGGAGCCGGAGGAGAACTTGTGGGCCGTGCCGCCGATGGTGTCGCCGGCGCCAAACAGTCCATCGACGGTCATCATCCGGTTGTAACCCCATTGGTAGTCCGCAGGCGCGTAATCTTCCGGCCCGCTCGCCCAGGCGCCCGAGCAGGTCGCATGCGATCCCATGACGTACGGCTCCGACGTGGTGAGCTCCGGGTTGGTTTCCTTGGGGTCGATATTCTGCGATGCCCACACAACGGCCTGGCCGATGGTCATGCCGAGGAAGTTTTCCCAGCCGACGGTCTCCTTGTGCGGATCCTTGAAGGCCTCGGTGGTCACCATGCGGATGGGACCGCGGCCGGCCTTGACCTCCTCGAGCAATGCATGATTGCGCAGGCAGGTTGGCACCGGATGGTGATTGACGTAGTCGCCGACCATCTGCTCGATCGAGTCGCGCCAGAACGCCTCGTAGTCCTGCCCATAGGCGTTTTGTGTATACGTCTTCAGATGCAGGAAGTAGGCGCCCACCGGGCCATAGCCGTCCTTGAAGCGCGTCAGGACGATGCGGTTCTCCATCTGGGTCATCTTCGCGCCCGCCAGGATCGGCAGGGCGTAGGCGGAAGCACTGCTCCAGGGCGCGTACCAGGTTCGGCCCATGCCTTCGCCGGCGGCCCGTGGTTTGAAGATGTGCGATGCGCCGCCGGCGGCGACGATGACCGCCTTGGCGTGGAAGACGTAGAAATCACCCGTGCGCACGTTGAAGCCGACCGCGCCCGCGACCCGTTTGGGACGCTTGCTGTCCATGAGCAGGTGCGTCACCATGATACGGTTGTAGACATCGCTGGCGGCCTTGCGCGCGGCCTCGGCGACAATCGGCTTGTAGCTCTCGCCGTGGATCATGATCTGCCATTTGCCTTCGCGCTGGTACCGGCCGGTCTTGGGGTCCTTCATGATCGGCAGACCCCACTCCTCGAACTTGTGCACCGTGGCGTCGACGTGGCGCGCGATGTCGTAGCCGAGATCCTCCCTGACCAGCCCCATGAGGTCGTTGCGCGCGTAGCGCACGTGATCCTCGGGCTGGTTCTCGTTCCAGTGCATGCCCATGTAGCAGTTGATCGCGTACAGGCCCTGGGCCACCGCGCCGCTGCGCTCGATGTTGGCTTTCTCGACGCAGACGATCTTCAGGTCCCGACCCCAGTATCGGGATTCGTAAGTGGCGCCGCACCCGGCCATGCCGCCGCCAATGACGAGGATGTCCGCGTCGACGTGAACGGTTTTGCGGCTCATGACACCAACCCTTTCTTGAAACGACTGCGCGCCAGCGTGGGCAATACTTCGACCTTGAGCGCCTCGGGCTCATGGGCAAGTTCCTGAGAGTTCAGCGCCGCCGCCGCCGGCGGCATGTAATCGGACGGGCCCTTGATCGATCCCCAGGGCGTGGTCCTGATGGGGGAGACGAAGTTCTTCTCCCGGCCGTCGCGAAACTTGATGCGCCATGACACTGTGCCCTTCTGGTCCTCGCGCAGCACGCGCACGCTGTGGCCCAGGGGGGCGAAATCGGCGTAGCCACGGCAGTCGATCGCCTGCTGCGGGCAGGCCTTCACGCACGAGTAGCATTCCCAGCACATGTTTGGCTCGGCGTTGTATGCGCGCCGGTACGTGGGATCGATGTGCATGATGTCGGACGGGCAGATGTCGACGCAGTATCCGCAGCCGTCGCAGTTCGTCATGTAGACAAACGTGGGCATGAGGGATGCTCCTCAGTAGTTGCGTGGCGGGCGGATGGCGCTGCCGAGGTTCGCGGGCCGGTCCGCGGGAGCGGGCAGGTTGCGGCGATAGCCGTTCGCGTGCTCAATGCGCCGTTGAAACGCTGCGGCCGGCTTGTAGAACATGTGGGCGAACTTCGACCACGGAACGGTGCCGAACAGGATGGTGGTGCCAAGCAGGTAGAGGCCGAAGAAGACGCTGGCCGAGGTTGAATCACCCGCTGTCTGCAGGAGTGCCCAGACCAGGCCGAAGGTCGCGCTCGAGAGCAGGGCGAGGATGAACAGATCCGCCCGGACCAGACGCAGCGGCGAATGGCCTTCGGCGGCGACGTCGACGCGCAGCAGGAGCCAGAACCAGTAGCCGCCCAGGCAAATCAACGCGGCGCCGAGGTACCAGAGCTCCGCTACGATCGCCGGGGCCGCGGCCCCGGCGGCGGGATAGGCGAAGACCATCACGACGGTGGTGACGACGTAGAGCAGGAAGCCGTACATGGTCAGCAGATGGGTGATCCTGCGCCAGGGATTGGAGAATTCACCTGCGGCCAAGCCCGTGACCACGACCGTCTGCATCGCGAGCGCCGCGACCTCCCCGCCGCCGACCCGGCGTGTCGCGGCCGACCGCGCGGTCCGGCGGTGCTTGAAGAAGTATCGGGCGCTTCGCTTGTGGACCAGATCGATCAGCGTGCCACATGCGACCAACGCGAACATCGCCGCCACATAGGCCTGCATCGCGACGGGTGGTATGGATGCGGGAAGCTCGGCAAACGGATTGAGCGTGAACACTGGCGGTCTCCGGCATTCCTCGGTTGTCGGTATCTTGTGGGTTGGAATCCGCCCCGGGATCCCCAAGCCCAAAGCGACACCGACTCTAGTCCCCGACGAGTCGGTGCGCAATGATCGATTCAATCAATTAAATTGCTTATTATAATATGCTAAAGTGATTGATCATGACGCTCGATCAACTGCGGGTCTTCGTGGAAGTGGCGGAACGGGGGCACGTCACTCGTGCCGCCGAGGCGCTGCACATCAGCCAGTCGGCCGCCTCGGCTTCGATCGCCGCCCTGGAGGAGCATTATCAAATCAAACTCTTCGATCGGGTGGGCCGCGGAATCCAGCTGAGCGAGGCGGGCCGGATATTCGTGCGCGAGGCGCGCGCCGTTCTGGAGCGCGCGTCCATGGCGCAGTCGGTGCTGCAGGATCTGGCCGGTAGCCCGGCCGGCCCGATTGGATTGGCGGCCAGCCAGACGATTGCAACGTACTGGTTACCTCACCGGCTCGCCGCGTTCCATCTCGCCAATCCCTGCGTGCGGCTCAATGTGGCGATCCGCAACACGCATGAGGTCGAGAGCGCCGTGGCGGACGGCGAGGTGAGCATCGGGCTGGTCGAGGGGCCGACGCAGCATCCGGTGGTCAGCCGCATCCGGATCGATCACGATCAGATGGTGCTGGTCGTGGCCGCCGGCCGCGCCTCGCCGGCGGAAAATCCCGGTGGGAAGGTCGATCTGCGCGCCCTGAATTGGGTCATCCGCGAGCCCGGCTCGGGCACGCGGCGGGCATTGGAGGATCTGGCGGCGCGCGAAGACCTGTCACTCGAGGATCTCAATATCTTCCTCGAGCTGCCCGGCAACGAAGCGGTGCGCGCGGCGGTGGAAGCCGGCGCGGGAGCGACCATCATTTCCCGTCATGTGGTCGCTTCCGCCATTGAGGCCGGCAGGCTCAGGGAGATTCCGATCGATCTGCCGCAACGCGAGTACGCGCTGCTGCGCCACCGCGACCGCCATGCAACGCTGGCGCAGAAGGCGCTGGTGGCGCATTTGACCGGTGCGGCCGATGCCGGTTGCGAAGCCTGACCGGGAGATGCGGCGGCGGTGAGCCGAAGGCCGGCCTGGCGGGCGAGCCCGCCGGGGCCGGCCCGAGCGGCAAGCCGCCGCCGGCGCAGCGGCCGCTGGTCAGGTGTTGCGGTCCTGCAGATGCTTGCCGAGCAGTCCGAAGAATTGCACCGCCTGCTGGTTGTTGCGCTCCCCGAGCAGATGCCACCAGCCGCCGACTCCGCCTTTCGGCGGCGGCGTCTGCTGGTACTCGTTGCTCGCGGCGAGCAGCGCCTCGCCGAAGCGTACCAGGACGGTCTGCACCTCCGGGCGCAGCAAGAACGTCAGGATACGCCCGAGCGCATCGTTGCGTGTCAGCTGCTCGAGCAGCGACAGCGCGTCGCTCAGCACACCGGACACCCGCGCGACCATCTCGTCGTTGAGGGCGTCCTCGGCCGCACCGAGCAGGCGCGCCAGGTGCGCGAGGCGCTCCAAGTCGCCGTTGTCGGCGAGCTGGGTGAGGACGGTCAGGGCATCGGTGAGGCGGCTGCGGTTGATCCGATCGACCAGGTCGAGCGCCTCGCCCAAAGTGCCGGCCAGCCGCGCGACCATGTCGTCGGTTAGCGCGTCGCGCGCGCCCGCCGCGAGACTGGCGAATTCTTCCGCCTGGATCGCCGCTTCGACGGTCTGTGTATCGCTCATGACGCGCCTCCTCAGAGCAGCCCGCGGGCGGACGCCCAATAGAGCTTGTTGTACGCCATCTTGAACCAATGCACGGCCTTGGTGGGAGGCTTCGGATTGGGCGGATTCTGATAGTTGAACATCGCGTAGGTTGCCCGATCCTTGCCTGCCTCGATGAAGCAGAAGACCTTGCCGTCGTAGTCGCGCACGGGAGCGCCGATCTTGACCATGGCGGCAAGATTTTCCGCCAGCGCGTCGGCCTCGAAATGTGCCGTCGAGCCGGCCTTGCTGATCGGCAGGTTGGTGGTGTCGCCGAGCACGAAGACGTTGTCGCGGCCCTCCATGTTGAGGCGGTGGCGATCGGTCGGAATCCAGCCGCTCTTGCCCAGGCCGTTCTTCTCGATCACCTCCATGCCCTTGTGCGCCGGTATCGCGATCAGGAGATCATACGGCGCATCGGTGCCTTCCTCGCTGTGGACCACCTTGCCGCGCACGTCGATGTCCTTCATGTTGAATAGCGTCTCGTAGCTGATTCCCAGTCGGTCGAACTCCGGCGTTGCCCATTTGGCGACGTTTTCCAGGCTGTGCGTGCGCCCGATCGGATAGGTGTAGTGAATCCGCGTCTTGTCGAGGATGCCGCGGTCCTTGAAGTAGTCATGGAGCATGAAGGTGATCTCGAGGGGCGCCATGGGACATTTGTGCGGAACGCCCACGGCGATCACCACGCGTCCGCCGGCGAACTCCCGCAGGCGCTTGTACATGCGCAGCGCGGACTCTTCGGTGTAGAAGAATTCGGCAGCCTCCTCCAGTCCGGGAACGCCCTGCGGAAAGATGCGCGAGCCGGTGGCGATCACCAGCGCGTCGTACGGGTAGGTCTTGCCGCTCTTGGCGCGCACCTGGTGCCGATCGAGGGCGAATTCCTCCACGGGATCGACGTGGAAGTCGATCTGCGGCTCGAGCAGGCTGCGCTGATCGCGATACAGCTCATCGGGCATCATGCGCCCGAGCGCGACGTAGAGCAGTCCGGGCTGATACATGTGCCGTTCCGATGCCGACAGCATCGTGATCCGTGCCTTGCTGTCCCGCAGTTCCGCGTGCAGCCGGCGCGCCAGGTTGTTCGCGAGAATGGTGCCGCCCATCCCGCCGCCGATGATCAATATCTTCATTGCCGTCTCCCGATACGTCTTGCGTCGTTGAGGGTTCCCGCGCGCGGGGCCGACTACTTCAACTTGCGCACCCGGATGTGCCAGACACCGTCCTTTTCCTCGCTGCCGAGTATTTCGTGACCCACCTTGCGCACCCACACCGGCACGTCCTGCGCCGAGCCCTTGTCCGAGGAGAGCAGCTCGACGACCGCGCCGATCTCGGTGTCCCGCAGCTCGGCGATCAGCTCCATCAGCGGACCGGGACAGAAGCTGCCGGTCGCGTCCACGATCGTGACTTTTTCCGCACCCATGACCATCGTCCTCCCGGGACCTCAAAACACCACGATCTGACCGTCGGCCGCCTCGCTCAGAAAGGCGGTCAGACCCATGGCACCGTCGATATAGGCCTCCAGGCGGTCCGGCTCGACGCCGAGCACGTCCAGGGCCATGGAGCAGGCGTACAGGCGCGCTCCGCCGAGCTCCTTGGCCTGCTCGAACAGGTGTCGGAAGGGGGGCACATTCTTCTGCGCCATGAGCCGCCCGATGTCGCCCTCGGCGGGTGGCGTGCGCGCGTCGCCCCGGATGAAGTATCCAAGCGCATTCATCGACAGAAACACCGTCACCTCGGTGCCGGTGGCCGCGGCGGTTGCCGCGACCATGGCCGCCATCTGGATCCTCTCCTGTGTTCCGGAGACGCACAGGACGCCGAGCTGGGTTGCCATCATCTACTCCTCGCTGCCAAAGGGATCGGCACGTGCGGCGCCAGCGGGCGCCGCGAGTCTGGCGACCGGGCTCGCGGACGTTCCCGGACGCATAAACTGTACCCGGGCCGGCAGGAATCCTCGGCGCGGGGAGGGGGGGCAGCCGGAGTGTTTGTCACCGTGCGGTGGACACCGGCGGCCGGCGCGGGCGGCCGTCCTGGCGCAGGGGAGCCGGGCTTGGCAAGGGGGCATCGCCCCCGCACGCGCGGTCGCTAGGACGCCGTCAAACCGCTCCCCGCGTCGTGGAATGCTCGGTGGTGCTCTCATGGAGTACGCGCATCTGCAGCGCGTTGTGGCTGTTCAGGGAATTGAGGATGAGGCAGCTTTGCTCGGTTCGCCTCAGCAGACGCCGTGCCTTCGCGCGGTCCGCTCCGGGCGCAAGCGTCAACGTCGCATGTACATTGAAAGCCGTGAACCGGACCTGACGGTCATTGCGGCTGAGCGTCCCTTCGGCCCGGCACTCGAGCCGGATCCAGCCGAACAGGGCGGCCGCGCTGACCGCGCGGAAGGTCAGAATGAAGCAGTCCGCGACCGCCGCGGCAAGCAGCGCTTCGGGTGACCAGAGCGTGCCGGGTCCGCCGAACTGCGCCGCCGGCGCGCTCAGAAGCTGCGGCAGCCCGGCGGCGCCGACAGTCACCCCACCGGTGCGCGCGGCGGCTGCTGTGGCGGCATAGATGTGCGGCAAGGGCTGCATGCGTCAGCACAGATACGCTCACGGGTTCCAAGCGTAGCCCAAATCGAGCATGAATTGATGCATGCGCAAGGCGATTCTCTGAGTCGGGTCGAACGTGTTCGGTCCGACGAGGGTGTGGTTGGGAACATAGGTGAACGCCATGCTGAGTTGCCCGTTCGCCGTGTGCCGGGTGAATCCGGCGGCGATGTGGGTCTCGACCACGCCCGGGGCGAGGATATTGAAGGTTGCCTGCGAGGCGGGGATCGGCTGCGCGGCTTGGCTCACGCCGAAGCGCACGGTCCAGGTCGGGTCGAGCCTCCACTGCGCGCCCAGCTTGTAGATCGTCATGTTGCCCCAGCCGAATCCCGGTCCGTCGCTGCCGCCGAGGCAGCTGCTGAGGCGGGTGCCGCCGGCGCCCGCGGTCGGGCATTGGAAGATGTTCTGGATCGGATTGCCGACCGAGGCGACCGATCCGTACCAGATTCGCTGCGTGTCGAAGCTCAAGGCCAGCGCACGGCTCGGCTTGAAGGTCATGCCCACCGTCGCCGACGCGGGAATGTCGAAAGACCCGTGGCCGGCGAACAGATCGCTGTAGTGGGTGAACCGGGTCATGTACATCTTCGAGGTGTACGCGGCCGCGAACGCCCAACGGGGCAGGGGCCGCCACTCGATGCCCACCGAGGCGCCGCCCCCGTAGGACATCTGGGCGCCGGTATTGGTCAACGCGTTCGGCAGGACGGTGCCGCCGCTTGCGGCAAAGGTCTGGGTGTAGCCGGCAAACGCGCCGAGACCTTCGGCGGTGAAGCGCTGCGCGGCGATGATCAGGGAGACCCCGATGGCGAAATGCCGGTTCGCCGTGACGTGCGCGAACGCGAGGTTGAGAAACCCCTGCATGAGATCGACGCCGGTGTTGCCCATGCCGAAAGTGCCGGGCAGTGTCCTGATGGGTGCCCCCGGCCCGGCGGCAAAAGTCGCCGTGCCCCCGGTCCAATGCGTATCCATCCCGCCGCGGCCGTAGAAGGCCACCGCGACGCTGTTCTGGCTGTCGATCTGCCGTCGCAGCGCGATGTAGGGAATTGGAAAGAGCGTATTGCCGCTGGTGAGGTTGTTCGGGCCAATCGTAAACGCCCCGCCGTGGCCGTCCGCCAGGCTGGAAGACGTGCTGTAGCTGCGATCGGGATTGAACAGCTCCAGGCCGACCTCCAGATCATCGGGAACGAACGCCAATCCGGCCGGATTGGTGGCGATGATCATCGTTTCGCTCGGGTCGGCGCTGCCGGCGCCGGCCATGCCCATGTTCTTCACCCCCGCGCCGTCGGTGAAATATCCGTTGGTCGCATGCGCGGCGCCGGCGAGAACCAGCAACGTCAACGCTCCGCCCACCCAAACATGGTGCTTCATGATGTCCCCCGGTTGTGCAGGCCCCTGTGCGGGTGCTCTGGCGCTAGTTCATTGTCGACTCAATTCTTGCGGCGCAGTACAAACCGATAGATCTTGCCGTCGCTGCTCGATTCGACGAGCTCGGTGCCGGTGGTGTTGCAGAAAGCCTGGAAGTCCTTGACCGCGCCCGGATCGGTCGCGAGCACCTCGAGCGTGCCGCCGGGTTGCATGCCTTGCAGGGCTTTCTTGGCCCGCAGGATGGGCAGAGGACAGTTGAGGCCCTTGGCATCGAGAGTCTGATTGGCCATGGTGCGTCCCAAAGAGATTTCCGGATTTCAGATGAACAGGTTGATATCCGATTGTGTCGCGACCTCGATGTAGGTCGCGGCACCGCCAAGCTCGGGTCCCTCGATCATGTCCTCGAGCGTGTACTCGAACAGGTCCATGGTCATCTGGCAGGCGATCATGCGCACACCGGCCTCGATGGCGATCGAGCGCAGATCGGTGATGGAGGCGACTCCCTTCTTCTTCATCAGATTCTTCATCATGCGGCCGGCGGCGGCATCGACCCCCGGGATCATGCTGGCGATGTTGGGCATGCCCATGTGCTTGCCGGCGAACGGCATCTTCATGGCAGGATTGCCCAGCGGTGTCAAGTTGAGATCGAGATCCTTCAACAGCAGGGGCAGGCCGTAGAAGGTGAAGAACATCGTGACGTTGACGTCCATCGCGGCG
Source organism: Steroidobacteraceae bacterium (assembly GCA_027456605.1). Lineage (GTDB taxonomy): Bacteria > Pseudomonadota > Gammaproteobacteria > Steroidobacterales > Steroidobacteraceae > 13-2-20CM-66-19. Next base: position 23,094 of record DAIDUQ010000021.1, on the reverse strand, counting down.
GCGGTGGTCGCCAGGATGAAGGGTGGGTACGCCCAATCGAGCGTTCCCTTGGTCACGATGATTGACATCCGTTTGGCGGCGGAACGCGGGATGCTGTCGGCTGTCGCGGCCATGGGAATTCGCCCCCCGGGATTGATGACTCTCAAGCTATCAGAGGGTGCTAAAATAAGCAATTACTGATAAGGTGGGAAGCAAAGGCCGCGCGGCGACGGTGGGCGCACCGCGCCATGGCCGCACTGAGGGTTGGGTTCGGCACATGCGATCGAGCCGTTCGGCGCTGCTCATCGGCGGGATGTCCGCTGACACGGCGAGTTTCGGCTCGGGACATCCGCTGGCGATTCCTCGCGTGGCGACGGTGCTCGCGCTGTGTCGCGCGCTCGGGTGGATTGCGGCCGGTGAGCTGCGCGACTGTCCGCGCGCTTGCGCGCGGCAGCTCAGCGAGTTCCACAGCCCCGAGTACATCGCGGCGCTGCGCGCCGCCGAGGTTGCGGGGATCGCCACGATCGAGGAGCGCGAGCGCTTCGGTATCGGAACGCGTGAGAATCCGCTGTTTCCCGGGTTGTTCGCCAGGGCCGCGGCGACGGTTGGAGGCGCAATGCTGGCGGCGGAGCTCGCACTCGAGGGGCATGTCGTGTTTCACCCGGCCGGTGGTACGCACCATGGCCGGCCGGCGCGCGCGAGCGGCTTCTGTTATTTCAATGATCCGGTGTTCGCGCTGCGCCGGCTCGCCGCGCGCGGCTTGTCCCGTATCCTGTACATTGACCTCGATGCCCATCATTGCGACGGAGTTCAGAATGCGCTGCAAGACGATACCCGCATGCACACCGTTTCGATTCACGAGTCCGGACGCTGGCCGTACACCGGCGGCGCGGAGGACCGCGGCGGCGGGCGCTCGGTCAACTTACCGGTGCCCAAGGGCTTCCACGACGGGGAATTGCGCTTCGTGATGGACGCCGCCGTGCTGCCGTACGCGCGGCGCCTGCGGCCGGAGGCGGTGGTGATCACCTGCGGTACCGATGCGCTCAGCGGTGATCCGCTGTGCGGTCTCGCCCTGAGCAACGGCGCGCTGTGGACGGCCGTGCAGGAGCTGGTCGAAGCGGCGCCGGTCGCGGTCGTGCTCGGCGGTGGCGGCTACAATCCGTGGACGGTGGCGCGCTGCTGGACGGGCTTGTGGGGAAAGTTGAGCGGCCGGCGGCCGCCGCGGCGATTGCCGGCTGCAGCCGAGCGCATTCTGACCGGGCTGTCGTGCGATCTGATCGACGATGAGGAGATCGACCCGTCATGGCAGCGGACCCTCGCGGATCCGCCGCGCGACGGTCCGGTCCGCCAGACGGTGATGGATCTGGTGCACCGGGCCGGCGTGGAGCGCGCCGCGTGAGCTGGCTGGAGAAACTGATGGCGATCGAGGAGCTTGACGAGGCGCCCCTGGACGCCGAACTCGTCGCGCAGCTCGAGCGGGCGGGCGCGGGAGTGGTCTCCCGGCCGTTGCGCTTCGCAACACCCACGTTCAAGGACTACGCCAGTACCGAGCTGCGCGGTTGCTCGAAGAACAGCTTCCCGGCTTTTTCGATCACCGGCGGGGCGTGCGGCCTGAACTGCGAGCACTGCCGGGCCAAGATCCTCGAGCCGATGCTGCCGGCCACGACACCGCAGATGCTCGAGCGCACGGTGCGCGGGCTGATCGCGCGCCAGGGCCTGCAGGGCTTCCTGCTTTCCGGCGGCTCCAACCGACGCAATGAGATTGCGTATGCACGGTTCTATCCGGTGATCGAGCGGTTGAAGCGCGATCATCCGGATCTGCGCATCGCGATCCATACGGCGCTCACGGACCGCGCGGGCGCCCGCGCCATGGAGGCGGCCGGCATCGATACGGCGATGATGGATGTGATCGGTGCGGAGGCGACCATCCGCGAGGTGTACCACCTGGAGCGGTCCGTGGCGGATTTCGAGGCGACGCTCGAGGCGTTGTGCGCCACGTCCATGGAGGTAACGCCGCACATCGTCATCGGTTTGCATTTCGGCGAGGTGCTGGGCGAGCCGGCGGCGCTGGACATCGTCAGCAGGCACCCCGTGAAGGCGCTGGTGCTGGTGGTCGTCATGCCGTTCTACGCCACGCCGGGAACGTTCGCGGTGCCGGATACCGGCGCGGTCGGCCGGCTGTTTGCCGAGGCGCGCGCGCGCCTTGCGCAGCGCAGCGTTCTGCTCGGATGCGCTCGGCCGCCGGGCATGCATAAGCGCGTCACCGACACCTATGCCGTGTTGGCCGGACTCGACGGCATCGCGTTTCCGGCCGACGGCGTGGCGGCGGTCGCCACTGCGATCGGCCGGCCCTTCGAACAGCAGCACGCCTGCTGCTCGATCAAGCTCGGAGGAGCCGCAGTGGCCGGCGCCCGGGCCCATTGCGGTGCGGGCGAGGAGCCGGCGGGAGTTTCCGCATGAGTTGCCGCACGCTGCCGCAGCGCCCGCCGGGTGGCGCGTGGGCCGGAGATTTCAACGCGTTCGAGGCCATGGAGCCGCGCGCGCCGGTGCAAACACCGCCGCAGCGGCGCAACGGGGCGCCGGTCAAGGCGGCTGATCTGCGCCCGAGCGGCGTCTATCTGCCCAACAACAATGTGCTGACGCCGCACATGCGCTCGCCGGAATACGTGCAGATCTCCACCGCCGCGGCGATGACCCTCGGTCTCATGCCCGGGCGCATGCATCGCTGCGAGTGCACGCGGTGTCTGAACCTGCTGTTGACCTATCCGGAGGGTTGCCGCGCCAACTGCGCGTACTGCGGACTGGCGCGTCATCGTGAGGCCGAACGGGATTATGCGGACCGCAACTTCATTCGGGTCGACTGGCCGGCGGTGCCCGTCGAGCAGATGGTGGAGATCGTGGCCCGAGACGGCGCGGCGAGCCCGTTCCACCGCATGTGCATCTCGATGATCACGCACCCGCGTTCCGATGCCGATACGGTGAGCGTGCTGAGGGCGTGGACGCGGCGCATCGATCCGCGGGTCATACCGGTGTCGATACTGTCCAACCCGACCACGATGAGCCGCGCCGACGTGGTGCGGCTGCGGGAGCTCGGCGCCGACATATTCACGGTCGCGCTCGATGCGGCGACTCCGGCGATCTTCGAGCGTACCCGCGGCAAAGGCGTGCAGTCGCCGCACAAATGGAGCAAGTACTGGGACATCCTGCATGCGGCGCGTGAGGTGTTCGGAGCGCAGAAGTTCGGTGCGCACATCATCATCGGCATGGGCGAGACGGAGCGTGAGGCGCTCGAGCTGGTGCAGCAGCTGGTGGACCTCGGCGGCCACAGCCACATGTTCTGCTTCTTCCCGGAGCAGGGCTCGCTGATGGATCACCTGCCGCCGACGCCCCGGGATCAGTGGCGGCGGGTGCAACTCGCCCGCTATCTGATCGATTACGCATCGGTCCGTCTCGAGCAGATGCGCTTCGATGCGCTCGGGCGGGTCGTGGACTTCGGTCTGCCCGGCGAGGAGCTCGAGCGCATCATCGATGCCGGCGTGGCCTTCCGGACCTCCGGTTGCCCCGGCAAGTTTCGCGACGACATTTCCGCGTGCGACCGGCCCTACGGGGACTCGCCGCCACGGGACATCGCGAGCTATCCGTTCGCGCCCAATCGTGCCGACCTGCGCCGGATCCGCCGCCAGCTGCGTATTCCGGTGGTGCGGGAGCGCCGATGAGCCGCGTCTTTCGGGTGCTCGATGCCGGCCTGCGAGCCGGACGGCTCAACATTGCGCTCGACCAGGCCATGCTTGAGCTGCATCAGAAGGGACGGCTGGCCGATTCAGTGCGCTTCATCCACTTCCAGCCGAGCGCGCTCCTCGGACGCCACCAGTCCCTGAGCGCGGAGATCGATGTCGACTACTGCCGGCAGCGCGGCATCGAAGTCGGCCGGCGCATCACCGGCGGCGGGGCGATCTATCTTGATCCGGGCCAGCTCGGCTGGGCACTGGTGTTCGGCCGGGGCGCGCTCGGTGGCCCGTCGCTCGACGAGGTGGCCCGGGCAGTCTGCGAGGCCGCCGCCGCGGGGCTCAGCCGATTCGGCATTGAAGTGCGCTTCCGGCCGCGCAACGATCTCGAGGTCGAGGGACGCAAGCTCGGCGGAACCGGAGGGTTCTTCGACGCTGACACGCTGCTGTACCAGGGCACAGTGCTCGTCGAGCTCGATACCACCAACCTGCTGGGCGCGCTGCGCGTGCCACGGGCCAAGATCGTTCGGCACGGCCTCGACTCCGCGGCGCAGCGGGTGGTGAGTCTGCGCGAGCTGCTGGGCGCGCGGACGCCCACCATCGGGCAGGTTCAGCAGGCCCTGCTCGAGGGCTTTCGCGAGCGGCTGGGCGTCGAGTTCCACCCGGCCGAGGCCGATTCGCTTGCCGGCGTGCTGCAGCTGGGGCGAGAGTTGCACGCACGGTGGATCGGCACGGAGGAGTTCGTCGCCGAGATCGATGGGCCGCCGCGCGGCGCGGCGGTTTCGGTTGGAACCTGCGCCGGCGCGGGCGGGACGATCACGGCGTATTTGCGCCGTGAGGGCCCTGAGGGCTGCCGTATCGGCCAGGTGCTGATCAGCGGGGACTTCTTCGTGGCGCCGCCGCGGCTCGTGTTGGACCTGGAGAGCCGCCTGCGGGGCGTTGAAATCGAGCTCGTCGGCGAGACGATCGAGCGGTTCTTCCGGGAACATCCCGCCAGCACCTTGTCGGTCGGCGCGGCGGACTTCAAACGCGCGATCGAGGCGGCGTTGTCGGTAACGGCGCACGCGCCGGGCTGACTGCTCATGCGCGCTCTGCCCACCAAGCTGGCCGTGGTCCAGCACACCTCGGCGGAGTATCTCGGGTTGATCGAGGATCACCTGGAAATGCGCGGGATCGGCTTTCGCTATTTCCGTCCGTTCACCGCCGGCGGCCGGCTGCCGAGATTGGCGGAGACTTCCGCCGGACTGGTGCTGCTCGGCGGCGGCCCGTGGGGTATCGTCCCGGGCGCGGCCCGCCTGCCGTGGCTCGAGGCGGAGATCGAGCTCGCCGCGGCGGCGCTTGCGGCGGCGCGGCCAATGATCGGATTCGGACTCGGCGCACAGATCCTGGCGCTGGCCGGCGGGGGCGGCGCGGCAGCGGACAAGCTCACGCTCGATGTCGGTACCGCCACGCGCACGGTGGAGGGCGCCCTGGGAGGACTGTTGCCGCCGATCTATCCGCTGGTGCGCTACGGGCGGGACAGCGTGTCTCTCCCGGCCGGCGCCCGGGTGCTGGCCCGTGACGGACAGGGCGGATGGGCGCTCTTCCAGCTTGGCGAGCGCGCATTTGGATTCGCGGGTCATCCGGGCATCAAGTCGGCGATCGTGGAGGATCTGATCATGGAGTTTCCGGAAGCGCCGGACGCGACGGCCGCGGGCCTGGCCGCGTTACGCGCCGTCCAGGCGGAGATCGAGATTGCGCTCGCGGCTGTCATGTCCGGCCTGGTGCGGGTGCTGGATCTGATGTTGCCGCCGTCTTGCTAGAGTCTGTCGGATTTACGTTGCTCCGTCCGGGAGCGGCCCACGACGACATCACTGCGCGTCGCGTTCTCGGACGCGCCACGTGCTTCACGTCGTGCGCAATCACCCCACAGCGTGTTGTGCGGCGACCCGCCCGCTGGGTAGTGACCGCCATGAGCGCGAATGTGGCGAGCGTGAGCGGTGTCAGCCGACCCGGCCGCGTGCGGCGGGTGTGCCGCGCTGAGGCTCGGGCGAGTCCGGCGCGCTCGCGGACCTTGACGCTCGTCTATAAATAAGATATCACTAATATCAGATTGGGGGGTCGAGTCGGAGACTGTCTCGGCCGGAATGCGCGACGCCGTCAATTGCGGACAACACATGGCATCGAAGCTGATCATCGTGATGGCCAACACCGATCCGCGCAACGGCGAGGAGCTAGGCGCGCCGATCTTCCAGGCCACGGTCGCGGCGGCCATGGACTTCGAGGTCGAGGTCGTGTGCACGGCCACGGCCGGGAGACTGCTGAAGAAGGGCGTGGCCGAACGGCTCTTCGTCAAGGCCGGCTCGCCTAAATCCGTGCTCGATTTCATCAAGGACGCGCACGAGGCGGGCGTGAAGTTCTTGTGCTGTTCCCCCAATCTCGACCTGTTTGACATGACTCAGGAGGACCTGATTCCCGAGTGCGGCGGCATCGTCGGCGGTGCCTACCTGATCGAGCGCGTCATGGACGACGAATACCGCGTGCTCACCTACTGACGGTGGATTGCGGGCATGACCCAAGAGCATGCAACGCGAGTTCAGGAGCACATCGGCGATCCGGTGTCCGCGCTCGCCCCGCTCGAGCGGACCAAGCTCGAGGAGATCTTCCAGGACATCCAGTCCGATCTCAGATTCGATCACCAGCTGAACGGCTGTCTCAACTGCGGCATCTGCACCGCGACCTGCCCCTCGGCCCACTACTACGACTACAGTCCGCGCGAGATCGTCCAGCTGCTGTGGACCGAGAACCTGGAAGGCATCTACGATGCCATGCAGGAGAAGATCTGGGCGTGCGCGCAGTGCTACACGTGCGCCGCGCGCTGCCCGTTCGGCAACTCCCCCGGGGGGCTGGTGATGCTGATGCGCGAAGTCGCGATCAAGCACGGCATGGAATCGGCCAAGAACGTGCTGCGGCCGTTCAGCCGCGTGATGCTCAAGCTCATCTCGACCGGAAACCAGCTTTCTCCCGACATGATCAGCCGGGACGCGTTCCCGGACTGGGGACCTAACGTCTCGAAGGTGAACGCGCCGCTCGACACGCTGCGCAAAGCCATCCCGGTGCCCACCCTGCATACCACCAAAACGGCCTGGGAGGTCAATCTCAAGACGTCGGTGGAGCTGTACACGATCTGGGAGGAGACCGGGGTGACCAACAGTCTGAAGACGATCGATCCGAATCTGTTCGATGTGATTCAGGACATCATGGACGACAAGCGCGACGAGTACGCGGACTGGCAGGAAGCGCAGGGCGAGGACTGAGGAACCGGCCTCGGGCCCCGCGGCGCTGCCGTCCGCCGATTCACGACCACAGAGGTGTAAGCCATGACGTCAGATGAGAAAGCAACGGGCGGCCGTTTCACCGGCCACGGCCCGGAATGGCGCAGTTCCAGCCTCGCCGCCCAGGATGCGCAGGCCGCGACCGTTTGGGTCGAGCAGATCATCGACCGGCGCTCGATGCTGACCGGCAAGGATCGGGTCGCCGATGTCCGCGACGCCATGTGGGAACTCGAGAAGGACGGGCAGATCGTGGTTCACCGGGTGACCGAGGCGCACAAGCCGGTCGTGGTCCGGACACTATACGGCTGGGAGAAAAAGATCCCGACGGTGCGGCTGTGGCATCACAAGTCGTGCGGGCAATGCGGCAACATACCCGGGTATCCGGCCTCGCTGCTGTGGCTGATGAACCGGCTCGGCACGGAATATCTCGACGAGACGGATCAGACCTCGTGCACCGCCTGGAACTATCACGGCTCGGGCATCGGCAACATCGAGAGCCTCGCCGCGGTGTTCCTGCGCAATTTCCATCAGGCGTACGTCGCCGCGAAGGCGCAGGGACTGCCGGATGGCTACTACTATCCGCTGGTGCACTGCGGCACTTCGTTCGGCAATTACAAGGAAGTGCGCGGCTACCTGCTGCAGTCGGCGAAACTGCGCGAGCGGGTCCGGCAGATTCTCGGCAAGCTTGGCCGGTTGGTCGACGGCAAGCTGCTGATTCCCGAGGAAATCGTGCACTACTCCGAGTGGCTGCACGTCATGCGCGAGGAGATCGGGAATCTGCGCACGATCGATTGCAGCGGGATCCGCGCCACCATTCATCCGGCCTGCCACGTGTACAAGATGGTGCCGGAGGACGTCGTGTATGACGACAAAGTGCTGGACGGGAACCGGGTTGCGGTCTCGACCGGCCTGATGCAGACCCTCGGCGCCCAGGTGATCGACTACAAGACCTGGTACGACTGCTGCGGCTTCGGTTTCCGCCACATCATCTCCGAGCGGGAGTTCACCCGCTCCTTCGCGATCGACCGCAAGATCCGGGTGGCGGTCGAGGAGGCCCACGCCGACGTGATGATCGGCCACGACACCGGTTGCATCACCACGCTCGACAAGAACCAGTGGATCAGCAAGGCCGACGGCCGTCCGGTGAGCCTGCCGGTGCTTGCGGACTGCCAGTTCGCGGCGCTGGTCTGTGGCGCGCATCCGTACAAGATCGTGCAGTCGCACTGGCACGCCTCGCCGACCGAGACGCTCATGGAGAAGCTCGGCATCGATTGGCAGGCGCGCAAGGCGGAGTTCGAAGAGTATTTGAAGGAGGTCGCCGCCGGGCGCATCGAGACACTGTACGACCCGAAGCGCAAGATCACCTCCGGTCCAGGGTTCAAGCCCGACGGACAAACGGCGGGTCGGGCCGGATGAGCCGACCGGTGCTGATCGTCGGCGGCGGACCGGCGGGACTGGCGGCGGCGAACGCGCTGACGGCGGTCGGTCAACACGTGGTGCTGCTCGAGAAGGCCGAGCGCCTCGGTGGGGCGCCGATCCTGTCCGGCTACGCCAAACTGGTGCCCTCGGGTGAGTGGGCCAAGGACGCAATTGGCGGCATGGTCGGCCGGGTGCAGACGCAGCCTCTGGCGCAGGTGCGACTGCGCACGACCGTGGTGGCCTTGAAGGGCGGCCCGGGTGATTTCACCGCGGAGGTCTCCGACGGTGCCGCGGTACGGGCCGCCGCCGTCATCCTGTGTACCGGCTTCACCCATTTCGACTCGCTCAACAAGCCCGAGTGGGGCTTCGGCACCTATCCGGACGTCGTGACGACGGTGCAGGTGGAGCAGATGATTTCCGCGGGCACGGGCGTGCGGTGCCCGTCGGATGGGCGCGCGCCGAAGCGCGTGGCGATCCTGCTGTGCGTCGGTTCGCGCGATCGACAGATCGGTCGTCCCTGGTGCTCGAAGATCTGCTGCACGGTCTCGGCGAACATCGCCATGGAGATTCGTGAGCAGTTGCCGGACTGCCACGTCTATATCTATTACATGGACATCCGGACCTTCGGCCTGTACGAAACGAAGTACTACTGGCGCAGCCAGGAGGAATTCAAGATCAAGTACATCAAGGCGCGCATCGCGGAGGTCACCTCGGACGGAGAGAAGCTCATCGTGAAGGGCGAAGACACCCTGGTGAAGCGGCCGATCACGATTCCCTTCGATCTGGTCGTGCATGCGATCGGCATGGACCCGAACGTGGACAACAAGTCGATCGCGACGGTCTTCGGCGTGGCGCTCGAGCCCAACGGGTACCTGGAGCGCGGAAATTCCTATGGCAATACGGCGGAGACGTCGCGCCCCGGAGTGTTCGTGGCCGGCGCCGCGGCGGGACCGGAGACCATTGACGATTCGATTGCACAGGCGTACGCGGCGGCGGCACGGGCCCTCTCGCTGGTGCGCCCGGCCCAGGCGAGCGCCTGAAGGCGAAGCGTGGCGCGTTCCCCGATACGACTTTCCGCGGCGCCGCCGCCGATCCGGCTGGAGCTGAGCGGCCCGCGGCTCGCCGACGGCCTGGCTCGGCTGGCCGTGAGCTGCGAGGCGAGCGGCGGAGTCGAGCAGTATGTCCGGGCGCTCGAGCTCAAGAGTGAAGTGTTCCGCAGCGTCCTCGGCGAGGATGGCGCGGCTGCAGCAAGACTCGAGCCGGAAACGCTGCGGATTCTGCTGCCGTTCATGCCGACCGTGCGCAGACGGATCGCGCCCTGGATGGAACGTCCGGCCTTCGACGGACTGAAGGCGGAAATCGGCCGGCTGCTGGGCGCTCTGCGGGACAATAGCCGTGTCGACGAGGGGCTCGCGGCGTTCGGGGATGGGTTCTGCGCGGCCGAGCGCCCCCGGTGGGTGCGGGATCTGGGCGCGGAATTGCTCCACCAGCTTGCGCCGGAGCGTTTCCCGATGATGACCCGATGGGTCTGGGACCGCGCGGCGAATACCGGAGTGTTGCGCGAGATCTGGTTCGGCGGAGAAGATGGCGCGCATATCGACGTGCCGGACAGCTGCGCGGCGTTTCTGACTCTTCGCGAGGAACTCAGCGGCTTTCTCACCAGCAGAGGCGTGTTCCGCGACGTCATCCGCTACGTCGATCTTCTGTGCGCGCAGATCTACGCCCAATACATCTGTGCCCAGGGCGGCACCTACTTGCGTGTGGATTTCAGCGCCGAGGAAGATCCCTCGCAATATACCCGGCGGCTGCTCGGCCTCGATGCCCTCGGGAGCGGCATCCACCTGTCGCATTGCGACGGCGCGGTCGGCGATAACGCCGCACGGCGAAGCGAACCGGCTCGAACGCCGGATTGAGCCCAAATGCCCATTCACGAACAATCGCTCATCCGCCCGGAAGATCTGCGCACGCACGATCAGCTGGTGGTCGACGGCGTCGACGTATCCGGCCATTGGAGCACTTTTATCCAATCGCGCGTGGTGTCCGACTACAACGAGGAGCTGCAGGAGCAGATCGCCTCGCTTCCCGGCGGAGAGCACATTCACCGCTGTTGGCAGTGCGGCTCGTGCACGAACGCCTGCACCGTCAATGCGGTCAATCCGGACTTCAACCCGCGCTTCTGGATCTATCTGGTGCGCATGGGGCTCGAGTCGGAGCTGCTGCGGGACAAGGAGATCATCTGGCAGTGCGTGTCGTGCAACAAATGCACCTATGCCTGTCCCCGCGATGTGTTTCCGGAGGGTGTGATGAAGGCGCTCAGCCACTGGCTCGAGCTCAAGGGCCACACGCGCAAGTCCCCCTCGATGGTATTCGACGAGGAGTTCACCGAACAGGTCATCCGGCGCGGCCGGATCGAGGAGGGGCGCCTCATGAGGCGGTTCTTCGCCCGCACCGGACAGGGACTCAGGCAGGATTGGCTCGTGGAGATGGCGAGGCGCCTGCTGAGGCATCTGCCTGTGGGCCTGTTGACACGGATGGGTCTGTCGAGTCTTCGCGCGCCGCGAGCGCGGGGCTGGGCTGGCGCGCGCGACGCCCTGAGTGAGTACGTGCACGAGCAAAACGCCGGGCACCGTCGCGCGCTCGGCTTGTCTGATTTGATCGAGACCGCGCGTCAGGATGCCTCCGGCGCATCGGGCGGTTAGGAGGCGCAGTCATGTCCGAGAACAAAGCCGATAAATACCGCCGCGTCGCCTATTATCCCGGTTGCGCGCTCGAGGGCACGGGACATGCCTACAACCGCTCGACCCGGCAGCTGGGCAAGGCGCTGGGTCTGGATCTGGTCGAGGTGCCCGACTGGAACTGCTGCGGTGCGATGGAGGCGAAGAACGTCGACCCGAAGGTTCAGACGTACCTTTCGGCACGGGTCCTGTCGCTGACCGCCAACCGGCTGGGCATGGACGTGGTCATGGCGCCGTGCAACGGCTGCTATCACAATCTCAAGAAGGCCGAGCATGACCTCGCGAACGATCCGGGCAGCGCCGAAGTGGTCGAGCGCCTGGCGCGCAAGGCGGGTGATCCGGCCTATCGGCCGGGAGACGTCGAGACTGTGCACGCATTGGAGTGGCTCAAGACCGCGATTGGCGAAGACGAGTTGAGGCGCAGAGTGCGCGGCGGCCTGAAGGGTCTGAAGGTCGCCAACTACTACGGGTGCATGTATACGCGACCGAGGCACATCTTTCCGGAGAAGGATTCGGGACCGGGAAGCGAGTCAACCGCCAAGCCTCACTTCATGGACGATCTGCTCGCGGCCGCCGGCGCCGAGAATGTCGAGTTTCCGCTGAAGACCGCCTGTTGCGGCGGCGCGCACACCCTCTCGGACAGCGACATGTCGACGCGGCTGGTGCTGAACATCCTGCAAGCCGCCGAGGCTGCCGGAGCCGAGGTGATCGCCACGGAGTGCCCGACCTGCCATTCGGGGCTCGAGCTGCACCAGGTGCGGGCGGAGAAGAAACTCGGCGTGCGGACCGGCGTCAAGATCATCTATTTCACGCAACTCCTGGGGCTCGCGCTCGGTCTGTCGCCGCGCAAGGTCGGTCTGCAGGAGAACGTATCGGACGCGCACGAGGTACTGGCCGCCCGCGGTGTGACATGAGGAGTCTGGCGCAGATCGAGCGCTGTCTGGCGCAATTGCTGGAAAATGGACCGCGGGCCGGCGATGCCGGCGCGGTGCTCGACTTGGCGGAGGAGGTGCTCGAGCACTGGATATCCGCCAGGGGCGGACGGCCCACGGGCGGGCGCCGCGAGGGATTCCGGCTGCTCGCGCTGCATCATCAGGGCGCGCGCGGCGAGCCGAGCTTCAATGCCTGCCGCGAGAGCTGTCGCGAGCTGGTCTATCATTACAATCTGCTAACATTGGAGCCGGGCGATGTCCGCGGCGGCGCCCGGGCGCTGATGATGGCGCGGCTGGCGAACCATCTGTACCTGTTCGTCGCCGGTAAATTACAAATGGAGCGCCTCGGGGAGTTCTGCTGCGCATCGCGTCCGCTGCGCACTGCGGCGGAGTGAGTGCGGGGCTGAAAATAGGGGATTCGATATGACCAAGGTGCGCGGGTGCAATCTGCCGGACAATTTGCTGTACGACGTGCAGAACCACATCTGGTACCAGGAGCTCGACGACGGCAGCGTCAAGGTGGGCATGACCGCCGTTGCGACGGCGATGGCCGGGCGGTTGGTGGCGTATACGCCCAAGGCCGTCGGCAAGGAGGTCAAGGCCGGCAAGTCCTGCGCGACCGTGGAGTCGGGCAAGTGGGTGGGGCCGGCAAAGCTGGCTTGCGCCGGCACCGTGGCCACGGTCAACGAGGCGATGGTGGCCACCCCTGCGATTGCCAACGAGGATCCTTATGAGAAGGGCTGGCTGCTGGTGATCAAGCCGCTCGATTGGAGCACGGTCAGGCCGACGCTGGTGGCGGGAGTCGACGTCGCGGGCCCCTACGAGGCGAAGATGACCGCCGATGGTTTTGCGGGGTGCGGCGGATGACGGGGCGAGCCAAGTCCGCGCCGGTCGCCGCGAAGCTCACGGGTACTTTGCGCCCCCGGGAGTTGACCGAGTTGCAGGCCAACGCGGAACGGGCCAGCGACGTGCTCAAGGTCATCGCCAACGGGGTGCGGCTGCTGCTGGTGTGTCAGCTGGCCGAGGGCGCGAAGTCGGTGAACCAGCTTCAGTCGAGCGTCGGCGTCAGCCAATCAGCCGTGTCGCAGCATCTTGCGCTGCTGCGCGACCATCACGTCGTCGAGGCTCATCGCCGCGGCCAGTCGGTCTACTACGTTCTGGCAAGCAAGGAGGTGGCCGCGCTGATGAAGACACTGCACCAACAGTTCTGCCCCAAGCGCCGCTGAGCGATCGCGAGGCCCACATGTTTCCTGCCGCCGGGGCGCTCAGGGCGGATCCAGCCGCCCCGGGCGCACAGCCTGAGGAGCGACCGGATCTGCTGGTTGTGGGACTCGGTCCGGGGGGCGCCAGCGCCGCAGCCGCGGCGGCGTCCGCAGGTTGCAGAGTGCTCGCGGTGGACCGGCGCCGGCGCATCGGTGAGCCGGTCCAATGCGCCGAGTTCGTGTCGAGCGCATTCAGCATCGAGGGCTTTTCCTGGGAGAGGATCGAGACGCAGCGGGTCGTGCGCATGGTCACGGCGGTGCAGGCGCAGCGGCCGCGGGTGAGTGAGGACTTTCGGGGCCGCATGATCTGCCGCAGCGCGTTTGATCAGGCGCTGGCGCGCCGGGCGGCGGCCGCGGGGGCGCATATCCGACTTGGCGTGGCGGTCTGCGAGGTCCGCGTGGACGGGGGTGTGCGCCTCTCGAGCGGCGAACTCATCCGCCCGCGAGCGTTGGTCGGCGCCGACGGACCCCGATCGCGGGTGGGTGCGGCGATCGGCCAATCGAATCGTCAGCTCGTGGCGGCCCGGCAGTTCACCGTGGGCCTGCGCCAACCCTACGAGGCCACGGACATCTTTCTCAGTTCCGCCTATCCGGGCGGGTACGCGTGGCTGTTCCCCAAGGGAAGCGCCGCGAACCTCGGGGTCGGCGTCGATTTTCACCGCCGGGATCGACTCAAGCCGCTGTTGCGAGATCTGCACGCAAGTCTGGCTGCGGATGCGAGAATTCGGGCGGCGCCTCCATCGTCGACGACGGGGGGGTTGATCCCGGTTGGTGGTCGCCTGCGCGCCATCGGAGCGCTCGGCGCCGTATCCGTGTTGTTGGCCGGCGATGCAGCCGGTCTGACCCATCCCGTGACGGGCGCCGGCATCGAGGCCGCGGTGTATTCCGGAGTCTTGGCCGGACGAGCGGTCGCGAGCTGGCTCGCCGGGCACTGCAACGCACTGCAAGAGTACGAGAACGACCTGTCGGATCTGTACGACCCTGCATACGCGCGCGCGTTGCGGCGTCGGCGCGAGTTGCTCCGCGGCTTTGGGCGAGGAGTCCCCGCCGCGGAAGCGCTGTGGCGCGGTTGGATCGCGTCGCCGGAATACTGGTCGGATGCCGCTGGCCCGTCTCCAGACGCTGCGGCCCCGCCCGCGCAACCCCTGATGACGTAGGGCCGCAGCCGCTCGCTCGATCCGTGCGCGCGGCCTCAGGAGCGGCCGGAGCTGCGGGCGCGGCGCCGGGACGGCAAGATCCGGCCGCCGCCGCGGCACGCAGTTGCCGCGACGGCGAGCGAGTGCTGATTTGCGGACATGAGGCTCAAGTCACTCGGCTGCGGGCCGCTAGCACACCGGTGCGGCCATCGAACCCCAGAAGGTTCGATGGCTCGGGAGCGGATCAACGCGGAGGCGAGTGACGCAGATGCTCGGAACAGTAAGAAAAGTCGAGATCACCCTGGAGGATACGGGGATCGTGGAATCGCGCCTGGCAACGCGCAAGCGCGTTCCCAAGGTGCCGAAAGAGGTTCGTCGCGCCGGTGCCGACGCCATCTCCTTGTACAGCGACTTCCGCACGCGCCAGCGCAGCGTTCCCGGCACCGAGTTCGTCGTCGAGCACATCGAGCTGGGAACCTCTTGAGCGCTCACGCCGGTTGAGCGCGGCAGAGCGCGGAGGGTTGCCTCGCCGATCCGCGCTCAGGTCGTCCGTGCGCCCGGACTTGTCCGGCTCGCTGCGATCAGCAGCACGATGACCAGACCGATGAGGATCAGGTTGTAGACGACATGGACTCTGGTGGAGTCGAGCACGCTCTGGTAGCGAGAGCGACTCTCGCGCCAGCGGCTCAGATACACTTGGCTGAACCCGAAGCCCCCGACGCCGAGCCCGATGGCCGCGCCGAGCGGAATGCCCATGACGAGATGGGCGAGACCGAACAGCAGCGAGCGCCAGAGGCGGCTGCCCAGGTGCCGCCGCTCGTCTCCGCGCCTGAACATACGTTCCTCGCGCAACGCGAAACCGCACAGGCACAGCAGCAGCGCAACGACGATCAGCGCCGGCAGCACGACGCGCGACAGGAGCGAGGCCGCTCCGGTGGCTTGGCCGAGGATCACGCTGCCGTTTCCCCCGAGGGAGTCCCACCATCCCCAGCGGAGGAAGGTGTGCGGAATCAGCAGCGCAATGACCGCGCTCAGCGCGGCCGCCAGGACCAGCAGCGCCTGCAGGACGTGTCGCGGCCGGATGCCCCGAAGCAATACGAGCTGCCGGGGATTGCGCAGCGATTGACCCACCAACGACCACACGTAGACGAGCACGACGCACTGCACGGCGTACGTTGCGACTTCGTGCCCCATTGCGGCGTCGACGGATCCGAAAAGAACAAACGCCCCAGCCGTGATCGCCAGAATTCGCAGTATGAAATTGAGCGAAGAGATTCTGCTACGCATAGGGCGAGGGCGCCACAATCAGCCGGGGCGGGCTCATTCAGGCCTCAAGCGCCGGATTTCGTTGCGTTTTCAGGCGGTGCGTTCTCCTGGGACGCCGGGTGGCACGGCGTTTCTCGCCGCAGTCTGGCCAAGAGGGTAAACTGTCTTTCTTTTTACAACAAGTTGAGGGGCGGTAGATGCCGAATGATCAGGCGACAGTGACTTCCACTGACCGGGTGGGAACGGGGGATCTCAGGCGCTCGGGCGCGAATCCGGATTATTGGTATCCGCTTGCGTGGTCCGATGAGGTGCGACCCGGCCGGATCATCGGGCGTCATTTCGCCGGCGAGCCGATCGCGTTGTATCGCGGCGCGAGCGGCAAGGTCTTCGCGCTCGAGGACCGCTGCGCGCACCGGCAGGTTCCTCTGCACCTGGGCGTCGTGCGCGGCGATCAGCTGAAGTGTCACTATCACGGGTGGGCATACGACTGCGCCGGGAAATGTGTGGACGTGCCGTACCTCGGCAAGGAGCGCAGGCCCAACGGCGTGCACAGCTATCCGGTGCGCGAGATGGACGGCTTGATTCTGGTGTTCCCCGGCAATCCGGCGCTGGCGCAGGAGCGGTTGCCCGCCGCGCTCGGCGCGGCGAGCCGTAGAGGATACAAGACCCGTCGGCTCAATCGAGAGGTGAACTGCCACTACACGTTCATGCACGAGAACCTGTTCGATATGAATCATCAGTTCCTGCACCGCAAGCAGATGGGCTCGATCCGCGCCAGCTGCCTAGGGCGGCAGCACGGGGAGGACTGGGCGCAAGTCGAATACAGCTTCAGCCGCACCGAGGGTAAGCCGAGCGTGGGCGAACAGGTGATCGTCAACATGATGCGCAAGCGCAGCGAGGAGCGAGAGGACTTTCGCGACCACATGCGCATCCGTACCGACTACCCCTCCCAGAGCCTGAAGGTCTGGGTCGGGCGCGATATCCATGAGACACAGGACCCGGTGCTGGACGTGTGGCTGTGCTACACGCCGATCGATGCCGAGCACCGCACGAACCGCACTTTCGGCTTTCTGTCCGTGAAGAAGCCGCCGGTGCCGGGCCTGATCCATTTGGTCTGGCCGTTCGTCACGTGGTTTACCGAGCGGATCTTTCTGGAGGACAAGGAAATCGTGGAATACGAGCAGCGCGCGCACGATGCGCAGGGGGCCGACTGGAACAATGAGGTGTTCCCGCCGCTGCGCGATCTGCGGGAAGTTCTTGCCCGGTGCGGCGTGCCGATGTAGGGGGGCGTGCGAGGCGGCGAGCCGAGCCGTCGTGAGCCGCATCCCGGCCGGCCGTGGGGCCCGCCGGGACGACCCACCGCCTGCGCCGTACGTTCCGCGGCCGCTGTGGAACCCCGTCTCGGGTGTCCGACAACGGCGGTATTCTAGAGCTTGACAGTAAGACACCGATGGCTGGAGGGCGCGACGTCCGAACGATGGCGAAGCCCTGGCGACGGTGATAGGGTCGGCACTCCGATCTTTACGACGAGGAGCGTCCCATGCATGCATTCCTAAAGCGGACTGCGGCCGTCATGCTGCTGGTGGCCGGCATCGGACTTGCGAGTGCGCACACCTCGCACGTCGTGCTCACCGGTGCGCAGGAGGCTCCGCCCGTTACCACCGTGGGCAGCGGTCACGCGTTCATCACGGTTACCCCGCAGCGGCACGTCAGCGGCAAAGTGATCGTCCGCGGCATCGAGCCGTTCATGGTACACATACACGAGGGCGCGCCAGGCAAGAACGGACCGATCCTCATCTGGCTAAAGCACGGGCGGGACAACACCTGGTTCGTACCGGCCGGCGCCAAGCTCACGCCGGCGCAGTACCGCGCCTACCTGGACGGGGACTTGTATCTCAACGTGCACACGCACAAGCATCCGGCGGGCGCGATTCGAGGACAGATCAAACCGTAGCGAGCTTCGGTCCGCAGCGGCCCGATTGCCGGTCTTGGGGAAGAAGCCGAAGAACTACGGCGGCTCCGAGGAGTGCGCGGCGAAGGACCGCCCCGGCATGGGGGCGAGCGCATGTTCGTAGGCGACGTGGGCCGCGGCCGCGCCCCAGCGCGCCTCGAGCATCGTGGGGCCGCAGCAGAACGAGGTCCCAAGCCGCCCCGTCGACCCTTCACAGATGGCGCAGGATGTCGTAACCCACTTCGAGCGTGTCCCACACGACACCCACCACCAGGTGAAATCCGGTGGAGGTGATGTCGATGACGCCCCGCAGCGCGAAGTGACCCGCCTCGGCGAGCAGTCCGTGAGGGTGCTGCCGCGCATAGTCGACGGCAACGTGTTCGTCGGCCTGCGCCGCCTCGCGCTGCGCAGCGCTCAGTTCGCCCGGCGGTATCGCCTCGATACGCACATGCGCCGTTCCGTCGAGGAAGTAGCCCAGCTGGCGTGCGACTGCCGGAGTCGCGTCGATGATGCGACCGCCGTAGAAGGGACCGCGGTCATCAACCATCGCCACGGCCTCGCGGCCATTATGCAGATTGCGGATTTTGACCCAGGTGCCGAACGGCAGGACCTTGTTGGCGATCCGCATGGCATTGGGATCGAACGGCACACCGCTCGCGGTCGGCCGGCCGGCATCACCGGTGCCGTACCAGGAGGCCGTGCCCGTGGCCGTGTAGCCGACGGCGCTGGCGAGCACGCGGTAACAGCCATGATCGGCGACACAGTAGCCGTTGTTGACGGGTCGTTGTGGCGGGGCGGACGCGCAGCCGGATAGTGCGCAGATCGATGCGGCGAATGTGATCCAGCCGATAGGGGCGAACGAGCGCTTCACTTGATCCAGGGTCGCATGATGCGCCGCACCGGCGCCGTAGCGGTCGCCTGCGTTTTCGCATCGAGCAATCCGCGGCGCTTGAGGTGGCGAATCGCGCTTTGAACGCTCGATTTCGACAGTCCGGTGCGGGTGGCGATCGTCTGCAGACTGACCGTGATCCGCTCGTGTCGGCCGTGCCGGCTCTGGTGCAGGAGAAAGAGGTATACGAGGAACGCCGACGGTTTGTGATCGTGCCCCACCAGAGCGGGCATCAGCACGTCCATGACGTAGGAGTCGAGCGCCGGCTTCTCCATGGTAAAGAATACTATAGCACTCAATAATACAGAGCGTTCCGCCGTTCAGGATGTCCCGGCGCCTCCTGCCGTACGGGCGCCACCCGCGGCTCATCCGCGAGTCCGGCGGTAGGAATGCGCGGACGTCTGTCGTGCGCAACCCGTTGGAGGGGATCGCGCTGTGCACGGGGACGGAGGGCGGAGCCTATCGCTGCGCCCTCGGCTCCAGGGCTATGACCCGGCAGCCGGCGGCAGCGCCGGTTCGCCGTGCAGCGTCACTGGGCTGCCTGTCGGGAGTGTGGCGATCCCGGCGGCGTAGGCAGCACGGTTCCATGCCTTGACGGCGGGCAGCACGGTTCCGTCGTAACGCGTGAGCAGTCCCTCGATTTGCCGCCGGTCGGCGCGGATCAACGCCAGCCACTGGGCGCGGGGTTTCTCCCCCCAAAGGCCCGTGCACATCTCGTAGAGCGTCTCGACCCGCCGGTGCAGGCGCGAGAAGTGACGGAGGAAGTCCTCGGAGGCGTCGTGCTGCGTATGTGGATTCCACAGCAGGTTTTGATACGTGCTCAGCGTCTTGCGCAGTTTCTTGCCGCGGGCGATCAGCGCGGCATGGTGCTGTCCCCATTCGGCATCGCTGCGCCCGCGAGCGAGCACTGCGGCCAGCGTCGCGCGCATCGCCGCGACGTGATTGAGCAGGCTGTTGACCGCGGACAGCTCGGCGCGCGTCGCCAAGGCGGCCCGGGTGTCGGCGCGCTCGGTGGCGAGGCCGACCGTGTAGCGGGGATCGGGCTGTACCTTCAGAGTCACCTTCTGGGCGTACGCCGCGGCGTGCAGTGTGGCGGTGTAGCGGCCGGGCAGGGCGGGCGGACCGGACCCGCCGCCCGAGCCGTGGGCATGGGGCGGTTTGCCGAGAGGGGGATTCAGCCGCGTGGGGGCCCGGTAGTCAAGATTCCACACGACCGTGTCGATGCCGGCCTTGCCGGGGCCGTACAGAGTCTTGATCAGCGTTCCGGCGGAATCGCGGATCGTTATGCGCACCGGGCCGTGGTGCGCCGCCTTTTGCGCGGCGCTCGGTTTGAGCGTCTTCGCGAGGTTATAACTGATTACCGTCCCGGTGGGCGCATTCGGCGCGCGATAGGCGCTCGGGCCCACGCCGTTGGTATGCACGCGGTACAGCAGCACGCCCGGTGAAGCGGTGAACGCGTGCAACGGCGCGCGCGCCACGACGGCGCTGTACTGCTCGATGGGCCGCAGATTGTCGAGCACCCAGATGCCGCGACCGTGCGTGGCCAACAGCAGGCCGCGGTGGTTCGGTGCGAAGGCCAAATCCATCACGGACACGCCGCACGGCAAGTTGGCGTGCAGCGGCTGCCAGTTTCCGCCGTCATCGAACGAGACGTACAGGCCGGCGGATATCGTGCCGGCGAACAGCAGGCCGGGGCGGTTGGGATCTTCCCGCACGACTTCCACGCTGCTGTCGGGCAGTCCGCGGGTGATGCGTGTCCAATGCTTGCCGTAATCCGTGGTGCGATAGACATACGGGGAATCGTTGCCGATCTCATGGCCGTCGAACGCCGCATAGGCGGTTCCGGCGGCGAACGGCGAGGGCTCGACGTGGTACACGCGGGCCCACTGCGGCGCGCCCGGCGGGGTCACCCTCGCCCAATGCGCGCCATCGTCGCGGCTGACCCATACCCAGCCGTCATCCGTGCCGACCCAGATCACATTGGGGTTGGTGGGTGCGAGCGCGAGAGACTGGATGGTGTCGTAAGTCTCGGCGCCGCTCATGTCGAGAGCGATCGGTCCGCCGCTCGGCTGTTGCTTGGCTTTGACGTCGCGCGTCAGGTCGGGACTGATCACCGTCCAGTGCTTGCCGCCATCGGTGCTGTGAAATACCACGTCGGCGGCGGTGTAGACGTCTTGTGGATCGGTCGGCGAGACGGCCATCGGGGTCGTCCAGTCGAAGCGGTACTTCTGCGCGTAGGGTGGCTTGCCCGAGAGCAGCAAGCCGGCCAGCTCATCGCGCACGTACGGATTGATCCCCCGCCTTCGCTCAGTGGCCCGGTTGTACACCGTGGCATAGCCGTCATCCGTGGTCGAGTAGATGATCGACGCATCGCTCGGAGCCGGAACCGCGTACTGTCCGTCGCCGCCGGAGAATTCGAACCAGTCCTGCGCGCCGGTCACCCCGCCGCGCCGGTAGTCGCTGCTCGCGCCGCACCAGGCATCGTTGTCCTGCAGTCCGCCGCACACCAGGTAGGGCCAGGGATGATCGCTCGGGCTCGTGGCCACCTGGTAGAACTGTTCGATCGGCAGGTTGTCCAGATAGCGCCAGTGCTTGCCGCCGTCAAGCGAGAGATAGACGCCGCCGTCGTTGCCCTGGATGATGCGGCTGGGGTTGCGCGGATCGATCCAGATGGCGTGATGGTCGACGTGCACGCCCCGGTCGGCGTAGAACATGTGTTTGCCGCCGTCCTTGCTCTCCATCAGCTTCATCGACAGCAGGAACAGCCGCCGCGGGTTGTTGGGCATCACGGCAAGCTGCGTGAAGTAGAACGGCCGCACGTCGCCGTTGTCGTTGTCGCTGACCAGGCTCCAGCGGCTGCCGAGGTCGTGCGAGACCCACAGCACGCCGCCCTTGGCCTGCAATACCGCGTACACGGTGCGCGGTTGGCTCGGTGCGAAGGCGACCGCGCTGCGACCCATGTCTCCCTTGGGAAGGCCTCGGGTCAGCTTATGCCAGTGCAGGCCGCCGTCGGTGGAGCGGTACAGGCCGCCGCTCTTGCCGCCGCTGGTCAGCAGCCATGCATGGCGCTGCAGCGGCCACATGCCGGCGATCAGCACCTTGGGATTGCCGGGCTCGAAGGCGAGTGTGCTGCAGCCGGTGTGATCGTTCAGGTACAGCACCCGGCGCCAATGGGCGCCATCGTCGGTGCTCATGAAGACCCCGCGCTCGGGGCCGCGCTTCCACAGATCGCCCTCGGCGCAGACGAATACGATGTTGGTATTGCCGGGGTCGACCGCGATTGCGGCGATCTGTCCGGCGTGATGCAGTCCCTTGTCGACCCAGGTCGAGCCGCCATCGGGGCTGAAATACACTCCGTCGCCGTTGAGCACGTCGTTGCGCGGATTGGCCTCGCCGGTGCCGACCCACAGCCAATTCGGGTTGCCGCCGGCGAGCGCCAGCGAGCCGATGGACTGCGTCGGCTCATGGGTGAAGATCGCCTTCCAGGTCATGCCGCCGTCCTGGGTCTTCCACACGCCGCCCCCGGCGGCGCCGACGTAGTAGAGCGCCGGGTTGCCCGCCACGCCGAGCACGGCGGTCACCCTGCCGCCGGCCACGGCCGGACCCAGATCGCGGAACTTCAGGTGATGAAACGGCCCGGGATGCTTTGGCATGCCTGCCGGGGCCCTCGGGGAGATCATGCTGCCGGCCAGGACTGCGGCGGTCGCCAGGGCGAGAATGCGGCGCATTGCGGATCTCCACTCGAACCGTACGAAGATGGCATGCAAGGTACCGCTTTGCCGCCGCAATCGGTCGCTGATTTCTCTCGGCTTGTCGCCAATTCACGGCCGTTCGGACCCCGGAGGCGCTAGAGACGCGCCGGCACCGGCCGTCGGCGCCCGAGGGGGCGGCGCGAGCGGCATCCGCGGTGAACTGGGTCGCATCTCGAAGATTCCCCAGCCACGATTCGCTGAGCTTTGCGCATCATGGCGCGCCTTCGGGGCGCGTCCGCTTCATCTTCCAGATCATGCGGTTGGTTACAGCCGCCTGCGCGTGGGCGGCTAAAGCTTTGTACATAACCCTGATGATTCGGCGATGATCGTGCCGCGGAGCGTGGGAGTGTTGCCCGATTCGATGGGCGCGGCGGAGCTGCCGAATAGCCCGTTGCCGGCGCGCTTGCCTGCCCGGTTGGAGTGCTAATTCATTCGCGACAGCTTGCGTGCGCAGCGTGTTCTCGTGCGTTTCAACTACATGCTGGCGCTGCTGTTGCTTGGTCCGCTGTACTTTCCGGGCTGCCGTTTGGCGCGCGCCTGCTCAGCGCGGCGCTCCAGCTGACCGCTTGGCGCAATTTCCATGGTGCGCTGCAGCTGGCCGATGAGGCGCTCTATCGGGCCAAATCCAAGGGACGCAACCGAATCGAGATCATGGATGACGTCGAGCACCGTCCGGCGGTGACGCGTGAGTTCTCCAAAGACGTCGTCGCGGACCTGAGGCGTAATGCGCGGGG
>DAIDUQ010000020.1:0-40551 GCA_027456605.1 Steroidobacteraceae bacterium | reverse complement strand
GGCGACAACGGCGCGGGCAAAACTGGGTACATTCGCATCCTCAAGCAAGCCTGCCGCGCGCGCGGGCAGGAGACGATTCTCGGTAACGTCGTGATAACCGGCGCGGCTCCACCCAAACCGACTGTCGCCATCAAGTACAAGGTGGGAGCCGATGCCGCCGCCCGCGAGTGGACGGGCGGCGACGTGGATGAGTTCGTCTCCCGCGTCAGCATCTTCGACACGCAATGCGCCGCCGTTTATTTGAATGAGCGGACGGACGTGGCCTTTCTGCCCTTCGGCCTCGACCTTTTCGACAAGCTCGTCCGCGCCTGCAAGGCCGTTCGCGCAAAGCTGGAAGCCGAGCAACGCGCGTTGAACACCAATGCCCTGGCGGGCGTCATCGCACAGATTCCACAGGGAACGGCAGCGGCGAAGCTGGTAAGCGGCATCACCCTGTTTACCAAGCCGGAGGACGTGCAGACCATTGCGCGCCTCAAGTCCGAAGAACAGGAGCGGCTTGCCTTTCTGGAAAAGTCTCTCCAAGACCTGCAAGCCAACGACCCGCAGAAGCTCATAGCGCAACTGACCCTCCGCGCGAACCGCGTCCGCGCTCTTGCCGACCATCTGCGCGGGGTGGAAACGGCGCTGGCGGACGCGGAAGTGACCGCCGTGTTCGACACGCGGAAGGAAGGGCGCCGCAAAAGCGAGGAAGCGAAGCGGTTGCGCGAAGCGACGTTTCCGCAAGGTTTGCTTGCCGGAACCGGCGGCGAGCAGTGGAAGGCCATGTGGGAGGGGGCGCGGCTGTTCTCCGAGCAACAGGCGTATCAGGGCCAAGGCTTTCCCGTCACGGAGGGTGGCGCGAAATGCGTACTTTGCCAGCAAGACCTCGACCATGCCGCCGCCCACCGGCTCAAGCACTTCGAGGAATTCATGGTCTCGACGACGGAGAAGGAGCTTCGGCAGGTACGCGATGAATTCGCGCGCAGACGCAACGCCTTTGTCAATCTCAAGACAACCACAGACGCGGTCGAGGAAACCCTCAAGGAACTGCGCCTGGAGCATGAGGCGAAGGCGGACGCCATCAGCGCCGCCATCGCGCAGAACGAGAAGCGCCGCGCCGCTATCGTTGCGGCGCTCGCCGAGAACAAAGACCTCGGCTATGGCTTTCAAGCGCTCGTGCTATCTTCGATCCAAGCCCAATCCATCGGCGGAGAAATCGATGCCCGCCTCAAGTCGCTGCGCGAAGCCGGAACCGCCGACGCCAAGAAGAAGATGACCGACGAGGCGCAGGAATTGCGCGCGCGGGCCTTGCTCGGCAAGCACGAAAAGACGCTTCTCAACGAAATTGAGAACAAGAAGAAAATCGCCGCCTACGCCCAATGCCTCGACGAGACCAAGCCGAACGCCATCACGCAGAAAAGCTCCGCCGTGACGAAGGCGGTTGTGTCAGAAAGCCTCAAGAAGAGCTTCAAGGACGAGTTGAAGGCATTGGAATTCAACCACGTCGAAGTCGAGCTAAAAGAACAAGGTGGCGCGGAAGGCGTCTTCTATCACAAGCTCGTCCTCACCAGAAACCCGACCATCGACGTTCCCAAGGTCGTAAGCGAGGGCGAGCAACGGTGCATCTCGATTGCGGCTTTCTTCGCCGAACTCAGCACCGCCGACGACCCTTCCGGCATCGTGTTCGACGACCCCGTGTCCTCGCTGGACTACCAATGGCGGAGCGCCGTCGCACGGCGACTGGTGGAGGAATCAAAGCGAAGACAGGTCATCGTCTTTACGCACGATGTCGTCTTCTTGCTGGCGCTCAAGCAATTTGCCGAGCAGGCGGACGTTCAGCCTCTCGACCAGCACGTCCGCAGACAGATCAACGGCGCAGGCGTGTGCCGCGAGGAATTGCCCTGGCTTGCGATGCGCGTGAAGGACAAGATTGGGTTCCTCAAGAACGCGTGGCAAGCCGTAGACAAGAAGCATCGCAACGGCGAGCAGGACGCCTACGAACGGGAGGCGAAGGAACTCTACGGCCTCCTGCGCGAGGCGTGGGAGCGCGCGGTAGAGGAGGTC
Source organism: Steroidobacteraceae bacterium (assembly GCA_027456605.1). GTDB lineage: Bacteria > Pseudomonadota > Gammaproteobacteria > Steroidobacterales > Steroidobacteraceae > 13-2-20CM-66-19. Next base: position 38,508 of record DAIDUQ010000020.1, on the reverse strand, counting down.
CTGTTGGGCGGCATCGTCGAGCGGTTCAGACCCAGCGTCGAAACCCAACGGCTCGCCCCTCTCTCGGACATCACCGACGAGGACTGCAAGGCCGTCAAGGAAGGGATGACCAAGTCCTCGGCATGGCTCACCGGCCACGACCACGCGGCGGCGGCGCGGGCACCCGTGCCTGCGCCCGACGAGTTGAAGAAGGACATCGAGGCGTTGGAGGCGTGGGTGAAGGGCATCAACGTGCGCCGTAGCAAGAAATAGCCCCGCATGACATCGAGGTCGCTGCGGATCGGGAAGGCCGCGTTACTGCGGTCAGATTGTGATTCCTCAAGAGAGAGGCGCGGCTCTATGCGTGATTGGCACTTGCCCGCATCGGCACCACCTTCCTCTCCCCGAGTTCCGCCTGCGTGACGAGCTTCGTCCACTGTTCAAGTGCCGTCCGCCGCTCGTCGAAATAATCATGACGGTTGTACGTCCCCTCGATCCCCCGCAGCTTGTGTCCCAGGCACCGTTCCGCAACCTCCGACCGTATCCCTAGCGCCGCAAGCTGCGTGCGGGCAGTACGCCGCAGATCGTGCAGCGTGAAATGCGGCAGTCCATGCTTCACCCGAGTCATCGCGACATTGAGGGTATCCGTCCCGACATGCGGCACCCGATCACGATGATCACGCCGACGCTTCGGGAAAACATACTCACTGCCCGCGCCGAGCACCTGCAGCACCTTCAGCCATTCGACTATGGTCGGGACCAACGGGATGTTCAGCGGCTCGCCGGTCTTGGTGCGCGAGGCGGGTAGATACCAGACCGGACCCATTTTGCTGCGGCCCTCCAGGTCGAACTCCTCCCACTTGGCTCCGAACAGTTCTCCCTTGCGCACGCAGAGGGCGAGCAGGAGCTTCATGGCGAGGAGATTGTCGCCACCGAAGTTGTCGGTCTCACGGATCTTCTCGAACAGCTGCGCCAGTTCGTCGGTGGTGAGTGCCCGATCGCGTGGGCGTTCAGTGCCGCCACCATCGAGGCGGGGCGAGAAATCGGCGACTGGGTTGTGCGGCACGATCCGTCGGCGAACGCCGAAGGCAAAGATGCGGCGCGTGAATCTCAGCAGGTCATTCGCCGCCGCGGGTGCACGGACTTTCACGGAGTCGATCAGCCGCGCGATGTCCGACGGCGTGACATCCACGGCCGCCATGCGCCCGAGCTTGGGTATCAGGTATTTGTCGAGATAGCGGCGTGGTGTTTCCGGATGTTTGATCCCGCGGCTTTCGATCTCGCCGCGGAACCAGTCCTCGCACAGTTCCTTGAAGGACCCGCGTTGCCGTTCCTCATCCTTCGCGGCGCGTCGCAGGCGCATGGGGTCCTGCTGCTTGTCGAGCAGCACTCGGGCCTGCCGTGCCTCGATGCGGGCGACGGCGAGTGGCATGTCGGGGAAGTTGCCGAGCGTCAGCCAGCGCTGCCGGCCGCTGTGGCGATACCGGAGAACCCAGGAAGCGTTGTTGCCGGTCTGCTTGCGCAGGTACAGCCCGTCGCCATCGCCTAACAACAAACGCTTGCCGGAGCGATGCGCGCGCTCGACTTCGAGCGCCGTCAGTTTTGCGTGTTCCATGGCCGTCACCTCGTCGGTCCGGGGTGTGTAGCTAGACGCGCAGAAACGTGCTCCTGGAGTCTCCAGCTACACGTTTAGCTACACACCAGCTACACATTTAGCTGCAAAGGTAGCACCGGATCAGGTCGGACGACTATGGACGATATCGGGGAAAACAGTCAATAACTCAAGCAGTTATGGAAGCGTTGGCGAACGTCCCTAGACGCCCCTGAAAGCTACTCGATGTTCTGCACCTGCTCGCGCATCTGCTCGATCAGCACCTTCATGTCGACGGCGGTGCGGGTGGTCTCGAGGTCCTGCGACTTCGAGGAGAGCGTGTTGGCCTCGCGGTTCAGCTCCTGCATGAGGAAGTCCAGCCGCCGTCCCGCGGGCTCGTTGCCGGTGAGCACCCGCCGGATCTCCGCGACGTGCCCGCTCAGGCGCTCGAGCTCTTCATCCACGTCCAGCCGTTGCAGCAACAGCGCGATCTCCTGCTCGAGGCGGTCCTGATCGGCGCCGGAGGCCAACTCCTTGATGCGGTCGCGGACTTTCGCGCTCAGCCGCGCCTGGACGTCCGGCAGCCGCGCCTGCACCTGCTTCACCAGAGCCTCGAGGCTCTCGCAGCGCTGCTCGAGAACCGCGCGCAGCTTCTCGCCCTCGCGGGAGCGGGCCGCACACAAGTCGCTGATCGCGGCGTCGAACAGCTCGCGCGCCGCTGCGAGCAATGCCTCGCCCGCGGTCGTCTGATCCTTCAGGACCCCGGGCCAGCGCAGCACCTCGAGCAGGTTGACCGAGCCGAGCGGAATGACCCGTTGCAGCTCATCGAGCCGCGAGTTCAGCCGCTCGAGCGCGGGGGCGTCCACATCGAGGGTCGTGGCCGCGGCCTGCGCCGGGCGGTAGGTGATCGTGCAGTCGAGCTTGCCGCGGCGCAATGCCTGCCCCAGGCGCTGACGCAGGTCGCCCTCCACCGAGCGCAGCTCCTCGGGCAGACGGAAGCCGCTCTCGAGGAAGCGGTGATTGACGCTGCGCAGCTCGCACACGAGGCTTCCCCAGGGACCGCAGAGCTCGCGCCGGGCGAAGCCTGTCATACTGGAAATCATCTGGTTAACGCTACGCTCCCGGCGCGGTAGGATGATATAAAGCTGCCCCGAACTTTAGCAGATATAAAGGGATTCGCTTGCGGATCGACTACGCCGAAGTCAGCTTGCAGGGCGGACGGGGGGAGAATCAGGATCGCGTCGCCGTCGCGGCGAGCGAGCACGCGGCGCTGCTGATCATCGCCGACGGAATGGGCGGCTACGCCGATGGCGCGCGCGCTGCGCAAATCACCCGGCAGACCGTGCTCGATGCGTTCTCGCACACTCCGCAGCCGTTGTTCGATCCCCTTGGTTTTCTACACCTGACGCTGGGACGCGCTCATGAGGAAGTCGTCAAGCTCGGCGCGCAGGCGCCGATCGATCAGCGCCCGCGGGCCACGTGCGCGCTGTGCCTGATCCAGCAGGGTGGGGCCTGGTGGGCACATATCGGTGACAGCCGGATCTATCATTTCCGCGGCGGACGACTCATCGGCCGCAGCCGCGATCACAGCCACGTGGAAGGGCTGCTGCGCGAGGGGCTGATCACCGCCGAGCAGGCGCAGGCGCATCCGATGCGCAACTACGTCGAGTGCTGCCTGGGCGGCGGGGTCATCCTGCCGGACATGGCGATCACCCGCCGCCGCCCGCTCGAGCCCGGCGATGCGTTGCTGGTGTGCAGCGACGGACTCTGGGGACCGTTGAAGGACGAGGAGATCGCCGCGGCGCTGTGCGCCGCGGGGAGCCCGATACGCGAGAAGCTCATGACGCTCGCTCGCCGAGCGGTGAAGCGCGCCGGATCCGGAAGCGACAACACCTCGGCGGCAGCACTGCAGTGGCACGGAGAGACGCAATGACCGTAGACAAAGGTGGATTTACCCGATTTGGCGGCCGCGCCCCCGATCAATTGCGGCCCGTGACCTTCACCGGCCGCTTTGCCAAGCACGCCGAAGGGTCGGTGCTGGTGGAATTCGGCGACACGCAGGTGCTGTGCACCGCCAGCGTCGAGGATACGGTGCCGGCATTCTTGCGCGGCAAAGGGCAGGGCTGGATCACCGCCGAATACGGCATGCTGCCGCGCTCGACGCACACGCGCTCGGCCCGCGAGGCCGCGCGTGGCAAGCAGAGCGGACGGACGCAGGAGATCCAGCGGCTGATCGGCCGCTCGCTGCGCGCGGTCCTCGATCTGAAGGCGCTCGGCGAGCGCACGATCCTGATCGATTGTGACGTGCTGCAGGCCGATGGCGGGACTCGGACCGCTTCCATCGCCGGCGGCTACGTCGCCCTGGCGCAGGCCTGCCGCGGTCTGCTGCGCAGGCGGTCGATCTCGGCCGATCCACTGCATGGTCAGGTGGCGGCGATCTCCGTCGGAATCGTCGGCGGGGTGCCCGTGCTGGATCTGGACTACCAGGAGGATTCGCACGCCGAGGTCGATATGAACGTCGTCATGAACGACGGCGGAGCGTTCATCGAGCTGCAGGGCACGGCGGAGGGCCATGCGTTTCGCCGCCACGAGCTCGATGCGATGCTGGCGCTCGCCGCGGGAGGTATCGAGCAGCTCTTCCCGTTGCAGACCCGGGCGGTCGGGGCATGACCGGCCGAATCCGCATCCTCGGCAGCGTCGCTCGCGTCCGCTGCGAATCCCGTTGAGTCTTGCGCATCGCGCATGAAGATCGTCCTCGCCAGCGGCAACCCGGGCAAGCTCCGCGAGCTCGGCGAATTGCTCGGGCCGCTCGGTATCGGGGTCGTGCCCCAGATCGCGTTTGGTCTGACGACGCCGCCCGAGACGGGGACGACTTTTCGTGAGAATGCGCTGCTGAAGGCCCGGTTTGCGGCCCGGCAGACGGGGCTGCCGGCGCTTGCCGACGATTCCGGTATCGAGGTCGACGCGCTGCGGGGCCGCCCCGGGGTGTACTCGGCGCGCTATGCGGGCGAGGGGGCGAGCGACGAGGACAACCTGCACAAGCTCCTGGCAGAGCTCGACGGGGTGCCCGAGCGCGAACGCGGGGCGCGTTACCGCTGTGTCGTGGCACTCGTGCGCGGCCCGGATGATCCCGATCCGCTGATTGCCGAGGGGACTTGGGAAGGCCGTATCGCGCGGGCGCCGCACGGCGCCGGCGGCTTCGGCTATGACCCGATTTTCGTGCCTCGAGACTCGGCACGCACCGCCGCGGAGCTCTCGGCGGTGGAAAAGAACGCGGTGAGCCACCGTGGTCAGGCCCTGCACGCACTGGCTGTCCTCGCCGCCCCGCGGCTCGCGCGCACGCCCGGCTCCGGTTCGCCCCGGCCCGGCCGATTGTTCATCCTGGCGGCCCCTTCGGGTGCGGGAAAGACCTCGCTGGTCCGTGAGTTGCTGGTGCGCAAGCCCGATCTGCGCCTCTCGATCTCGCACACGACCCGGCCGAAGCGCGTCACCGAGGTCGACGGACGGGAATATCACTTCGTGAGCGTCGAGCAATTCAAGCGCATGGCGGACGAGGGCCGCTTTCTCGAGCACGCCCGAGTCTTCGACAATTACTACGGAACCGCGCGTGAGCCGGTGGAGGCGCGCTTGGCCGGGGGCGGCGACCTGGTTCTGGAGATCGATTGGCAGGGTGCCCGCCAGGTGCGTCGGGCGCTCCCGGAGTCCGTAACGATCTTCGTGCTGCCACCTTCGCGAGCCGCCCTCGAGCAGCGGTTGCACGGCCGAGCCACTGACTCAGCCGAGGTCATTGCGCGCCGTCTGAGCGATGCCGTGTGCGACATGACCCATTGGAGCGAGTTCGACTACGTCGTGGTGAACGACCACTTCGAGCAGGCCGTGGACGACCTGGTGGGGATCATCGAGGGGCGGGGCGGCCCCCTGGCGGCCTCCCGGCGCGGACTCGAGCCGCTCCTCGCCCAGCTGCTGGCCTGAACCGCTGCGATTGCCGTATAGTAGCCTTTCTTTCCGCGCGTCCGCCGCGCCCGTCAACCCATCATCACCGAAGTACCGCCATGGCCCGCATCACCGTCGAAGATTGCCTGCAGAACGTCGATAACTTGTTCCAGCTGGTGATTCTGGCCGCTCAGCGTGCCCGGCGGCTCGCCAATGGCGCCGAGCCGACCCTGCCGCTGGAGAACGACAAACCCACGGTCCTCGCGCTGCGCGAGATCGCCGCGGGCAACGTCACGCTCGAAATGCTTCGTGAGCCCGAGCCGCCGGCCGAGCCGCCGCCGGGGGTGCCGGAGCTGGACATGCAGTCGGCCTTCCGCGCGCCGCAGTTCGGCCTGGGCGAGCACTAGCCACGGAGCGGCCGCGCGCGTGATATGGAGTATGCGTCTTCCCTCCTCGGGTTGCTTCCGGGCGGAAGGCGTACCCCTGGGCTGAAGGAATTGCTCGCCACCGTCGGCGGCTATCTGCCGCCGGAGCAGGTGGCGCGCATCCGCGAGGCGGCGGAATTCGGGGCATCGGCCCATCAGGGCCAGAAGCGCCGCTCCGGCGAGCCATTCATCGCCCATCCGGTGGCCACGGCGGCGATCCTGGCCGACCTGCGTCTGGACGCCGATACCCTCATCGCGGCCATTCTCCACGATGTCATCGAGGATACCCCGACCCCCAAGGATCAGCTTGCCGCCCGCTTCGGCGCCGACGTGGCCGAGCTCGTCGACGGGGTGACCAAGCTCGATGCGATTCAGTTCAAGAGCCGCGAGGAAGCGCAGGCGGAATCGTTTCGCAAGATGTTGCTGGCGATGGTGCGCGACCTGCGCGTCATCCTGGTCAAGCTCGCCGACCGCATGCACAACATGCGCACGATCCAGTCGATGCCGCCGCATCGGCGCCGGGCGATCGCGCGCGAGACGCTGGAGATCTACGCGCCCATCGCCGAGCGCCTGGGCCTGTACAGCCTGAAGCTCGAACTCGAAGAGCTCGGGTTCCGCGCGCTGTATCCGCGGCGCTACCGCGTGCTGGAGCATGCCCTGCGCACGGCACGGGGCAATCAGAAGGAGTTTTTGAAGAAAATCGAGCGGCAACTGTCCGCGGCGCTCGCCAAGCGCGGTATCCCGGCACGCGTGGAGATGCGCGAGAAGCACCTGTACAGCATTTACAAGAAAATGCTGCGCAAGCGCGCCTCGCTCGCCGAGATCGTCGATGTCTACGGGCTGCGCATCATCGTCGACGAGCTGGATACCTGTTACCGCACCATCGGCGTGGTCCACTCGGTGTTCCGGCCGATGCCCGGGCGCTTCAAGGATTACATCGCCATCCCTCGGGTCAACGGCTATCAGTCCTTGCATACCACGCTGTTCGGCCCCAACGCCGTGCCGATCGAGGTTCAGATCCGCACCGAGGACATGGATTGTGTCGCGGAGTCGGGCATCGCCGCGCACTGGAAGTACAAGACAGGGGACGTCGCCAGCTCGGTCCAGCAGGAGAGCGCGCGCGAGTGGCTCTCCGGTCTGGTGGCGCTGCAGGAGGACGGCAACTCCGAGGAGTTCCTCGAGAGCGTCAAGGTCGACCTGTACCCCGACAAGGTGTACGTGTTTACCCCGAAGGGCCGGATTCTCAGGCTTCCCAGCGGCGCAACCGTGGTCGATTTCGCCTATGCGGTCCACACCGACGTCGGCAATCGCTGCGTCGCCGCCAAGGTGGATCGGCGGCTCACGCCGCTGCGCACGGTGCTGCGCAACGGGCAGACGGTGGAGATCATCACCGCCAAGGGCGCGGTGCCCAATCCGGCCTGGGTGGGCTTCGTGGTCACGGCCAAGGCGCGCAGCGCGATTCGTCATTACCTGAAAGGTCTGCGCCGCACCGAAGCGATCGCGCTCGGCCAGCGGCTGCTGACCCAGGCGCTTGCGGAGTCTCACCTGTCGTTCGAGGACGTCGCCGCCGAGGCGTGCGCGGCGGTGCTCGGGGAGCTCGGCATGCAGGATATGAACGAGCTGTACGAGAAGATCGGGCTCGGCGAACGGCTCGCGCCGCTGGTGGCGCGCCGCTTGCTGCCGGCCGCCGCCGAGCCGGGCGCCTCGATGCCCGCGCCGCTCGCGATCGCCGGCACCGAGGGATTGCTCGTCAGCTATGCGCGCTGCTGCTTCCCGCTGCCGAATGATCCGGTGTTCGCATTTCTCTCCAGCGGCCGCGGCGTGGTGATTCACCGCGACCGGTGCGTCAACGTCGAGGACTACCGCAAGCATCCCGAGAAATGGCTGCCGGTGAGCTGGCAGAGCGCACCGGAACGCCTGTTCAGCTCCGAGATCCGGGTCGATGTCGTCAACCGCACCGGCGTGCTCGCGCACGTGGCCGCTGCGATCGCCAGCGCCGACACGAACATCCATCATGTCTCGATCGAGGAGCAGGAAGGCGATGCTTCGATCCTGACTTTCGAGCTGAAAGTGCGTGACCGCAAACAGCTCGCGCGCGTCATGCGAGTCATCCGCCGCCTGCCGGACGTCACCCGGGTCAGCCGCACGATCGCCGCGCACGCGCGCGACGAGCGCTCCGACACCGACGAGCTCGACGAATCGGATTCGAGTTCCCACACCGAATGAGGACCCGCATGAGACACAGCATCATTCATACCGACGATGCGCCGCCGGCGATCGGCACCTATTCCCAGGCGGTCCGCGCCGGCGATACGGTCTATCTCTCCGGCCAGATACCGCTCGATCCGGCCACCAAGGAACTGGTTGGGGGGGGCATCGAGGCGGAGATCCGCCGGGTGTTCGACAATCTCGATGCGGTGGCCCGCGCGGCCGGCGGCACGCTGGCGCAGGCGGTGAAGGTCAACATCTATCTGACCGATCTCGCGCACTTCGCCAAGGTCAACGAGATCATGGCGCAGTATTTTCCGCAGCCGTACCCGGCGCGGGCCGCGGTCGGCGTGGCGCAACTGCCGCGCGGCGCGCGCGTCGAGGCGGAGTGCATTCTGCATCTTGGCTGAGGCCGCGGACAAAAGCGCTGCGAGCGAACAGCGGCCGGTAACGGCGCTGCGCGGTGTCGGCGCGCAGCTCGCCGAGCGGCTGCGCCGCCTCGGCGTCGCGCGGGTGCAGGACCTGCTGTTCGTCCTGCCGGTGCGCTATGACGACCGCACGACCCTGAGAAAAATCGGTGAGCTGTCGTCCGGAATGCGCACCCTCGTGCAAGGCGAGATCCAGCTCACCGAAGTGGTCTATCGCCGCCGCCGGCAGCTGCTGACCCGCCTCTCGGACGGGTCGGGGTTCCTGACACTGCGGTTCTTTCATTTCTCGGAGATGCAACAGAAGGGCCTGGCGCGCGGCACGAGGCTGCGCTGCTTCGGAGAAGTCCGGCGCGGACCGCAGGGCCTGGAGATGGTCCACCCGGAGTATCGGCGCATCGCCTCGGAGTCCGAGGCGGTGGAGGAGACCCTGACGCCCTTGTATCCCCTCACGGAAGGGGTGACTCAGGGGCGGTTGCGCGCCCTGATCACGCAGGCGCTCGGTGAGCTCGACGCCGCGGGCGTGCACGACTGGCTGCCGGGTGAAGTGACGGAGAATCTGGCGCTGCCATCGCTGCGCGACGCCCTGCGTTACGTGCATCGGCCGCCGCGCGACGCGCAGCTCGCCGAGCTGTCCGCGGGGCGCCACCCCGCGCAGCGGCGGCTGGCGTTCGAGGAGTTGCTCGCCCATCAAACGAGCCTGCGGCTGCTGAAGCGGGCGGCCAAGACCGATCCGGCCCGCCCGCTGGCCGACGAGCAAGGACTCGAGGCGCGATTACTGGCCTCGCTGCCGTTCCGGTTGACCGGTGCTCAGGCGCGCGCGTTGGCCGAAGTCGACACCGATCTGTGCACCGAGCGACCGATGGTGCGGCTGGTGCAGGGTGACGTTGGCTGCGGCAAGACGGTCGTGGCGGCTCTCGCGGCGGCGCGCGCCGCCGGCAGCGGTGCGCAGGCGGCGTTGATGGCTCCGACGGAACTGCTGGCCGAGCAGCATGCCCGCAACTTCCGCGCGTGGTTCGAGCCGCTCGGACTGCCCGTGGCGCTGCTGTCGGGCACGCAGCCGGCGCGCACGCGGCGCAGCGCTCTCGAGGCGGTCGCTTCCGGCGAGGTGCGCCTCGCTGTCGGGACTCACGCGCTCTTCCAGGAAGGGATCGCATTCTCGAACCTCGCGCTGGTGATCGTCGACGAACAGCACCGCTTCGGGGTACAGCAGCGCCTGCGCCTGCAGGAGAAAGGGCGGGCTGAGGGGCGCTTCCCGCATCAGCTCATCATGACGGCCACACCGATCCCCCGCACGCTGGCCATGACCGCCTATGCGGATCTCGACGTCTCGGTGATCGACGCTCTGCCGCCCGGACGTACACCCGTGCAAACGGTGGTGATCCCCGAGCAGCGGCGTGACGAGGTGGTGGCGCGGGTCGCGCAGGCCTGCCGCTCGGGACGACAGGTCTACTGGGTCTGCCCGCTCATCGAGGAATCCGAGGAACTGCGCTCCCAGGCGGCCGAGGAGACCGCCACGGTGTTGGCCGAAGCGCTGCCCGAGGTGCGCGTCGGGCTGGTCCACGGCCGCCTGTCCTCGGCAAAGAAGGACGAGATGATGCTGACGTTCCAGGCCGGGCGCGTGCAGGTGCTGGTGGCCACCACCGTCATCGAGGTGGGGGTCGATGTGCCGAACGCCACGCTGATGGTGATCGAAAACGCCGAGCGCATGGGACTGGCGCAGCTGCATCAGCTGCGCGGGCGGGTCGGGCGCGGCGCGGCGGCGAGCACCTGCGTGCTGCTCTATCGGGCGCCCCTGTCGCACCTGGCGCGCCAGCGCCTGCAAGTCATGCGCCGCACCAACGACGGATTCGAGATCGCGAGGCGGGATCTGGAGCTGCGCGGTCCCGGCGAGCTGCTCGGCACGCGCCAGACGGGACTCGCGCAGATGCGCGTGGCGGACCTGATGCGCGATGCGGATCTGCTGCCGCGTGTGCAGGCGGCGGCTGAGGTGCTGCTTGCGCGCTATCCGGATACTATCGCGGCGCTCTCGGCGCGCTGGATCGCGGGGGGCGCGCAATACGGGAGAGTCGGGTAAGCGATGTCGGCCACCATCGATCAGATCGGATCACCGCACCGCGGCGAGGCGCCCTGGTATCGCCGGCTGGCGCGGCGGCTGCAGGAGTATGGCCGGTTGGCGCGGCTCGACCGACCGATCGGCACCTGGTTGCTGCTGTGGCCGGCGTTGTGGGCATTGTGGATCGCCGGTGCCGGGCGGCCACGCCCGTTGGTCCTCGGGATCTTCGTTCTCGGCGTGTTCGTCATGCGCGCCGCGGGCTGCATCATCAACGACTTTGCCGATCGCGACATCGATCCGCGCGTCAAGCGCACGCGTGACCGCCCGCTGGCCGCGCGTAGAGTGTCCCCCACGGAGGCGCTGACGCTGTTCGTCGTGCTGATGCTGCTGGCGCTGTGGCTGGTGACGCGGCTGAACCACCTGACCATCGAGCTGGCGCTGATCGGCGCGGCGCTCACCGCTTCCTATCCTTTCGTGAAGCGCTTCTTTCCGCTGCCGCAGCTGTATCTCGGCCTGTCGTTCGGCGGCTGGAGCATTCCGATGGCATTCGCGGCGCAGCGGAACGTGGTGCCGCGGCTCGCCTGGGTGCTGTACATCGCCGCGGTGCTGTGGGCGGTGATCTACGACACCCTGTACGCCATGGTCGATCGCGACGACGACCGCAAGATCGGTATCCAATCGAGCGCCCTCCTGTTCGCGGATCTCGATCGGCTGCTGATCGGAGTGCTGCAGGTGATGATGTTGGCGGCGCTGGCGCTGCTGGGGCGGGACCTGCATTACGGCCGCTGGTACGACGGCGGGCTGCTCGTCGCGGCGCTGCTGTTTGCCTATCAGCAATGGCTGATCCGCAAGCGCGAGCCCAACGCGTGCCTGCGGGCCTTTGTGAACAACAATTACGTCGGTATGGCGATTTTCGTCGGCCTGGCGCTGCACTACGTGTACGCGCACTGAGCGTCCGCAACGTTCGGGCGCCGCCACGGCCGACACTCGAGGCGGCGCGCAGATGGTCTGCCGCCGCGCCTGGGGCCGTCACGGCAGGGCGACGAGCCGTCCGGGGACGCGGCGCGCGGCAGGTGGCCGCCGGCGAGTCCCACCGGATCCTTCCGGGACGTCGGCGGCAAGATGCTCCGGCCGGATGACGAATTACCGATGCAAGAGTCGCGCGCGCAGGGAGTCGTAGATCGGCTCGTCGCCGAGCAAAGTCGGCACGAGCATCGCGGCGAAGCACGCCACCATCATCGGCAGCAGCATCGAGACATTGCCGGTCATTTCGGTCACCAACACGATGCCGGTGACCGGGGTGCGCACGATCCCGGTGAACAGCGCCGCCATCGCGACCAGCGCAAATCCCACGGGCTCGATGGCCATGCCCGGCAGCGCGAGCGCGCACAGCTTGCCGATCCACAGGCCGAGCACGGCGCCGAGAACGAGCAAAGGCGCGAACAATCCACCGGGGGTTTGCGCGCCGTAGGAACACGAAATCATGCCGAGCCGCAGCAGATAGATGGCGGGAAGAAGCGCCAGCGCGCCGGCCCCGTCGAGCGCTCTCTGGGTGAGCGGATCGCCGCCGCCGACCATTGTGGGGGCAAACCAGGCGACAGCGGCGATTGCCGCGCCCACGAGCGCGGCGCGCAGCTCGATGGGCCATGCGGCGAAGCGGTCCGAGGCGCTCAATCCCCACAGCAGCGTCCGGTTGTAGAAGACGGCGGCGAAGCCCGCGACGATCCCCAGCAGCAGATAGAGCGGCTCGTGTGAGAAGCTCGGCGTCGCCAGGGCATGTACCGTGAAGTCCGTCTGGTTGCCGAGGATCAGGCGCTGGACCCAAATCGCCGCCGCGGACGCCGCGATCGCCGCGATCGCGATGCGCGGCTCGAAGCGCTTGACCAACTCCTCGAGCACGAAGACAGCGCCCGCGATGGGCGCGTTGAATGCGGTGGCGAGTCCCGCGCCCGCGCCGGCCGCCAGCAGGACCCGGCAATCCGCCCAATTGCGTCTGAACCACCTTCCGGCGTGGTATGCGATGCTGGCGCCCATCTGGATGCTCGGCCCCTCACGCCCGAGCGCAAGGCCGGAGCCGATGGCGAGCACCCCACCGGCGAACTTGACCGGAATCAGGCTCGCCGACGGCGGCGTCAGCTCCCGGCTCAGCTCGGCTTCGACCTGCGGAATCCCGCTCCCCGAGGCATGCGGGGCAAAGCGCCGCACCATCCATGCGGCAAACGCGGCGCAGAATGCGATCAGAACCAACAGCAGCGCGAATCCGCCGAAGCTCCAGCCGTGCATCCAAACGATCACCTGGCCGCGCAGCCGGCTCGCGGCTTGGAGCGCGAGCCGGAACAGCGCTCCGATCAACCCGGCGCCGATCCCTCCGAGCACGGCGACGACCGCCAGCACGAGCAGGTTTCCCGGCGGTGCCTTCTGCGGCGCATCCTCATGGTTCGAACGCTCTGTCATGGGTTGTCCTCGGGCTCAAATCGTCGGCAAGACGCCGGACGTCCGACAGCGGCGGGAACGAGCCTGAAACCGCCTCGGTGCGCATGCAGAAGACCCGCCGGCACGCAATCTTGCCGCCGCATCGCCCGCAGTCTCAAGCGCTTTGCGCCGGAGATTATCGCGTGCTCGCCGCGGCGCGGGAATGCCAGTCTCGTCGACGCATGGGGCCGCACTCCGCGGGCGCCGCGGCGCCCGGGAGCGCTGTGCGCGCACAATCTGCGAGCGGCCGGTGCCATCCACGGCTCGGGAGCCCAGGCCTCCGTATGCAGGGCTCAGGGAATTGAGTAGAGTTCCGCCGGGGTGGTGCCGCGATCCCGATCCGACGGCCCGCGGCCGATACGTATCTTGAGCGAACAGAAGAACCAATCGTTTGTCCGTCGTCTGGGCTTCGCGCTGGCTGGCCTGGCGCACGCCGTGCGGGTCGAGCGCAGTCTGCGCACTCAGGCCGTGGTGTTCGCGCTGGTCGTGGCCGCGCTGATCGTGCTGCGGCCCGGGCCCTTGTGGTGGGCGGCCGTGATGCTGGCCAGCGCCGGGGTGCTGGCGGCGGAGCTGTTCAACACCGCACTAGAGGCGCTGGCCGACCATCTGCACCCCGAGCATCATCCGCACATCCGCATCGTCAAGGATTGCGCGGCCGCCGCGGTGCTGGTCGCAACGCTCGGTGCCCTGGCGGTGGGCATCGCGCTCGCTGTGCATCTGCTGTGGCGCTGACCGGCGCGGCCGGGACGACGGTGCGCGGGCCATGGTCATGGTTTGCGCAATCGTCGACTTGAACGCGGTGTCCAGGTTGACATTCGTCCCCCCCGCCGCGAACATGACCGCGGCGGAAATCGGTCCACCGCCCGGAGCGCTCATGAGTTCATCCCACGCCGTTCTCGGCGCGATTCGCCACGACTGGACACTGCCTGAGGTCGAGGCGCTGTTCGCATTGCCGCTGATCGATCTGCTGCTGCACGCCCAGCATGTGCACCGGTCGCATCACGAGCCGAACACGGTGCAGATGAGCACGCTGCTGTCGATCAAGACCGGCGCCTGCCCCGAAGACTGCGCGTATTGTCCGCAGAGCGTGCGGTACGAGACGGACGTGCAGCGTGGCGCGCTGATGGAGATCGGAGCCGTGCGCGAGTGCGCCGAGCGCGCCAAGGCCGCCGGCGCGACGCGTTTCTGCATGGGCGCGGCGTACCGCTCGCCGAAGGACCGCGAGCTTCAGACCATCGCCGCGATGGTGCGCGAGGTCCGCTCGCTCGGGCTCGAGAGCTGCGCGACGCTCGGCATGTTGACGCCGGATCAGGCCCGCACGCTCAAGGATGCCGGTCTCGATTACTACAACCACAACCTCGACACGTCGGCGGAGTTTTACAGCGAGATCATCAGCACACGGACCTATCAGGACCGGCTCGACACACTTGAGGCGGTGCGCGCGGCGGGCCTGAAGGTCTGCTGCGGCGGCATCCTCGGGATGGGCGAGACGCCGGCCGACCGGGCCAAGCTGCTGTGCACGCTCGCCAATCTGCCGGAGCATCCCGAGAGCGTGCCGATCAACCAACTGGTGCCGGTGCCGGGCACACCGCTGGCCGAGCGCGCGCCGCCGGATTCGTTCGAGTTCATCAAGGCCATCGCCGTGGCGCGCCTGCTCATGCCGCGCGCGCACGTGCGTCTCTCGGCCGGCCGCGAGGCCATGAGTGATGAGATGCAGGCGCTGTGCTTCATGGCTGGCGCCAACTCCATTTTCTATGGCGAGAAGCTGCTGACCACCGGCAACCCCGACGTCGAGCGGGATCGGCGGCTCTTCGAGCGGCTCGGATTGCGAGCCGAGGCCGCTCCAACCGACGAGCAGGCGCCGCGCCGCGCCGCGGCTCACCTGTCCCATGCAGAGACAACCGCTTGAGCCGCTGCTCGAGCGGCTCGAGCGTGCCGATCTGCGCCGCCGCCGGCGCACGATCGAGCGCCTGGCGACGCCGGGCAACCGCACCGAACTGATCGTCGCGGGCCGCCGGCTCGTCGATTTCAGCAGCAACGATTACCTGGGCCTGGCCGCTCATCCGCAGCCGGCCGCGGCCATGGCCGAGTGTGCCGCGCGCTGCGGGGCCGGCACCGGCGCCTCGCACCTGATCAGCGGACACGGCGCCGAGCACGCGGCGCTCGAGGAAGAGCTTGCGGCGTTCACCGGCCGCGAGCGCGCGCTGTTGTTTTCGACCGGCTATATGGCCAATCTCAGTGTGCTCGGCGCGCTCGCGGGCCGGGGCGAGACCGTGCTGCTCGATCGGCTGAGTCACGCCTCGCTCATCGACGGGGCGCTGCTCTCGGGCGCCCGGCTCAGGCGCTTCGCGCATGCCGATGTCGCTGCGGCCGAGCACCGGCTCGGAGTCGGCTCGGAGCCGGTGCCGGTGACGGTGCTGGCCACCGATGGTGTGTTCAGCATGGACGGCGACGTGGCGCCGCTCACGGCGCTTGCGCGCCTCGCAGAGGCGCGCAAGGCATGGTTCGTTGTCGACGATGCCCATGGTCTGGGTGTGATGGGGCCGACGGGCAGGGGTGCCGTGGAAGTGCACGGCCTATCGGCCGACGCTGTCCCGGTGTTGATCGGGACGCTTGGCAAGGCGTTCGGGTCGTTCGGCGCGTTCGTCGCCGGCAGCGCCGCCCTCATCGATCTGCTCGTGCAGAAGGCCCGGCCATACGTCTACACCACCGCGTTGCCGCAGCCGATTGCCGCCGCGACACGCGCCGCGTTACGGCTTGCGCAGCGCGAGCCTTGGCGCCGGGAGAAGGCACTCGCACTCACGGCGCGCTTTCGGGCCGCTGCCGCCGGCGCCGGCTTGCCGCTGGCCGATTCGAGCACACCCATTCAGCCGATTCTCGTCGGCGGCGCGCGCGCAGCGCTGCGGGTCCAGCGGGCGCTGGCCGAGGCGGGTTTCTGGGTGGTCGCGATTCGCGCACCGACGGTGCCGGCGGGTCAGGAACGTCTCCGTGTCACGCTGAGCGCGGCGCACCATGAGAATCACGTCGATGCACTGGTCGAGGCCCTGGCGCGGGTTTGGGCGCAGGTACGGCCGGAGGCATCCGCATGAGCCCGCTTCATCTGGAGATTCGCGGTGATGGCGCGCCGCTGGTCCTGCTGCACGGTTGGGGATTGAACGTGCGCGTTTGGGATGCGTTGGCACCGACCCTCGAGGCGCTCCGCCAGCTGGTCGCCGTCGACCTGCCCGGCCACGGGCGCAGTCCCTGGCGGCCCGACGGCGCCGGCGCGAGCGCGCAGGTGGAGTGGATCGGGCGCGCCGTCGCGGAGCACATCGGCCGCGCGCCTTACGCACTGCTCGGCTGGTCGCTGGGCGCGCAGCTGGCGCTGCGCTGGGCCGCGCAGCCGCCCGCGGGTCTGCGCCCGCCGGCGCAACTGGTCTTGATTGCCGCCACACCGCGCTTTACGGCCGCGCAGGACTGGCCGTACGGTACGCCGGAGACGCGGCTGTTGCGCATGGCCGAAGGTCTGCAGAGCGACTATCAGCAGACCGTGAGCGAATTCCTCGAGCTGCAGGTGCGCGGCAGCGCTGCGGGCGAGGCGGTGCTCGAGCACCTGCGCGCGGCGTTGTTCACCCACGGCGAGGCGGTCCCGGAGGCGCTGACTGCCGACCTCGCGCTGCTGCGCACGACGGACCTGCGCGGCGGGCTCGGCGGGATCGATGCGCCGACGCTCGTGGTGGCCGGTCAGTACGACCGGGTCGTACCACCCGCGGCCTCCCGGGCACTGGCGGCGGCGATGCCGCATGCGCGTCTCGTGGAAGTCCACCGCGGCGCGCATGCGCCGTTTCTCTCTCATACCGCCGAAGTCGCCGCGCTGCTCGCGCAGTTTCTGAGCTCGAATATTCGATGAGTGAACCGAACCCCTTCGAGCTCTACCGTGCCGGTGTGCGCCAGGCGTTCGACCGCGCCGGCGCGCGCTACGAGGCCGCCGCGCTCGTGCAGGCCAGGGTCGCCGAGGAGCTGCTGGCGCGCCTGGAGCCTTTCGCGTTCGCTCCGGATGTGCTGCTCGACCTCGGCGCGGGAACGGGCCGCGCGACTCGGCGGCTGAAGCGGCTGTATCGGCGCGCGTGTATCGTGGCGCTCGATCTGTCGCCCGGGATGCTCCGGCAGGCGGCGCGCCATCAAACGCTGCTGCGCCGCTTCGAGCGTGTGTGCGCCGATGCGACCCGTCTGCCGCTGGCGGCGCAGAGCGTCGATATGATTTTCAGCAACCTGATGCTGCAGTGGTGTGATCCGCCGGACGAGGCGTTCGCGGAGGCACGCCGCGTGCTGAAGCCGCGCGGCTTCTTTGCGTTCAGCACCTTTGGACCGGATACGTTGCGGGAGCTGCGTGCGGCGTGGGGCGAGGACAGCCGCACGCACGTCAACCGCTTCGTGGACATGCACGACCTGGGCGATGCGCTGATGCGCATGGGATTCAGCGAGCCGGTGTTGGACGTGGAGCGCATGACCGTGAACTACCAGGATGCACTCACGTTGATGCGCGATTTGAAGGCGATAGGGGCGCACAACGTGACGGCAGGCCGCGCGCGATCCCTGACCGGCAAGGATCGCCTACGCGGCATGTTGGAGCGCTACGAGACGTACCGGTGCGACGGGCGGCTGCCGGCCACCTACGAGATCATCTACGGGGCCGCTTGGGCCGGCAGCGAGCGGGACGAGCACCCGTCCCCGCCGGGAGTGCTGCCGCCACGCGTGGTCGGCGGCGCCGGTTTTCCACCCGCGCCTGGCGGCGAAGTCCAGGTCCCATTGTCCCGAATCCGCCGCAGGAAGCGAGCATGAGCGCACGGGGGTATTTCGTCACCGGCACAGACACTGGCGTCGGGAAAACGCTGTTCTCGGCGGCCTTGACGCGTGCGCTGGCGCGCCGCGGGCTGCGGGTCGCGGTGATGAAGCCCGTCGCTTCGGGCGCCGTCCGCACCGCGGACGGTCTGCGCAGCGAGGATGCGCTGACGCTCATCGCCGAAGCCACCGTCGCGGCGCCCTATGAGACCGTGAATCCCTACTGTTTCTCGCCGCCCATCTCGCCGCACATTGCCGCGGCGCAGGCCGGCGTGCAGATCGATTTGGCGGTGCTGAAAGCCCGTTATGCCGAGCTCGCCGCGGCGGCGGACTGTGTCATCGTCGAGGGTGCCGGCGGCTGGCTCGCCCCCATCACTCCGGCGGCGGGCATGGCCGATATCGCCCGCATCCTCGAGGTGCCCGTGATTCTGGTCATTGGCATGCGTCTGGGCTGCCTGAATCACGCGCTGCTGACGCGCGAGTCCATCGGCGTCCATGCGGCAAACTTCGCCGGATGGGTGGCGAACGGCATCGACCCGGCGATGGACTGCGCCGCCGAGAATGGCAGGACGCTGCGCGCCCGGCTCGGCGAGCCGCTGGCGGAGATCCCGGCGCTCGAGCGCGCGGACGCGCTGCCGGACCTCACCGCGACCGCCGTCCGGCTGCTTCTGCTGCGGTCTTGAATCGCCGCTCGCGGCGCAATACCATGATCCGCGTCGATTTGGGACACCGCCGCGGTGCTGGGAGGCTGCCTCGATAACGAGACGCTGGCACCGCCGGTGCAATGGACAGAGCCGGGGGAGATTGCCGGAACGGCCGCAAGGCTGGATCCAGTAGAGCAACTTAAAGGCCAGTTCCGAGCACGACATGCCTTCGCTGCGCATCGTGATTCGCCCAAACTGCTCGCTATCGGTGCGGGGCGCCGTCGTTTTCTTCGCGAGTCTCGCCGCTGTCACCCTCGGCATCGCCTCGGCCTTCGCCGTCCTCGGCCTGTGGCCCATCCTGCTGATCGCCCTCGGCGAGCTGCTGGCGCTCGGCTGGGCGTTGCACGAGAGCCTGCAGCGGCGCTTCCAGGCCGAGATCCTCACTATCACCGAGCATGAGGTCACCGTCGAATCGCGTGACCGTGTCGCCCGCCGGCAGGTCGTCTTTCAGCGTCACTGGGCGCAGATCAGGTTGATGCGCCCGGCCGCTCGGTTGCACCCGAGCCGGCTGACCATCGAGTCGCACGGCCGCGCCTGCGAAGTGGGTGGATTCCTGACAGAGGACGAGCGGCACGGGCTGGCGCTGCGGCTGAAGCGATTGGTTGGACGCGTGAATGAATCCCCGCCGCTGGCGCTGGGCCGCCGGTGAGCGGCGCAACAGGTTCGGATCCGGTTACCGCGGCGCGCACCATCCGCAGCGTGCGGACCGCGCGAGTAGGGGCTCGACAACGATGAAGCGCGCAACACTCGGCAAACTGCCCGGCATTCTGGCGCTCGCGGCGGCAGGCGGCGCACGGCGGGCCTCGGCCTCCGGCTGGGATCTGATCAACATGCCGCGCGGCGTGACCAACGTCAGCACGCGGATCTACGCCCTGCACATGATGGCCTTCTGGGTGTGCGTAGGCATCGCGGTGGTGGTGTTCGGTGTGATGATCTGGTCGCTGATCTTCCACCGCAAGTCGCGCGGGGCGGTGCCCGATGTCGCCATGACCCACAGCACCAAGGTGGAGATCGTCTGGACCATCGTCCCGGTCGTGATCCTGGTGAGCATGGCGCTCCCGGCCGCGCGCCTCCTGGTCAGGATCAATAACAACACCGATCCGCAGCTCAGCATCCGCGTCACCGGCTTTCAGTGGGGCTGGTACTACCACTATGTCGGCACGCACGTGAGCTTCGTCTCGAAGCTCTCCGCCAGCAGCAATGCCGCCCGCCAACTCGACTCGGGTATCAGCCCGACCAGCGTGCCGCACTATCTGCTCAGCGTCGACCACAAGCTGGTGGTACCGGTCGGCGAGAAGATCCGCCTGCTCATCACCTCGGTGGACGTGATCCACTCCTGGTGGGTGCCCGACCTCGGCGTGAAGAAGGCCGCGATTCCCGGGTTCATCAATCAGGCCTCGTTCACCATTGCGCCCAACAGGCCGGGGGTTTACCGCGGCCAGTGCGCGGAGCTGTGCGGGCGGGACCACGCGTTCATGCCGATCGTGGTGCGCGCAGTGAGCCCCGCGCAATTCGCGGCGTGGATAGAACAGCACTCCGCGCGGCAGACCGAGGCGGTGACGAGTCCGGCCGCCGCGGGGGCAACCCGCACCTGAGCCGGGCCGGGCGGCGGGCCGCCACGACACGACACAGTTCCGAGATTGATCGTTGATCAACAGCTTGCAAGAGGTCGTCCCATGGCCGAGTCGCATCTGAGCGCCGCACACGCTGAACACGACCACAAGCCGTACGGCTGGCGGCGCTGGGTGTTCGCCACCAATCACAAGGACATCGGCACGATGTACCTGATCCTCTCGGGGATCATGTTCTTCATCGGCGGCTCGGCGGCCATGGTCATCCGGGCGCAGCTGTTCAAATCCGGCATGGAGCTGGTCGACCCGGCGGTGTTCAATTCCCTTACCACCATGCACGGACTGATCATGATCTTCGGGGCGATCATGCCGGCGTGGGTGGGCCTGGCGAACTGGATGATTCCGATGCAGATCGGGGCGCCGGACATGGCGCTGCCGCGCCTGAACAACCTCAGCTTCTGGATCCTGCCGTTCGCCTTCACTTTGATGCTCGCCTCGTTCTTCGTGCCCGGCAGCGCGATCGCCGGCGGCTGGACCATGTACCCGCCGCTGATGCAGCAGTTCGGCGATTCCTTCCCGATGATGATCTTCGCCATCCATCTGATGGGAATCTCATCCATTCTCGGCGCGATCAACATCATCGTGACCATCATGAACCTGCGCGCGCCCGGGATGAGCCTGCTGCGCATGCCGTTGTTCGTGTGGACTTGGCTGATCACCGCCTACCTATTGATCGCGGTGATGCCTGTGCTGGCCGGCGCGATGACCATGCAGCTGACCGATCATTTCTTCGGCACCAGCTTCTTCAACGCCGCCGGTGGCGGCGATCCGGTGCTGTTCCTGCACGTGTTCTGGTTCTTCGGACACCCCGAGGTGTACATCCTGATCCTGCCGGCCTTCGGGATCATCTCCGAGATCATCCCGAGCTTCGCGCGCAAGCCGTTGTTCGGCTATGAAGCCATGGTGTACGCCACCGCGTCGATCGCGTTCCTGTCGTTCATCGTCTGGGGCCACCATATGTTCACCGTGGGGATGCCGGTGGCCGCCCAACTCTTCTTCATGCTCTCGACGATGCTGATCGCCGTGCCGACCGGCGTGAAGGTGTTCAACTGGGTGGCGACCATGTGGCGCGGCTCGATGTCGTTCGAGCCGCCCATGCTGTTCGCCATCGCGTTCGTGTTCCTGTTTACCGTCGGCGGCCTCTCGGGGCTGATGCTGTCGCTCGTGCCGTCCGACTATCAGTATCACGGCACGTACTTCGTGGTGGCGCACTTCCACTACGTGCTGGTGCCCGGCGCGGTGTTCGCGATCTTTGCCGGAATCTACTACTGGCTGCCGAAGTGGAGCGGGCACATGTACGACATGCGGCTCGCCAAGTGGCACTTCTGGCTGTCGGTGATCTTCGTCAACGTGCTTTTCTTCCCGATGCACTTCCTCGGTCTCGCCGGCATGCCGCGCCGGATCGCCGATTACGCGCCGCAGTTCACCGACTGGAACATGGTCGCGTCGATCGGCGGGTTCGTGTTCGGTGCCTCGCAGCTGCTGCTGCCGTACATCGTCTGGAAATGCGTGCGTTCGGGCAAGCCGGTCGAGGCCAACTCGCCGTGGGACGGCGCGCGCGGTCTGGAATGGGAGTTGCCCTCGCCGGCGCCCTATCACTCGTGGGAATTCCCGCCCACGGAAACGGTCCTCGCCCATGCCGACAAACACTGACGGCAAGCGAGTGCGCGGTCCCGATGCGGGCGGACCCATGGATGCGCGCGCGCTGACGGCGGCGCAGCGGCGCAAGGTGCGCCTGACCACCTGGGTGGTTGGCCTGATCGCCCTGGGCTTTTACCTGGGATTCATCATTTTGTCGGTGACCCGGGCGCACCGCTGAGCGTCCGGAAGGCTGCAACACAAGAAAGTGCCACCATGACAGACGCACAAGTCGAGCCGCGGAAGTACTACGTGCCGCACGGGAGCCCCTGGCCGATCATCGCGGCGGTGGCGTTGTTTTCGCTCATGTTGGGGGCAGTGCTCTACCTGGACGGCGTGGCGCCGTTGTGGGTGCTGCTGCCCGGCCCCGTGTTGCTGGCATTCATGTTCGGGGGGTGGTTCTCGACGGTGATCGGCGAGAGTCAGCACGGCGTGTATCACTTTCGCGAGGACCGCTCGTTCCGCCTGGGAATGATGTGGTTCATCTTCTCCGAGGTCATGTTCTTCGCGGCGTTCTTCGGCGCGCTGTTCTATACGCGCATGTTCTCGGTGCCCTGGCTCGGCGGCGAGGGGGCCAAGGCCCTGACCAACTTCCTGCTCTGGCCGCATTATCGGGCGACCTGGCCGACCAACGGCCCGGGGCACGTCGGCGGGAAGACCTTCGGCACGATGAGCGCCACAGGAATCGCGGCGGTGAACACTCTGGTGCTGCTGACCAGCGGGCTCACCGTGACCATCGCCCATCACGCGCTGCGGCGCGGCAAGCGCGGCACCCTCAAAGTGTTTCTGGCATTGACCTTCCTGCTGGGATTCACCTTCGTCGGACTGCAGGCGCACGAGTACTACGAAGCCTATACGCGGATGAATCTTCGGCTGACCACCGGGATATACGGTTCCACGTTCTTCATGCTGACGGGCTTCCACGGCCTGCACGTGACCATCGGCGCGATCATGCTGCTGGTGATCTGGATCCGCGTGCTGCGTGGGCATTTCACGCCCGAGCGCCACTTCGCCTTCGAGGCGGTCGCGTGGTATTGGCACTTCGTCGACGTGGTCTGGCTCTGCCTGTTCGTTTTCGTGTACTGGCTGTAGCGCCGGACCGCTGCGCCGGGCGCAAGTCAGCGCGTTGGCAACACGCCCTGCGGCGAGATCAGCCCGGCGTACCAGGCGGCCATGATCAGCGCGAACAGCGCGAGCGAGAGCGCGATCCGAATGGTCAGCGCCCGCACTATCTTGTCCGAGTCCGCGTGCGTACCGCGCGCCAGATGAAACAGCGCCGAGCCGAGGCTCGCGATGATCGTGCCGAGTGAGACGATGACCAGCAGCCGGAACCACGCGGGCATGCGCCCATTGTACCGGTTGCGGCCGCCCGGACCATCGTGATGTCGAGCGTGCGCTTTGGAGGCAGAGTGTTCGCGCCGTCGCCGGCGCTGACGGGGCTGCTGGCCCTGCTTGCCGTGGGATTCATCCTGCTCGGACGCTGGCAGTGGCGGCTCGGCGAGACGCACGCGGCACAATATCGTCTCTTCGTGCACGGCGCCGCCCGCGTCGTGACGCTCGGTTGCGCACGGCTCGCTTCGGTGCCGGACTATCAGCGAGTGCGCGTGCGCGGTACCTACGACGGGGCCCGCCAATTCCTGCTCGACAATAGCATCCACGATGGACAGGACGGCTACCAGGTGCTGACGCCGCTGATGCGCGCTCCCGGCGATATCATTCTGGTCGACCGCGGCTGGGTGCCCTTCACCGGCAGCCGGGCGCGTCTGCCCGACATAGCCCTGGCCGCCTCGGGACCGGTGACCGTGGTCGGGCGGGTGGCCCGGCTGCCGGTTGCCGGACTGGCCTTCGGGCGTGCCGCGCCTCCGCCCGGGAGCCGCTGGCCCAAGGTCACCAGCTTTCCACGGTTCGCCGATCTCAGTGCCGCCCTCGGGCGTCCCGTCGAGCCGCGGATCCTGCTGCTCGACGCGGGCGCGCCGGGCGGATACGAGCGGGTGTGGCGGGCACCGGGCATGCCGGCCCTGCAGAACTGGGGCTATGCCGTTCAGTGGTGGGCCCTGGCGGCCGCGGCCGGGGTGATCTGGCTCGTTCTGAGCCTGCGCCGCCCGGCGAGCTGATGGCATCCGTCCCGGCGCCACCTGCGAGGCGGATGCGATACGATGCCCGCCATGTTCCACAGAGCATTCCCTTGATCGGCGCGTCCGGCAATCGCCGGCTGGGCGGATTTTCGCCGAGCGCCCCGGCGCGGCGTGCCGCAGGTGGAACGCGCGCGTGAACAGCCGTCCGTCCGCGCTGGCAAGCGCTGCGCCCATCGTCTGGCGCCGGTATCTGGAGCTGACCAAGCCCCGGATCGTCGCGCTGATCACCTTTACCGCTCTGGTCGGCACGCTGCTGGCCAGTCCCGGTTGGCCGCCGCTGCGCGCGGTGCTGTGGGGCACGCTCGGGATCGCGCTCGCCGCCGCATGCGCCGCGGCCATCAATCACGTGCTCGACCGGCGGATCGACGAGCAGATGTCGCGCACGCGCTCGCGGCCCTTGCCGCGCGGAGAGATCACCGAGCGCAGCGCTTTGGTGTTCGCCGCCGTGCTCGGCGCGCTCGCCATGATCATCCTGTCGGTGCTGGTGAATCCGCTCACGGCCGTGCTGACGTTCTTCTCGCTGATCGGTTACGCGGTGATCTACACCGCCTGGCTCAAGCGCGCCACGTCGCAGAACATCGTGATCGGCGGGGCCGCGGGCGCGGCGCCGCCGGTGCTCGGCTGGGCGGCGGTGACCAATACGGTCGATCCGCATGCGTTGCTGCTGTTTCTGATCATCGTCGTGTGGACGCCGCCGCATTTCTGGTCGCTGGCCATTGCGCGCAAGGACGAGTACGCGCGCGCCGGCATTCCGATGCTGCCGGTCACACATGGCGTGGAATATACGCGGCTACAGGTGCTGCTCTACGCGGTGCTGCTGGTGGTCGTGACGCTGCTGCCGTTCATCACCGGCATGAGCGGGCTGATCTATCTGACCGCGGCGCTCGCGCTCGGTGCCCGCTTTCTTTATTACGCCTGGCGCTTGAAGTTCACGCGGCGGCCGGAGCTGCCGATGCGCCTGTTCCGCTACTCCATCAGCTATCTGATGTGGCTGTTTGCGGCGCTGTTGATCGATCATTACCTGCCGACGACGCAGCTGCTGGCGCTGACTCGCGCGTAAGCAGGATCTCCCACGAGGACAGCTGCCGCGCACCGAGCAGCAGCGCGCCCGAGGCCTGATAGTGCTCGGGGTCGATCCGGCCGTAGTGCTCCGCACCGTGATAGCCGTTGGCTTCGGACTGATAGATCGACACGATGCATCGCTCCAACAGGGAGAAAGTGCCCTGGAGCTTGCCGAGCGCGGCATTCTCCGAGATCCACCGCAGGCAGGCGCCTTTCTTCGCGGGCGGCTCGATCGAGTAGGCGTTGCGGAACTCCACCGGCGGCGCGCCCAAGACTCTGAGCGAGCCGGCCATCAGCCAGCAGTCGCTCTGGTGCGTCACCTCCGTGCGCCATTCCGCCGGCAGCGGCTCGCCATCCTCGCGCCAGAATGTGCCGGTGCCCGTCCAGACGCCGGGCTCGAGCAGATACGTGTGGCTCATCGGGGGCGGCTCTCCAGAGAATCGGAACGGGTTCACGGCGCGCTGGGGCACGGCGCGGCGGCGCCAGTCGAATCGCGAATCACCAGACGTGGCGAGAGGATCATGTTCTCCGCCGCCCGTCCCTCGATCTGGTTGATCAGACTCTGCACCAGAGTCTCGCCGGCACGCTTGGTGTCCTGGGACACAGTGGTCAGCGAGGGGCGCGTAACCGCGCCCATGGGTATGCCGTCGAATCCCACGACCGCGACGTCCTCCGGAACGCGCCGGCCGGCGGCCGCGAGCGCCCGCATGGCGCCAATGGCGATCAAGTCGCTGGCACCGAATACGGCATCGAACTCCACGCCGCGCTCGAGCAGCCTGTTCAGCGCTGTCACGCCCGAGACTTCGGTCGAGACAGCCGACACTTGCAGACGCCGATCGGCACCCACACCCGCGTCGTCCAATGCCGCGCAATAGCCCAGGTAACGGTCCGCCATTTCCGGTGCCGAAGGCTCGATTTCACCGATGAAGGCGATGCGCCGGCGGCCGAGGCCGATGATATGCCCAGTGGCAAGCCGACCACCTGCGACGTTGTCGCAGCCGACCGAAACGCCGGGATGATCCGACAGCACGTGGCCCCAACGCACCAGATGCGCGCCATGCTTGATCAGCGTCTCGAGGCGCTCGCGATAGGCCATATAGTCGCCGTAGCCGAGCAGAATGATGCCGTCGGCCTTGTGGCTGTCCTCGTAATCGGCCAGCCAATCTCGCAGCAGGTCCTGGAAGGAGACGAGCAGATCGTAGCCTCGGCGTGAGCAGGTGCGGATGATCGAGCCCAACATCGGATGGAAAAACGGATTGATGGACGAGTCGTCCGTGGTGGGGTCCTCGAAGAACAACAGCGCCAGCGTTCCGGTGTGCTTGCGGCGCAGGCTCGATGCGTTCTTGTCGACGTGGTAGTTGAGCTGGCGGGCCACCTCGAGAATGCGCTCGCGGGTGGCGGAGGAAACCATCGGGTCGCCACGCAGCGCTCGCGATACGGTCGACTGCGAGACGCCCGCCAGGTGCGCGATGTCGAGTGAATTGGCCGGATGACGTCTGTCGGACACGCGCAACACACCCGACTGCGCGGGAGCGTCAGGCGAAACGAGCTCAGTTCTTTGCGCAGCGCACAAGGCAATTCACACGGCCAATCGGCCGCCCCCTCTTGTCCGACGCGATTCGTCAGCAGGTAGTCTAAGGCAAGAACAGAAGCAGCCACGTGGTTAAATCGTTGCGCTTTCGCAACGCTGGCTGCAACGCGCTCAGAACCGGCGCGAGTGATCAGGAAACTTCGGCGAAGATGACGCCATAGCTCGGCAATTCCACCTCTTGCCCCTCGATGCGTCCGCTGGCCAGCTCATGACCGTCGAGCGCTTGGACCCGCCCGGATATCGGCAGATGCGCACGCTGCGGCTGGGGCGAGAGATTGAACACCGCCAGCACGGTCACGCCGTCCAGTCTGCGCTGAAAGGCGAGGATGGGCTCCGGCGTGGTAAGGAAGCGGATCTCTCCCCAGCGCAGCGCCGGCTGCTCGCGGCGCCAGCGCAGGAAGCGACGCAAGTGGTTGAGCGGGGAATCCGGGTCGCTTTCCTGCCGCGACACCGCAAGCGGCAGATGCTCGTCCGTAACCGGGAGCCAGGGGGTGCCGGTGCTGAACCCTCCGCCGGGACTGTCGCGCCAGGGCATGGGTGTGCGGCAGCCGTCGCGACCCTTGAAGTTGGGCCAGAACGCGATGCCGAACGGATCGCGCAGCGCCTCGTAGGGAACCTCCGCCTCGGGCAGGCCCAGCTCCTCGCCCTGATAGATACACACCGATCCGCGCAGCGAGCACACCATGGCGCTCAGCAGCGTGGCCAGTCTCGGCGATGCATTGGCGCCACCCCAACGCGTCACCACTCTCACCACGTCGTGGTTGGAGAGTGTCCAGCACGGCCAGCCGTGCGGCATCTGCTGCTCCAGCGCTTTGACCGTATCGCGGATGTGGCCGGCGCCGTTCTCATCGGTCAGCAGCTCGAACGAGTAGGCCATGTGCAGCCGGTTTTCGCCGACGTATTGCGCCATGGTCGCGAGCGAGTCCTCCGCGGAGATCTCTCCCAGCGAGGCGACGCCCGGGTAGTCGTCGATCAGCCGGCGCACGCGCTCCAGGAAAATCAGATTCTCCGGCTGGGTATTGTTATGCCAATGGTACTGATAAGCATAGGGATTGTCGGGACTGAAGCCCCGGCCGGTGCGCTGATGCGCCGGCTTGGGCGGATTGTCGCGCAGCAGGCGATCGTGGAAGCAGAAATTGATCGCATCGAGGCGCAGACCGTCGATGCCCCGGTCGAGCCAGAACCTGAGGTTCTCCAGCACCGCCGCCTGGACCTGCGGATTGTGGAAGTTCAGATCGGGCTGCGCGTCGAGGAAATTGTGCAGGTAATACTGCCGGCGGCGCGGCTCCCAGCGCCACGCCGGTCCGCCGAAGACCGCCTGCCAGTTGTTCGGCGGTGAGCCGTCGGCGCGCGCATCGGCCCAGACGTACCAGTCGGAGCGGGGATTGTCGCGGTCCGCGCGGCTCTCCAGAAACCAGCGATGCTCGGCCGAAGTATGGCTGATCACCTGATCGATCATCACCTTCAGCCCGCGCCGGTGCGCTTCCTCCACGACGTGGTCGAAGTCCGCCAGCGTGCCGAAGATCGGGTCCACCGCGCGATAGTCCGACACATCGTAGCCGAAGTCCGCCATCGGCGAGCGGTAAAACGGCGAAATCCAGATGCAATCGACGCCGAGGCTGGCCACGTAATCGAGCCGCTGCGCGATGCCCGGCAGATCGCCGACGCCGTTGCCGTTGCTGTCCCGGAAGCTGCGCAGGTAGATCTCATAGATCACCGCCCCCCGCCACCATCTGCTGTCGGTCATGATTATGTTCCGCGAGTCCTTTACCCTACTGTGACACAGCTTGGCATCGGCGTGCCGCCTTCCCGCTCCGCCGCATACGTATTCACCCTGATTTACGCATACGTATTCATGTCGCCTCTGCCTGTTTGATACCCGGTCCGCGGTGCCGTGCAGCCGCCTGGACATCATGAATACGTATGCGGACGCTTGCTTTCGTTCTGAGTGTTACGAATCATTCATCACCGATTCGCCGGGACGGGCGGCGGCACAAAGGTGCAGCGCCGCGCCAGGCTTGGAGCCGGACCGAAACCCGGCTGGGTCGCAACCAGTACACATTGCCCGAGGGGGGAGTTCTCGTGATTACCAGACGCAAGCGCAGCATTCTTGAACTGGCGGTCGCCACGGCCTGCTTTGGCGCCGCGGCCGTCGTCGCCGTCACGCCGGTCACAGCCATTGCCGCGCCGCAGAAAGCCAGCGCGCAGACATCGGGCCCGCAGAAACCCACTAAGATCAAAGTCGCCCACGAGAACCTGCTCAAGAAGGTCACGATCAGCGGCTTCGTCAGCAGTATCGAAAACTCGATCGCCATCCAGAAAAACTCCAACTCCATCGTCGAGGCAATATCCGCCCAGAATATCGGCCGGCTGCCGGCCTCGAGCATCGCCTCGGCCCTCCAGCAGCTCCCCGGCGTCTCCGTGCAGATGGTCGCCGGCGAACCGCAGTCGGTGAACTTCCACGGTCTGGGCAGCTCGTTCAGCAGCGCGCTGTTCGATGGCGTCCAGCAGGCGACCACCGCGGAGAACCGCGGCGTACATTTCAACCAGTACCCGCCCGGTTGGTTCCAGAGCATCAAGGTGTATGTGAGCCCGAAGGCCGACCTGATCGGCCAGGGCATGGCGGCGACCTTCGCCATGCAGACCTGGCGGCCGCTCGAGCAGAAGAAGATGAAGGCGGTGCTCAACGCCGACTACACCTGGCTGGATCCGGGGAACCTGATGCCCGGCCCGGGCGTCGCGGACAAGGGCTACGACGTCAATGGCATCTACATCAACCAGTTCGACCACAGACGACTCGGTGTCGCCCTCGGGGTGGATCTGAGCGCCCAGCCGTCGAAGAGGCTCCGTGAGGCGCCCTGGGGATATCCGACCGATGCGGCCGGCAACTACGTGATCGGCGGCTCGAAGAACTACAACTACTCCAGCCTCAGAAAGCGCGAATCGTACTTCGCCACCTTCGAGTACCGGCCGTCCCGCGTGTACAGCACGACGCTCAATCTGTCGTACGAGAACTACAACAAGACGACCCAACGCAAAGGCATCGAGTTTCCGCTGTTCTGGGGCTCCGGTACCGTACTGACGCCGGGTCCGGTGAGCAACGGGTTCGTGGAAAGCGGCAGCTATGCCAACGTCTATCCCGTCATCCGCAACGATTACAATCATCACAAGGACTACGTTTACAACATTCGTTGGGGCAACAGGATCAGGTTCTCCGACAACTGGACCGGCCGCTTCAGTGCGAGCTACAACAGAGCCGCTCGGACCTATGGCAAGCTGGAGAGCTACTCCGGCTTCGGATACGACGGTCCGGCCAACCAGGCGACCACTTCGCCCAGTGTCGTCAACTTCAGTTACGCCGCGGACGGCCAGCTGCTGTTGACGTCGCCGAACAATTTCGCGTCCCCGTCTATCGTCCTCACCGATCCGCAGGGCTGGGGCGCGGGTGCCGGCCTTGTGCAGCAGGGCTTTCTCAATCAGCTGAGCAATAACGAATACATCGCCAACTTCAAAGCCTCCGTCCGTCACTATTTCGCTAGCGGGCCGATTTCCAGCATGGTATTCGGCGCGGACTACATGCATCACCACAAGAATGCGACTCTCGCCCAGGACTTCGTGGTGCTGCCGGAAACCGCCGGTCACAGCTGCATCACGTTCAGCAGTTGTCCCGCTGGCGAAACTCCTACCGAGACGGCGGCTATTCCCGCCAGCGCCAGCACCGGCGCGGTGGATGCCCTCGGCTTCATGGGCATCGGTCCTCAAGTCACGTATAACCCGAATGCGTTGCTGGCGAGCGGCGTCGATCAGTTCTTCCCGACGTCGGGCTCGAACACCGGGCCCATGGGGCCGCCGAGCTGGACGATGCACGAGGACGACACCTACGGCTTCCTGCAGTTCAACCTGCGGACCTCTCTGGGCCGGCACGTCGGACTGCGAGGCAACTTCGGCGTGCAGGTCGCGCATACTTCCCAGTCGTCTCAGGGATCACGCATCGCGCCCGGAGAAACCCCGGGGGCCGCGACGAAGGTCACGTTGATTCCCATGACGGGCGGCACGAGCTTCACCCGGTTTCTGCCCAGCCTGAACTTGGTATTCTCGTTCCCGCACAACTATGAGGCGCGCCTCGCCGTCGCGCGGACCATGGCCCGGCCGTTCGAGGACCAAATGGTCTCGAGCATGTCGATCGGCGGGAATCCGACGTACTTGAGCAGCACCAACCCGAATCAGGCATATTTCAGTGGCGGCGGCGGCAATCCGAAGTTGTTGCCGACCATGGCCACGAACGTCAATGTGAGCGTGGCGAAGTATTTCTCGGGCAGTTCCTACAAGTGCACCGCGGGCGAGCGGGCGGAGAATTCGG
The DNA here is from genome assembly GCA_027456605.1 of Steroidobacteraceae bacterium. Classification (GTDB taxonomy): domain Bacteria; phylum Pseudomonadota; class Gammaproteobacteria; order Steroidobacterales; family Steroidobacteraceae; genus 13-2-20CM-66-19. The sequence continues at coordinate 7,477 of DAIDUQ010000020.1, read as the reverse complement.
CGCTGTGCCTCAGCGGGGGTACCGGCTACGTCCAGCTGTCGGGCTTCTATCTGCAGTTGAGCAATTACATCAACCCGGCGGCGGCGACGCTGTATAACTTCACGCCGTTCGTGAGCGCGTATCTCACGCCCGCGCAACAGTCGCAGCTCGGCACGCCGTATGGCACTCTGACCGTCCCGCAGAACGATGGCGCGGGCCATATCTATGGCGCGCAGCTCGCCACGGATGTGCCGTTCGGCGACCTGACCCATTGGTTGAACGGGTTCGGTCTGGAAGCCAGCGGTACCCTGACCAGGAGCGCGATTTACTACGCGGGCAACACCCAGCCGGTGACGGTCCTGGGCCTCGCCAAGTGGGTACAGAACTACACGCTGTACTACGCGTACCACGGCTTCGAGGCGGATGTGAATTTGAACTCCCGCACCAAAGCCCTCGCCAACATCTACGGCATCAGCGAAACCCGCATATTGGATATGCAACGGGCTCAGCACTGGATCAGTGCGCAGGTGAGCTACTCGTTCCACACGGGGCCGCTCGAGGGTCTGACCCTCATCGCCTCGGGTTGGAACCTCGGGAACGAGGTGCAGGAGGAGTACCAGAACAACGACCCGCGGCAGGTGATTCGCTGGGAGCAGTACGGCCGCACGCTCAATGTCGGGTTCTCCTACCAGTTCGAGTGATGCGTATTCAAGAGACCATGCTTCCCCGCCGGCGACAGCCGGCGGGGCTTGCCCGGAAAGCACCCGGGTAAGATCCACGCTTCGTACCTGTTCCAGACGACAAACACCCCCTCCGACCCCACCGGTGCGAACCGGTGGGGTCGTTCTTTCATCCGCCACACATGCGCTCGGGGCGGTGCTAGGATCATGAGGCGATCAAGGGGTGGGGGAGAGACGCCGTGAGCGAGCAGAGCATCAGGCGAGTCGTGATTGTCGGCGGTGGTACCGCTGGATGGATGGCCGCGGCGGTACTGATCCGCACCATGGGAGCGCGTCTCGAAGTGCGCGTCGTGGAGTCGGACTCGATCGGTCCGATCGGGGTGGGCGAGGCCACCATTCCGCAGATCCGCAACGTCAATACCTTCCTCGGCATCGAGGAGGACGCGATGCTGCGGGCGACCGGCGGAACCTTCAAGCTCGCCATTGAATTCAACGACTGGCTGCGCCTCGGGCATTCCTACCTGCATGCCTTCGGCGAGGTCGGGCTGCCGCTGGGACCTCTGCCGTTCCAGCATTACTGGCTGCGCAGCCGTGCGGAATCGGCGGCGGAGGACCTGTGGACCTATTCGCTCAACGCGGCGGCCGCCCGCGGGCAGCGGATGGCGCGTATCGAACGGGTGGGACAGAGTCCGATCGGCGGCATCAAGTACGCGTTTCATTTCGATGCCAAGCTCTACGGGCAGATGCTGCGCCGCTACGCCGACGAGCGCGGCGTGAAGCGCACCGAAGGCAAGATCGTCGATGTGAAACTGCGCGCCACCGACGGGTTCATCGAGGCCGTCGTGCTCGAGAGCGGGGAGCGGATCGAGGGTGATCTGTTCGTCGACTGCTCGGGATTCCGCGCGTTGCTGATCGAGGGCGCGTTGCACAGCGGGTTCGACGATTGGCGCGAGTGGCTACCGTGTGATCGGGCCGTGGCGACCACCGCAGTCAATGGAGCAACCGTCCGTCCGTTCACGCAGGCGACGGCACGGCCCGCCGGGTGGCAGTGGCGCATTCCGCAGCAACATCGCAGCGGCGACGGACACGTGTATTGCAGCGAGTTCATGAGCGACGACGAAGCGACGGCGATCCTGCTGGCGGGTCTCGAGGGCCCGGCATTGAGCGAGCCGCACGTCATCCGGATCTCGACCGGCGTGCGACGCCGCCTGTGGGTGCGCAACTGCGTGGCCATTGGGCTCGCCGCGGGCTTTATCGAGCCACTGGAATCGACGGCGATTCATCTGGCCCAGTCGGGCACCAGCCGTCTGCTGGCGCTCTTTCCGGATGCCGGCTTCGATCCGGCGATCGCCGAGGAATACAACCGCAAGATGCGCGAAGAGTACGAGCAGGTGCGCGATTTCGTCGTGCTGCACTACCGCGCGACCGAACGGCGCGATACGCCCTTCTGGCGGCACTGCGCGGCGCTGCCGGCGCCGCCGGGATTGGCGCGTAAGCTGGCCATCTTCCGGGCAACGGGCCAGATCTTCCGCGAGGGCGAAGAGCTGTTCACCGAGCAATCCTGGCTGCAGGTTCTGCTGGGCCAGGGCGTCTTGCCCAAGCGTTACCACCCCGCGGCCGATGACTTGCCCCAGGGGCAGCTGGGAGATTTTCTCAATACCATCCGCAAGGTGATCGCCACGGCCGTGGAACGTATGCCTGCCCACGAGCGTTTCATCGCCGAGCACTGCGCTGTCGAGCGGCAGTAGCGTGAACGTTCATTTGGCCCGCGACGCGGTCGCGCCGCAGTGTTTCTCGATGTATTCGCGATGGGTCGGCAGCGCGCGCGCCGTCCTTTCCAACACGTCGCGGATTCCTGTCAGGTAGCGCTGCGCGTCGACTCCGCTATGCAGGTCGACCAACGGATCATAGCGGTCCGGCCAGACTTCCTGGCCGACGAGTATCGCCAGCCAGGAGGAGTTCTGGAACAGCTCGAACGGCTCGGCCACGATCCGTCCGCAGTAGCGGAAATGATCGATCTTGTACCGCAGCTCCCGCGGAATCCCCATCGTTCGCGTGTAGCGCCACAGCGGCTCCTCGCGCTGCTGAGCGTGGTAGTGGAGGATGAGGAAGTCGCGAATCCGCTCGTATTCCGTGTACGTCAGCCGGTTGAATTCCTGCTGAAGCAGAGGGTTGAAGTCGCGGTCAGGGAAGAGCGCCAGGAGCCGCGTGATCGCCGATTGTACGAGGTGGATGGCGGTTGACTCGAGCGGCTCGAGGAATCCCGCGGCGAGCCCGATGGCCACGCAGTTTCGCGACCAGGACTCGCGACGCGCGCCGGCCGTGAATTTGATCAGACGCGGCTCACCGAGCGCCTCGCCATCGAGACCCGCGAGCAGGATGGAAGCGGCCTCGTCGTCGCGCATGTATTCGCTGCAGTACACGTGCCCGTTACCGATGCGGTGCTGCAACGGAATCCGCCATTGCCAGCCGGCCGGGCGCGCCGTCGAGCGCGTATACGGCGGAAATTCCGCGCCAACCGCGCAGCCCACGGCGAGCGCCCGGTCGCACGGCAGCCAATGCCGCCAGTCATCGAGGCGGCTGTTCAGCGCTCCTTCGATCAGCAGGCCGCGGAATCCGGAACAATCGACGAACAGATCGCCCTCGACGCGCCCGCCGCTCTCCAGCACCACGGCGGCGATGAAACCGTCTTCTCCGCGAAGCGCGACATCGACGATTCTCCCCTCCGTCCGCTTGACGCCGCGCTGCTCGGCGTAGGCTCGAAGGTGGCGGGCGTACAGCGCCGCGTCGAAGTGATAGGCGTAGTCGAGACGCGATAACACCAGCTGCTGGTCCGGCAAGGGTCGGTCGAAGCGCCCAATGCGGGCCGCGACCCAGGCAATAGCGTAATCCTCCAGCGGCGTGTGGTCGCCGCGAAGGCGTTCGCGCAGCCAGTACTGATGCAACGAGACGGAGTCGAAATCAGGTGCGAACCGACCGAAGGGATGAAAGTAGCGATGATCGGGTCGAGTCCAGCCGACGAATTCGATCCCGAGCTTGAACGAGCCGCCGGTGGCGGCCATGAAGGCGCTCTCATCGAGTCCCAGCTGTCCGTTGAACTGCCGGATCGGCGGGATGGTCGCCTCGCCGACGCCGACCGTGCCGATGGCATCGGACTCGATCAACTCGATGGGCGTTCGGCCCTGCGTCGCTTCGGCGAGCGCGGCGGCGCTCATCCACCCGGCGGTACCGCCACCCACGATCACGATGCGTCGAATACGGCGTTCTGGGGTGTCAGTCATGCCGGCTGTCCGGGCTGACGTGAAGCCGCCGCGCGACGACGCTATGCTCTTGGACTGATATTGCCATGACGTCCCACCGGCCCCTGAGTACGGATTATGCTCCGGGCGCACCCGGGCCAAGCATGCTTCCGCGCTGGACCGAGACTCGCAGCATAGAGCCGCGCAAATGCGCGGACCAATCACCGGGAAATGAATACGTATGCGGAACGTTGCCAAATCCGGCGCGCCCATCGCATTCTCTCCGACAGAAGACTGCACGGCGCACGGCATCATCGTTCCGATCTCGTCGCAACGGACTCGAGGTGAGCGGGCTTCGGCGCGCGCGCAGCGCCGGCTGTGCCGCAGCGTGAACGGGTTCCGCGAGCAACGGGCCGGCAGGCTGTCACGGGGGTTCGTGGCCAATGGGGGTAATTTTGGGCGCTCCGCCGGACCCGGCGGCGATTTCACGCCAGCGCCGCGCAGCGCGTTGAGGAGTATTTGACGACATGAGACTGGGCCACCGATGGGCCGCCCTGGCGGCGGCCGGAATGCTCGCTGTGGGGACCGCTCAAGCCGCGCTTGCGGCCAGTGGCGCAATCAGGATGCTGCCGAAGGGCGCCGACGTGGCGCTCGACGGCGGCTCGCTGCAATTGATCCTGGTGCGCAGCAACGTGCTGCGTGTGCACTTCCTGCCGTACGGTCAGGCCACGCCGGCGGCGTTGGTGATGTCTCCCCATGCCCCCCAGGCTGCCGCCGCCCCGGTGACGGTACGCCAGCAGGGCGATCAAATCGTCCTGCAAAGCCGCCGCATGCGCGTGGTCGTCGATCGCCGCGCCGGTACACTCAGCGTCTACCGCCCGGGCGCTTCGGCGCCGGTTCTGACTCAGCGCGGCCTCGACCTACTCGGCCGAGACACCCTGGCGTTGCACTTCCGGCCACGGAACGCCGCGCTGTACGGCGTGCACGGCTTCAACGCCTTTCAGTCCGCGCGGTCGGGCATGCTGCGCATGGGCCGACAGTTCGCCACCGCGGGTTGGGAAGGCGACGCCGGAGCGCCCTTGGTATGGAGTACCTCAGGGTTCGCACTGCTGGTCGACAGTCAGAAGACGCTCTTCGATCTCGGCCACGGTTTCATCAAGGTGCTGCATGAAACGCGTCCTGATCTCGACTATTACCTGATTCTGGGGAATCCGCCGCGGATCTTCTCCACGCTGGATGTGTTGACGGGCCATGCGCCGATGTTTCCCAAGTGGTCGTTCGGCTTCATCAACAGCCAGTGGGGTATCAACGAAAAGGAATTGCTGCACATCGTCCGCCGCTATCGGAAGCTGCATATCCCGATCAACGCGTTCGCGATGGACTTCGACTGGAAAGCCTGGGGTCGGAACCATTACGGCGAATTCCGTTGGAACACCAGGAAATTTCCCGATGGTCCGAGCGGCAAGCTTGGTCGTGAGCTCGCCGCGCTGGGTATTCACCTCATCGGGATCATGAAGCCGAGAATCTTCCTGGACACCGTCGAAGGGCGCTATTGCACCAAACATCACCTTTTCCTTCCGCACGAGAAGCCGAGCCTCGACTATTGGGCGCACAAACCGGTCAAGACGCTCGACTTCGAGAAGGCCGCGACGCGGAAGTTCTTCTTCAATGCGACTCTGCGGCACAGCTTTGCAAGCGGGATCGCCGGCTGGTGGAACGACGAGGCCGATGAGACCGGCAATGACAGACAATTCCTCAACATGGAGCGGGCGCTGTACGACGGCCAGCGCAAGTACTTTCCCAAGCAGCGTGTCTGGTCGCTGAATCGCAATTTCTGGCTCGGCGCACAGCGCTACGCTTATGGCCTGTGGTCCGGCGACATCAAGAGCGGGTTCAAAAGCATGGCCGCGCAGCGCCAGCGCATGCTCAGCGCCATCGACGTCGGCGAAATGTGGTGGGGCATGGATGGCGGCGGTTTCAGTGGCCATCCCTCGGGACAGAATTACGCGCGCTGGCTCGAGTTCGACGCCTTCGCGCCGATCACCCGGGTCCACGGCAGCTACCTGCAGCGACGCCAGCCGTGGATCTACGGCCAGACTGCCGCTCGGGCGGCCACCGCCGCCCTCGATCTGCGCTATCGTCTCATTCCCTATATCTATTCCCTCGCGTGGCATGAGCATCGCACGGGCATGGGCCTGGTCCGGCCGCTGTACTTCTTGTGGCCACGGGATCCGCACGTGCGCAACGACTACAGCGCGTGGATGTTCGGGCCGTGGATTCTGGTCTCGCCGGTGGTCGGCCGCAATCAACGCGTCAAGAACCTCTACTTGCCGCCTGGCACGTGGACCGACTTCTTCACCGGCAAGGTCTACCGCGGCGATCGGGTCGTGACGCTGGCGCTGGACTACAAGACGTTCGCGGACATACCGTTGTTCGTCCGGCAGGGTGCGATCATCCCGACTCAGCCGCTCATGGAATACATCGGGCAGCATCCCGTGACCCAAGCGACGGTGCAAGTGTTCCCGGCCAAACGGGCTACTCATTTCGACTACTACGACGATAACGGCGAGACCTACGCGTATGAGCACGGGCAGTACTTCCTGCAGCGGCTCGGCACGCAGGCGCGCAACCGAACCGTCCGTCTCACCCTCGGCTCCGTTCGCGGCACCTATAAGCCCGCGCTCCGGCGCTACCTGTTCGTCTTGAACCGGGTTCAGGCGCGCTCCGTGAGCGTGGACGGGCGCGCGTTGAAACCCGAGGCCAATCGTGCGGCCCTCAGTGGCTGCAGAACCGTCTGCTGGGCACGTGGCCACCATCGGGCCGCAGCCCTCACGTTCGTCGATCTGCCAGCCGGCAAGCCGTACAGCGTAACCATCGAGAAAGCGGGTCGCCCGAGCGGCCGGCATTCCGACTGAATGGAGCTGTGCACGCGGCCGGTCCGGGGGCCCGGGCCGGGCGTGCGCGCCAGGATGTATCCGGAGCGACCGGAATCGAGCCGCCGGTGAGCGGAGTGTGCCCCCACATGACGCGGGGTTGGAGCGAGTCCTGGACGGTTTGCTAAGAGGGGTCAGCCGATGAATCGATTCACGCATCGATACGACCGGCTTTGGTGCCGGCTACCATTGCTCGCTATGATCCTATTCGGCAGCGCGCTGCTTGCCGCCCCCGGCCGGGCGCTCGCCTGCGGGAACAATAACGACGTTCATTGGCGCGAGATCTTCGCGGACCAGGGTCCGATGTACGACAGTAATCCGCAGCCCGCGGCGAATTCCTCCGTCACCCTGACCTTGAGAGTCTGCTACCACGACATCACCAGCGCCAACATCGTGTACTACGATGCCGCGACCGGCACGACCACCTGGGTGCCGATGAGCTGGTCTTCCACCGATCCCACCGGTCAGTTCGATTATTGGCAGGGCACGATCGGCAACGTGGGCGGCACGGAGCTGCGCTACTGGTTTCAAATAAACGATGGCACGGCCACCGCGTGGTACAACGCCGCCGGGGTCAGCTCGACGGAACCGGCGACCACCAATGCGGATAACTTCTTCATCATTCCGGGCTTTACGACCCCGGACT